>CALMEG010000195.1 GCA_937863185.1 uncultured Paracoccaceae bacterium | reverse complement strand
TCGCCAATGCGCGCTATGTCACCGGCGCGGTCGAGCCCAACCACTGGTCGGCAGCGGGGAACGAAGGTTTCGATACGAAGGTCAGGCCGCTCGGGGACAAGATGACCTTCGTCGAGGGTGGCGCCGAGGCCGCCCCCGGCATTACCGCGATCGAGGCCTTCGGCCATACCCCCGGCCATATGGCCTGGCGCATCGAAAGCGAGGGGCAGGCCCTGATCCTGATCGCGGATGCGGCCAACCATTACGTCTGGTCGCTGGAACAGCCCGACTGGGAGGTGCGCTTCGACGCGGACAAGGCCCAGGCCGCCGCCACGCGCAAGGAACTGCTAGGCATGATCGCCGCCGAGCGGCTGCCCTTCGTCGGCTATCACATGCCCTTCCCCGCCATGGGCTATCTGGAGGCCAGGGGGCCGGGCTTCCGCTTCGTGCCCGCATCCTACCAGCTCAGCCTGTAGCGGATGGTCGAAGCATCCTTGGAATGACAGGGCAAAGCTGGCACTCTGCCCCGACTGCGCGGAAGGGGCCACGATGACCAGCATTCTGACGATCACGCTCAACCCCACGGTCGACCTGTCGATCGCGGCCGACGCGATCCTGCCCGAGCGCAAGCTGCGCTGCACCCGGCCCGATACCGATCCCGGCGGCGGCGGGCTGAACGTGAGCCGCGCGATCATGGCGCTTGGCGGGCGCTCCACCGCCTTCGTGGCGGTGGGCGGCCCCACCGGCGACAAGGTCATGCGCCTTCTGGCCGAGGCCGGGATCGGGCTTGTGCCCTTCCCCGCGCCGGGCGAAACCCGCCAGAGCCTGACCGCCACCGACATGAGCACCGGCGAGCAGTATCGTTTCGTCATGCCCGGCCCGGAATGGTCGGTCAGCGATACGGCGCGGGTTCTCACGCGGATCGTGCGCGTGGCCCCCGAGGACGGGCTCGTGGTGCTGTCGGGCAGCCAGCCGCCCGGCATCCCGGCCGATTTCCCCGCCCGCCTGGCAAGCCGCATCGCCCGCACCAAGGCGCGGCTGGTTCTGGATACGTCGGGCAAGGCGCTGCATTGCCTGGTCGATTCGGGGGCGCGCCCGGCGGATGTGCTGCGCATGGACGACGCCGAGGCGCAGGATCTGTCCGGCCAGCCCCTGAGCACGCGCAGCGACAGCGCGGATTTCGCGCAATCGCTGGTGTTGCGCGGGGTGGCCAGGGCCGTGATCGTCGCGCGGGGCCGGGACGGCAACATCCTTGCCACCGAAACCGGGCGCTGGCACGCCGAGGCCGCCCGCGTCCAGCCGGTTTCCAAGGTGGGGGCGGGCGACAGCTTCGTGGCCGCCTTCGTGCTGGCCCTTGCGCGCAACCAATCGCTGCCAGAGGCGCTGCAACACGGCGCCGCGGCGGCCAGTGCGGCCGTGATGACGCCCGCGACGGAACTGTGCCGCGCGCGCGACGTGCGCCGGCTGCTGCCGCTCAGTCCGGTGACACCGATCTGAGGCTCGGAACCTGGCCCGGATCGCGCCAGCGGTTGACCATCGGATAGCGCCGGTCAAGCCAGAAGGCGCGCGTGGTCAGGCGCGGGCCGGGGGCCGACTGGAACCGCTTCCATTCCGAGATATAGACCAGATGTTCCACCCGCTTGACCGTGGCGCGGTCGAACCCGGCCGCCACGATCTCGGCCACGGACTGATCGCCCTCGATCAGGCGTTCGAGGATGGCATCGAGCACCTCGTAGGGCGGCAGGCTGTCCTGATCCTTCTGGTTTTCGCGCAGCTCGGCCGATGGCGGCTTGTCGATGACGCGCGGCGGGATCACCTCACCCGCGGGCGCGGCCATCCAGGGCCGGTGGTTGGCGTTGCGCCAGCGGCAGCTCTCGAAGACGCGGGTC
>CALMEG010000194.1 GCA_937863185.1 uncultured Paracoccaceae bacterium | reverse complement strand
AATCGGGCAGGGCAGCGCGATGATGGGACGTATCATTGAAACCGAAGACGACATCGCCGAGGGTGCGCAGTGGCTTGCCGCGCAAGAGCTGCGCTTTGCCCATGTTCTGGATCTGACCGGGCCGCCGCCCCTCCGCCGCCGGTCCGACGGGTTCGAGGCGCTGCGCGACGCGATCGTCGGGCAGCAGGTCTCGGTCGCTGCGGCAAGCGCGATCCGCAATCGTCTGGTCGAGGCGGGGCTGGGCGAGGCCGCGGCCATCGCCACGGCCCGGGACGAGGGGCTGCGCGCCTGCGGCCTGTCGCGCCAGAAGATCCGCTACCTGCGCGCGCTTTCCGAAGCCGGGGTCGATTTTGTCGCCTTGCGGGGGATGCCGTCGGAGGCGGTTTTCGAGGCGCTCCTGCCGCTGCCGGGGATCGGGCGCTGGACCGTCGAGATGTATCTGATGTTCGCGCTTGGCCGGGCCGATGTGTTCGCGGTCGACGATCTTGCCCTGGCCGAAGCGGCCCGGATGCTGTTCGATCTGCCCGACCGTCCGCGCCCGAAGCCCTTTGCCGCGATGGCCGAGGCCTGGTCGCCCTGGCGTGCGGTTGCGGCCCGGCTGCTCTGGGCTTATTACGCACATGGAAAATCGCGTGAAGGGGTGGGCGTATGACCCGGAAATTGCAGACAGGCCGCAAGGAACCGCGCTCGGGCAAGACCGGATCGGTCGTGGTGTTCCTGCACGGCTATGGCGCGGATGGCGCCGATCTTCTGGGGCTGGCGGACCCGTTGGCGCCGCACCTGCCCGATACGCTGTTCCTCGCCCCCGACGCGCCCGAGCCCTGCGCGGGCAACCCGTTCGGGCGGCAGTGGTTCCCGATCCCCTGGCTGGACGGCTCGAGCGAGGCGGAGGCCGCCGCGGGAATGGCGCAGGCGAGCGCAGATCTGAACGCCTTTCTGGATGATGTGCTGGCCGAAAACGCCATCGCGCCCGGGCACCTTGCTGTGGTGGGATTCTCGCAAGGCACGATGATGGCGCTTCAGGTCATCCCGCGCCGCGCCGTGCCGATCGCCTGCCTCGTCGGCTTTTCGGGGCGGCTTCTGATGCCGGAACGGCTTGCGGCCGAGGCGATCTCGAAGCCGCCGGTGCTGCTTGTGCATGGCGACGAAGACCCGATGGTTCCGTTCGCGGATATGGGGCTTGCGGGCGACGTGCTGGTCAGCGCGGGGTTCGAAACCTACGCCCATGTGATGAAAGGCACCGGCCACGGCATCGCCCCCGACGGCCTATCCGTCGCGCTCGCCTTCCTGAAAGAGAACCTGCCGGCCTGATCCGTCACATCCCTGTCACGGGAGGGCGATACACGAACCTTGGTGGCAGCACCGCACATTACGGGGCTTGCCAGAGGCGGAACGCCATATATAGTCTTTACGTGTGGAATGGGGCGGTCTCCCCGCCCCGGGCCATGAAACAGGGCTGACAGGGCGAGGACAGAGTCACGCATGCTTGACCAGGCCAGAACACCAGATTTCAGATCGCAATTCGTGCGCGAGCCTGCGGCCCTGCGCCAGTATCCGGCGCTTGTGCTCAACGCCGATTTTCGCCCGCTCTCCTATTACCCCCTGTCGCTCTGGCCCTGGCAAGAGGCGATCAAGGCGGTGTTCCTCGAAAGGGTCACGATCATCGCGGAATATGATGCCGTGGTGCGCAGCCAGAGGGAGAGCATTAAAATCCCCTCCGTCGTCGTCCTCAGGGAATTCATAAAACCTCAGAAGCGCGTGGCCTTCACGCGCTTCAATCTTTTTCTGCGCGATGAATTCTGCTGCCAGTATTGCGGATCGAAGGGCGATCTGACCTTCGATCATGTGATTCCCCGTTCGCGTGGCGGGATCACCAGCTGGGAAAACGTGGTGGCGGCCTGCTCTCCGTGCAATCTGAGAAAGGCGAACAAGTCGCTGCGCCAGTCCGGACTGCACCTCAAGCGCCCGCCATGCCGCCCGACACCGGAAGAGATGCATTCCATCGGGCGCCGCTTCCCACCCGGACATCTCCACAAAAGCTGGCTCGACTTTCTTTACTGGGACGCCGAGCTGGAGGCGTGACCCGGTCGCCCGTGGCATGCGGCGGAACGCTCCGCGGGGGATATTTTTCTCTGGAGAATGCGGTTTCTTCAGAGCCCTAAATATCCCCGCCGGAGGCTTCCGTAGTCCGGGTCAAAGCGCCGCGAGGGCATGGTTGAGATCGCCATAACCCGTAAAGCGTCGCTCGTAGCGCAGCCCGAGGCGTTCGGCCGCTTCGCGCGCGAGGGCATCGAGCGCGGGATCATCGGTCTGCGCCTGATAGATCAGCCGGTCGTAATTGCCGAAATACATGTCGCGCAGTTCCGGGTGCCGGTCGAGCCCCATCGGGCGCCAGACGAAGGCGTCGAACTGGCGCACGAGGAAGTCGGTCAGGTAGAATGCGGTGAATTCCTCATCGGCCTTCGCAGCGAAGGCATCGAGCCCTTCGTAGAAGGCATAGCAATGTGCGCCGGGCACCATTTCCACGCCAAGCGCGTCGCAGCGTTCGCGCAGAAGGCCTCCGGTGCCACAATCCGCGTAGACCACGAAAATCTCGTCGTAATCAGCGCGGTGCTTGTTGACCGCGGCTTCGACCGCATCGGGGATGCGGTCGGGGTAAAGGTGCAGGTTCGCGGGCAGGCAGGTCAGTTCGAGATGTGTCCAGCCATTCGCGGCCTTCAAGGCCAGGATCTCGCGGGCAAGCGCGCCGCAGGCGATCAGCAGCACGCGCCCCGGGGACGGGGCCGGCGCGGCTGTCGTGTTATCGGATGATGTCTCCATCCCAGGCCTCTCGATCGCTTCGGGACGTTCTGCCGGGGCCGTGGTTCAGTGCACCCGGGTCATCAGTCTTGCTATGCCCGCACCGGCAAGCACCACGAGCGCGAGCATCGGCAGCGGCACGCCCGCCACCGTGGCGGCCCAGACGGTCATTGCGCCCAGCACGATCACGATGGCCACGAGCGCCAGGAAATGAGGCAAAGGCATGGTTCCCTCCGTTCCTTTTCAATATGGGCGTTGTTTGCCAAAAGGAAAAGGCCCCTGATCGCGCGACCGGGGCCTTTCGATCGTCTTGCGCAGGCCTTGGCGGATCAGCCGGCCGCGCCAAGCTGGTTGTGCTTGCGCGAAATGAACTGCTTTGCCGTTTCCACCGCGACGGCGGCATCGCGGCAATAGGCATCCGCGCCGATCGCGCGGCCGAATTCCTCGTTCAGGGGGGCGCCGCCGACCAGCACGATGTAATCCTCGCGCATGCCCTTTTCCTTCAGCGCGTCGATGACGACCTTCATGTAGGGCATGGTGGTGGTGAGCAGGGCGGACATGCCGATGATGTCGGCCTCTTCGCGCACGGCGGCTTCCAGATAGTTCTCGGCCGGGTTGTTGATGCCGAGATCGACGACTTCGAAGCCCGCGCCTTCCATCATCATCGCCACGAGGTTCTTGCCGATGTCGTGGATGTCGCCCTTGACGGTGCCGATCACCATCTTGCCCATCCGCGGCGCGCCGGTTTCCACCAGTAGCGGCTTCAGGATTGCCATCCCGCCCTTCATCGCACCCGCCGCCAGCAGCACTTCGGGAACGAACAGGATCCCGTCACGGAAATCCGCGCCGACGATGGTCATGCCCGCGACCAGAGCCTTGGTCAGAACGTCATAGGGGGTCCAGCCGCGCTCCAGCAGGATGCGCACGCCCTCTTCAATCTCTTCCTTGAGACCGTCATAGAGGTCGTCATGCATTTGCAGCACGAGTTCCTCGTCATTCAGTTCCGAAAGGATGATCTCTTCTTCGTCGGCCATCTCGTGCTGTCTCCTGAACGATCCGCTGTTTTCTAGATGCGGCCAAAGGCCGTTGCATACTTGGCGAATTGCGACATGCGCCCCTTCGGTTCCGACAGGGGCGGTGCAAATCCTCTGGTAAATGTTCATGAAATGTTCTAGTTTGGCCGGATGCGCCTGCCCCCGACCGATCCCAGCCTGCGCCTGAAGGCGCGCGGTTCCGCGGCCAATCCCGTGGGCCGGTTCGAACCGTATGAGCGGGTCAGGGTCGATGACGGCTGGGACATCCCCGAGGAAGAGCGGGTGCTGCGCACCGAGGTCGCGCTGGAGAATCCACGTTCGGTCATCACGCGCAACGGCTCGCCGGATCTGCCGTTCGACCGGTCGCTGAACCCTTACCGGGGGTGCGAACACGGGTGCATCTACTGCTTTGCCCGGCCGTCGCACGGTTATCTGGGCCTGTCGGCGGGGCTGGATTTCGAAACCCGCCTGATCGCGCGGCCGAATGCGCCCCTGCGCCTGGCGGAAGAACTGCGGCGCAAGGGCTATCGCGTGGCCCCGCTGGCGATCGGCACCAGCACCGATCCCTATCAGCCGCTGGAGGCGAAGATGGGGATCATGCGGGCGCTGCTGGAGGTACTGTCCGGGTTTCAACACCCGGTGGCGATTGTCACGCGTGGGGCAACGATTCTGCGCGATCTTGATATATTGTCGGATATGGCGAAACGCAGCCTGGTGCATGTCGGGGTCAGCGTGACCACGCTTGATGCCGGCCTTGCCCGCGCGATGGAGCCGCGCGCGCCCGCGCCCGAAATCCGGTTGCGGATGATCGCGCGGCTTTCGGCGGCCGGGGTGCCGACGCGGGTCATGGCCGCGCCGATGATTCCCGCGCTGACCGATCACGAGCTGGAGGCGATCCTGTCCCGCGCGGCCGAGGCGGGGGCGCAGGCGGCCGCGATGATCCTTTTGCGGCTGCCCCATGAAGTTGCGCCGCTGTTCGCTGACTGGCTGGAGCGCCATCGTCCGGGGCGTGCCGCGCATGTCCTTGCGCGGCTGGCCGAGATGCGGGGCGGGCGGCTGAACGATCCGCGCTTCGGCAGCCGGATGACGGGGCAGGGGATGACGGCCGACCTGCTGGCGCAGCGCTTCGCACTTGCCGTCCGGCGGCTGGGGCTGGGGCGTCGGATGCCCGCGCTCGATTGCACGCACTTTGCCCCGCCGCCCTGTCCCGGCGATCAGCTAAGCCTGTTCTGATCCGTCGCGCCCGCTCAGCCGCGCCGCCGTCCGCGCCTTTCGCGCGTGGCCGCGGGCTCGTCCCCCGTGCCGTCGGAGGCCGAGGAGAACCCGCCCATCTTCTGCGAGATCTCTTCGAGCGTGGGGCGGGGGCCGCGCGGGCGCGCCTCGAGCGCCGCGCGCATGGCGCGCAGGTGTTCGGGCATCGGGCCGCAGCAGCCGCCGATGATCGTGGCGCCGGCATCGCGCGCCAGCACCGCATATTCGGCCATCAGCTCGGGCGTGCCGTCGTAATGGATGTGGCCGTCGTGATATTTCGGAATTCCGGCATTGCCCTTGGCGATGACCGGGCGTTCGGTGCCGCTGGCCGCGAAGCCCAGCACCGTGCGCAGCAGATCCGAGGCCCCCACGCCGCAATTCGCCCCGAAGGCCAGAGGCGGGTTGGGCAGCTTGTCGACCAGCGCGGCCAGCTGCGCCGAAGTTACGCCCATCATCGTGCGGCCTGCGGTATCGAAGCTCATGGTGCCGCACCAGGGCATGCCGGCCAGCCGTGCGGCCTCGGCCGCGGCCTTGAATTCCTCGGGGGCGGAGATCGTCTCGACCCAGAGCACATCCGCGCCGCCCTCTTTCAGCCCCTCGGCCTGTTCGTGGAACATCTCGACCGCCAGTTCATGCGTCAGCGTGCCCATCGGTGCGAAGATGTCGCCGGTGGGGCCCATGGAGCCGGCCACCACCACCGGGCGGCCGGCCGCATCGGCCACCTCGCGCCCGAGGCTTGCCGCCAGGCGGTTCAGTTCGCGCACGCGATCCTGGGCGTTGTGCAGCTTCAGCCGGCTGGCATTGCCACCGAAGGAGTTGGTGAGGAAGATGTCCGATCCCGCCTCGACCGCGCCGCGATAGAGCGCGCGGATATTGTCGGGCTTGTCGACATTCCACAATTCGGGCGGCTCGCCCGAGGCGAGGCCCATGTTGAACAGGTTGGTCCCCGTCGCGCCATCGGCCATCAGCCAGTCGCGCGTCTGAAGAAGGCGGCTCAGTGCATCGGTCATCGTCTCTGTGCCTTTCGTGATCGAGGGGGGCGAGGCTGCGCGTGCTCTGCCACGGATGGGGGAAATAGGCAAATCCTCGAAGCGGCATTCCGCTTCGGAAAGGGGGGATTTCACGAAAAGGCCCCGCCACGCGCAGCGCGACGGGGCCGGATGTTCTGCTCCGGGCGCGTCAGACGGAGAATCAGCTTTCCTTCATCACCTGGTCTTTGGCGACGGCCAGCAGCTCGACCATCTTGGTGCGGATCGTCGTTTCATCGGCACGCCCGCCAAGATCGCCCGCGACCTTGCGGTAGACATCCTCGTCCCCGGCTTCCTCGAAATCGGCGGTCACGACTTCCTTGGCATAGGCTTCGGCGTCGGCGCCGCTCTTGCCCAGAAGCTCTGCCGCCCAAAGCCCGAGAAGCTTGTTGCGGCGCGCTTCCGCCTTGAACTGCAGTTCCGCGTCATGGACGAACTTGTTCTCGAAGGCGTTTTCGCGATCGTCGAAGGTGGTCATCGGGCCCCCCGTGAAAGGTTGTGTTCCCACTCCATATGCCCTTAGAGGGCGCGCGCTGCAAGGGCCGCGATGCCCGATCCGCGCCGGGGCGGCGCTAGGCAGGGGCGCTGGGCGGCAAATCTGCGTGCCGGGACGGGCGGCGGCCTCCCTGAGCCTTGCGGGAACAGGGCGCTTGCCCTATAGGGGCCGAAAGGGTCGGGCTTCGGCCCGCCCTCAACCGTTTCACGCGCCTGCGAGAAGGCGCGGGACACCCGTTACCGAACGGAGATTGCATGGCACCCCGGCGCAAGAAGATCTACGAAGGCAAGGCGAAGATCCTTTACGAAGGCCCCGAGCCGGGCACGCTTGTCCAGTATTTCAAGGATGACGCGACCGCTTTCAATGCGCAGAAGAAGGCCACGATCGACGGCAAGGGTGTGCTGAACAACCGCTTGTCCGAGTTCTTCATGAACGGGCTGACCAATATCGGCGTGCCGAACCACTTCATCCGCCGCCTGAACATGCGCGAGCAGCTGATCCGCCAAGTCGAGATCGTGCCGCTCGAGGTGATCGTGCGCAACTTCGCCGCAGGCTCGATCGCCAAGCGGCTGGGGCTGGAGGAAGGCACCGCGCTGCCGCGGCCCATCGTGGAATACAGCTACAAGAACGACGAGCTGGGCGATCCGCTGGTGCCCGAGGAATACATCATCGCCTTCGGTTGGGCGAGCCAGCAGGACCTTGACGACATCGTGGCGCTTGCGCTTCGGGTGAACGACTTCCTGTCGGGGGTCTTCTTCGGGGTCGGGATCAAGCTGGTCGACTTCAAGATCGAGATCGGGCGGATCTGGGACGGTGATTTCATGCGGCTGATCGTGGCCGACGAGATTAGCCCGGATTCGTGCCGTCTGTGGGATGTCAAGACCGGCCAGAAGCTGGACAAGGACGTGTTCCGCCGCGATCTGGGCAACCTGACCGATGCCTATTCCGAGGTGGCGCGCCGCCTGGGCGTTCTGCCCGCCGCCGCCACCAATATCAAGCCGACGCTGATCAACTGAAAGGGACCTCCGCGATGAAGGCGCGCGTTCATGTCATGCTGAAGGATGGGGTTCTGGACCCGCAGGGCGAGGCCGTGCGCCATGCCCTTGGAACGCTTGGGTTCGCGGGCGTCGAGGGCGTGCGCCAGGGCAAGGTGATCGACCTTGATCTGGCCGCCACGGACCGCGCCGCGGCCGAGGCCGAAGTGCGCGCGATGTGCGAGAAGCTTCTGGCCAATACCGTGATCGAGAAATACGCGATCGAGATTGCCTGAGGGCGAGGCCCGGGGGCGCTGCCCCCGGACCCCCGGGATATTTGCGCGAAGATGAAACAGCCAGGGGCCGTTGACCGATGAAAGCCGCCGTCATCACCTTTCCGGGGTCGAATTGCGACCGAGATCTTGCCCGCGGGTTCGAGCTGGCGGGGGCCGAGGTGGTCCGCGTCTGGCACAAGGAGACCGCCTTGCCCGAGGGCGTGGACATCGTGGGCGTGCCGGGGGGGTTTTCCTACGGGGATTACCTGCGCTGCGGCGCGATTGCGGCGCAAAGCCCGGTGGGGCGTGCGATCACCGATT
>CALMEG010000193.1 GCA_937863185.1 uncultured Paracoccaceae bacterium | reverse complement strand
CCCAACAAGGGGGAGGGAAAGTCCCCGTGTTGCAGCGTATTGTTCAAGCCGGTTCGACGTTTGCAGCCGATGCTCCAAGGCGCGCAAACAGGAGCGGCGCATGCCAGGTATCTGGAAATACATGGATTGCGGGTGCGCGCTCCGCGTCTGCCGCGCAGACCGCTTGCTTGACCCGCAATGACGCCTTCCTTGGGGCGTTCCCCGCGAACGCCCCGAAAGCAAACAACGCGTTGAATCCCTTTGCCGCCAAACGGAATGGCGGCATCCGAGGTGCCTCGGCTTTGCTCCCCCACTTCCAGCTTTACGCCCCAGCACTTCCCCGATAGGGGGGGGGCTTGTCCCCCCCCCCCCTCCCCGCCCCCGCCGCAAGGCCGATCCTCGGCATCGCCTGCGTCGTCGGGGCAGCGCTGGCGTTTTCCTTCAACGATCTCGCCATGAAATGGCTGTCGGGCGATTACCCGCTGCACCAGATCACCCTGTTGCGCGGGCTGGTGGCGACCCTGGTGACGCTGGCGCTGTTCGTGCCGCTGGAGGGCGGCTATGGCATCCTGCGCACGCGCCACCTGCGCTTTCACCTCGCGCGCGGGCTGATGGTGGTGCTGGCCAACATGCTGCTCTACGCCAGCGTGGCGGCGCTGCCGCTCGGCGAGGCGGTGGCGATCTTCTACGTCGCGCCGCTGTTCATCACCGCGTTTTCGGTCGTCTTTCTCGGCGAGAAGGTCGGCTGGATGCGCTGGGCGGCGGTGGTCGTTGGGTTTGCCGGCGTGCTGGTGATGATGAAGCCCGGCACCGAGAGTTTCCGCTTCGCCGCCCTGCTGCCGGTGGGCTCGGCCGCCTGCTACGCCGCCCTGCAGATCATGACGCGCAAGCTCGGCGTCGCCGAAAAGGCGGCGACCATGGCCTTCTACATCCAGTTCATGTTCGTCCTGTTCAGCGCCGTGGTCGGGCTGGTCATGGGCAATGGCCGGTTCTCCGGCGGCGGCGATCCGAGCCTTGAATTCCTGACGAGGCCCTGGGCCTGGCCGACGCCAACGCACCTTGCGATCATCCTCGGCGTCGGCGTGGCGATCTCGATTGCCGGCTACCTTGTCAGCCAGGGCTACCGCATGACCGAGGCGGCGATCCTGGCTCCGTTCGAATATGTCGCGCTGCCGGTGGCGATTTTCTGGAGCATCGTCATCTGGAACGACTGGCCCGACGCGTGGAGCTGGCTCGGCATCGCGCTGATCGCCGGGGCCGGGCTGTTCGTGTTCGCGCGCGAGGCGCTGCTGGGAAAACGCGTGCGCTGGAAAAAGCCGCTGCCGGAATCGAAGTGACGGGCGTTGCGGTTTCGGGAAGACCAAGCCGGTCCGGGGCTATCGCTTGAGACTTACCCCCTCGCCGCTCCCCCTTGTGGGGAGGGTCCGGCCCCCCGGGTCTTGCCTTTGGCAAGCCCGAGGACAGGCTCCGGCCGGGGGTGGGGGTGAATTGTCGCGGCAAATTTTTGAGATTGTTGAAGAACAAGGACCGGATACACTGGCATGGTCGGCGTTGCCACCCCCACCCGTCGGCTTCGCCGACACCCTCCCCACAAGGGGGAGGGAAATTCCCCGTACCATCAGCGCCTTCGCCGCGCAGAAGTGTGAACATCGTAACCCTTGTGGGGAGGGGCGAGGGGTGGGGGTAGAAGGCCGGACACGCCATCAGGCGTTTCCCTTGGCGGCTGGTCTTTGCGCTTTCCAATGATGCTCAAGGCTGCAATGGTGGCGTATCTGTGCATGCCTGAAGAATCCCGCCCGTGACCGATTTTCGCCCGCTTGTCCCGCTTCTCACCGCCGCCGGCATCCTGCTGGCAGGAAACGGGCTGCAAGGCACGATGATCGCGCTGCGCGGGGCGGAGGAGGGGTTCTCCACCGGGCAGATCGGCTTCATGGGCACCTGCTACTTCGCGGGCTTCATCCTTGCCTGCTTCGCCACACCGCGCATGCTGGCGGCGGTCGGCCATATCCGCACCTTCGCGGCGCTTGCCGCAACGGCGGCGTCCGGCACGCTGGCGATCGCGCTGTGGCTCGGCCCCTACCCCTGGATGGTGATCCGCTTCGTGATGGGGTTCTGCTTTTCCGGCCTGTTCACCACCATGGAAAGCTGGCTCAACACCGGTGTGCCGAATTCCGAGCGCGGCCGCGTGCTCTCCGTCTACCGCATGATCGACCTCGGCGCGGTGACCGGCTCGCAATACCTGTTGCCGCTGCTCGGCAGCAGCGATTTCCGCATCTTTTCGGTGATGGCGATCATGGTGACGATCTCGCTGGTGCCGGTGTCGCTCGCCGATCGCTCCAATCCGAAGCCGCCGGAGGAGTTCCGCTTCGACATCCCGCAGATGTGGCGCATCTCGCCGCTCGCCTCGATCGGCTGCGTCGTCATCGGCATGACCAATTCCGCCTTCCGGCTGATCGGCCCGGTCTATGCGCGCGATCTCGGTTTCAGCGACACCGGGATCGCCAACTTCATCTCCGCCTCCATCATCGGCGCGGCGGTGATGCAATATCCGTTCGGCTGGTGGTCGGACCGGCATGGCCGCCGCATCGTGCTACTGTTCGCTTCCATCGGCGCGGTGGCGGCGGGGCTCTATCTCACCATGCTGGCGGGCGGCTCGCATACGGCCAACCTCGTCGGCGTGTTCTTCTTCGGCGCCTTTGCCCTGCCGCTTTATTCGCTCTCCGCCGCACACGCCAACGACCGTGCGAAAGAGGGGCAATACGTACTGGTGGCGGCGGGGCTGATGTTCTTCTATTCGGTCGGCGCCATGGCCGGCCCGTTCGTCGCCTCGCTGCTGATGGAATGGCGGGGGCCGGCTGCCCTGTTCAGCTTCACCAGCGCGGTGCACGCGGTGCTGATCGCCGCCACGCTGTGGCGCATGCGCGCGCGCGGTCCTGCGGACCGGCGCGGCCGCTTCGCCGCCGTCATGCGCACCTCGCCGTTGATCTTCCGCCTGGCGCGGAAACGTGGCGAGGCGGAGAGAAACGGCGGCAAATGAACAGGTTTTCGCGGCCGGGGGGAAAGACAATGCCTGTGCGTCTTGATAAGGCGGTGCCATGCACCTGATCACCACCACCGCCGAATTGTCCGACGCTGTCGCAGCGCTTTCGAAATCCGAATTTGTCACTGTCGATACCGAATTCATCCGCGAAACCACTTTCTGGCCCGAACTGGCGCTGATCCAGATGGCGGCGCCGGGCGTGGAGGCGCTGGTCGATCCGCTGGCGCCGGGCATCGACCTTGCGCCCTTCTTCGAACTGATGGCCAACGAGGCGGTGCTGAAGGTGTTTCATGCGGCGCGGCAGGACATCGAAATCGTCTTCCATCGCGGCAATCTCATCCCGCACCCGGTTTTCGACACGCAGGTTGCGGCGATGGTCTGCGGCTACGGCGATTCGATCGCCTATGACGCGCTGGTGTCGCGCATCACCGGCGGACATATCGACAAGACCTCGCGCTTCACCGACTGGAAGGCGCGGCCGTTGTCCGACCGCCAGCTTGAGTATGCAATGGCCGACGTCACGCATCTCCGCGACGTCTATCTCAGCCTGAAACAGAAGCTGCAGGAGACCGGCCGCGCCCACTGGCTGAACGAGGAAATGGCGACGCTGACCGCGCGCGAGACCTATGACCTGAAGCCGCAGGACGCCTGGACCCGCCTTAAGCTGCGCGCCCGCAAGCCTGTCGAATTCCAGATCCTGAAGAACCTCGCCGAATGGCGCGAGAACGAGGCGCGCGCCCGCAACGTGCCGCGCTCCCGCGTTCTGAAGGACGACGCGATCTACGAGATCGCCCAGCAGGCGCCGCGCGATGCGGCCGCGCTCGGCAAGCTGCGCACGATCCCCAACGGCTGGGAGAAATCGCGCGCCGCAACGCCCATCATGGAAGCGGTGCAGGCGGCGCTGGCGATGGCGAAGGAAGACCTGCCGAAACTTCCGCGCCCCCCGCAAGCGCCGGAAGGCGGCACCGCGGCTGTCGAACTGCTGAAGGTGCTGCTCAAGCTGACGGCGGAGAAATACGGCGTCGCGGCCAAGATCATCGCGACCTCGGATGATCTCGAAGCGATCGCCGCGCAGGGCGCCGACGCCGACACGCCGGTGCTGCACGGCTGGCGCAACGAGATGTTCGGCGCCGAGGCGCTGAAACTGGTGCGGGGACAAACCGTGCTGAAATTCGAGGGCAAGCGCATCGTCGCCGCTCCGGCGTGAGGTGCTCTCGGGGGCTGTATCCCGCAGCCGCACGCCATCGATTGCAGGGCAAGCGGGTGAAGGTTACCCCCACCCCTGACCCCTCCCCTCAAGGGGGAGGGGGATTGCAATGCCGTTCGTCAAGAAGCACAAGTGACGCAGTGCTTTTGGCAATGGCTGTGTCTACGGGCAGTTCGCCCCCCTCCCCCTTGAGGGGAGGGGCTGGGGGTGGGGGTAAGATGCGACGCAAACGCCCCGGCCGATCGCCCTGCCGCGCGCCATCAATTTCTTTGAGCGATATCGTAGCCGTGCTATGGTGACTCCATGACTGCAATCGACCGCAAACCCACCGCCGAAGAGATCGCCGAAGCCCGCGAACGCCGGCTCGACATGCAGCATCTGCAGGCGATCGAGGGTAATCCGCTTGATGCTGAGCAGATCGCGATGTTCGAGATGTTCGAGCGCGAGGCATGGTCACATGAGCGGTGTTTGGAGTATATCCTTGATCGTGCGAAATCGCGGACCGCAGCACATGCGGCAGAATGAGTGACGATCCGTACCTCTTTCCCGGCACCAAGAATCTTCGAAACAAATTCGGCATTCGCAACGCCGATTTGCTTGATTACCACGAACGCGAAATCACGACGCTGCGCGCTCGCCAAGGCGTTCCCACTGGCATTTTCGACCTGAAGCACCTGCGCGCCATCCACCGCCACCTGTTCCAGGACGTCTATGACTGGGCGGGAGAAATCCGCACGCTGGAAATCTCCAAGGGCGCAAGCCAGTTCCAGTTTTGCAAATACATAGAGACCGGCATGGCCGATGTGCATCGCCGTCTGGTAAAGGTGAAATACTTCGCCAAGTCGTCGCAGTCCGGTTTTGCGGAAGGCGCGGGCGAGATCATCGGCGACGTCAACTACGTGCATCCGTTCCGGGAGGGCAACGTCCGCGCGCCTTTCCCTCCCCTCGATGGGGAGGGTCCGGCCGAAGGCCGGGGGTGGGGTGTCCA
>CALMEG010000192.1 GCA_937863185.1 uncultured Paracoccaceae bacterium | reverse complement strand
CGCACCGCCGCGATGGCCGCCGAGGCGGTCGGCTGCGCGGTCGACCAGATCGCCAAGTCGATCATCTTTCGCGGCGAGACCTCGGGCCATGTCGTGCTGTTCATCACGGCGGGCGGCAACCGGGTCTGTGCGCAAAAGGCAAGCGCGCTTGCGGGCGAGCCCCTTGGCAAGGCCGATGCCGCGCTGATCCGGGCCGAGACCGGCTTCGCCATCGGCGGGGTCGCCCCGCTTGGCCATACCGCGCCGGTGCATAGCTTTCGCGACCCGCGGCTGATGGAGTTCGACACGGTCTGGGCCGCCGCCGGCACGCCGCGCCACGTCTTTGCCATCGCACCCCCCGATCTGCACCGCGTGACCGGCGCCACCCTGGGCGATTTCGTCGAGTAGGCGCCCAGGCCGGCCCGGAAGATCCGGGCGATCGCCGGGTAATGTAAATAATGTTTACATTGCCCCTTGCAATGGTCCGACCCCGTTCCGATCTTGGGTTATGTGAATAGTGTTCACATCAACCGGCCGAAGGCGGAACGCCCTTTACGGCCCCATTGCAAAGCGACGGAGAAGCCCATGTCTGCCTATGCCGACTACCCTTCCGATGCCACGGCCCTGCGCCGCGGCAACTGGTTTACCCGCGCCGAGGACTGGCTGGATTCGAAGGGCCGCGGGGCCTGGATCGCGGCCATGATCCTCGGTTTCATCGCCTTCTGGCCCGTCGGCCTTGCGCTGCTGGCCTACGTGATCTGGAGCAAACGCATGTTCAAAGGTTGTGCCCATTCCCGCCACATGGCCCGCCACGGCCAGCATTCCCATCACTACGCCGCACGCCGCATGGGCGGGCTGACCGGCAATTCGGCCTTCGACGCCTACAAGGCCGACACGCTGGCCCGGCTGGAACGCGAACAGGAAGAATTCGAAAGCTTCCTCGCCCGCCTGCGGAAGATCGCGCGCGCGCCGCTGCCGAAACGGATGACGAGGGTCCGGCAAAGCCCGATCAGGATGATCGGCGCGGCCTCTACTAAGGCCCTTTCAGGCTGATCCAGGTCAGGCCCCGAAGCCCCGCCCCTCCGGGCGGGGCTTGTTACTTAAGGAAATGCTTGGCGAAAAACTCAACAGTTGTTAGCCTCTGCCTTGAAACACGGAACCTTGTACCCGAGATCATGCGCCATTCGCTTCCGCTTGCTCCGCAGTTCTATGTGACCGCGCCGCAACCCTGTCCCTATCTGGACGGGCGGTCCGAGCGTAAGCTGTTCACCGCGCTTCAGGGCGAGAACGCGGAAAAGCTGAACAACGCGCTGTCGCGGCAGGGGTTCCGCCGTTCGCAGAACGTCCTTTACCGCCCCTCCTGCGCCGATTGCACCGCCTGCCTGTCGGCCCGCATCCGGGTTGCGGATTTCGCGCCAAGCCGCACGCAACGGCGCGTGCTTCGGCGCAACACCGACCTGTCGCGCACCGCCACCAGCCCCTGGGCCACCGAGGAACAGTTCGATCTGTTTCGGCGCTATCTGGACCAGCGCCATGCCGATGGCGGCATGGCCGACATGGACATCTTCGAATTCGCCGCGATGATCGAAGAGACGCCCGTCAAATCTCGCGTGATCGAATACCGCTCGGCCACCGCAGAAGAGGGGCGCGCATTGACCGCCGTTTGCCTGACGGACGTTCTCGATGACGGACTGAGCATGGTCTACAGCTTCTTCGACCCCGAACGTATCGGATCGTCTCTTGGCACCTACCTGATCCTCGATCATGTCGAGATCGCCCGCAATGCCGGCCTGCCCTATGTTTATCTTGGCTACTGGGTGCCGGGTAGCCGCAAGATGGGCTACAAGGCCAATTTCGCCGCGCTCGAGATCTTCAAAAGCGGCGAATGGCAACCCATCGGCAACCCCGAAGACCACAGCGGAGAGACCCATCCCCTTTCCGTAGATCCGATCGCCGAACAGGTCGCGCGTATCGCCCTTCCCGACACAAGATCCCCCTGAAACGCCCCGCCCTACAGTTGTCTGCGACCGCCCGAAGCCGTTCATTCTCAGGTAGTTGCGTGGCATTGCCATGTTTTCGCGCAACCGAAGGGCAATACACGGGAAAATGCGTTCAAGGGCCATCGCCGGACACGCACCGCGCTGGACAGAGGGCGCGCGCTGTGCAAACTTCGCGATGGCGGGGCGCAAGGCCCAATCGCCCCGAAATCCATAGACCGGAGGAGATACATGGATCGTCGTTCATTCCTGACCAAGGCCGCCGTCGGCACGGCCGCTGTCGGCCTCGCAGCACCTGCCCTGGCGCAAGCCGCGCCGAAAGTGACCTGGCGGCTGACCTCGTCCTTCCCGAAATCGCTCGACACGATCTACGGCGGCGCCGAAGTCCTGTCCAAGATGGTATCCGAAGCGACTGACGGCAACTTCCAGATCCAGGTGTTCGCCGCAGGCGAGATCGTTCCCGGTCTGCAGGCAGCCGACGCGGCCGCCAATGCGACGGTCGAGGCCTGTCACACGGTGGGATACTACTACTGGGGCAAGGATCCGACCTGGGCGGTTGGCGCGGCGGTTCCCTTCGCGCTTTCGGCGCGCGGCATGAACGCCTGGCAATACCACGGCGGCGGCATCGACCTTTACAACGAGTTCATGGCCAAGCAGGGCCTGGTCGCGTTGCCCGGCGGCAATACCGGCGTGCAGATGGGTGGCTGGTTCCGCAAGGAAATCAACACCGTCGAAGACCTCAAGGGCCTCAAGATGCGCATCGGGGGCTTTGCCGGCAAGGTCGTGGAAAAGCTGGGCGTGGTACCGCAGCAGATCGCCGGCGGCGACATCTATCCCTCGCTCGAAAAAGGCACGATCGACGGTTCGGAATGGGTCGGCCCCTATGACGACGAGAAGCTGGGCTTCTACAAGGTCGCACCCTACTACTACTATCCCGGCTGGTGGGAAGGTGGCCCGACCGTCCACTTCATGTTCAACAAGGCTGCCTATGACGGCCTGCCCGCGGCCTATCAGTCGCTGCTGCGCACCGCAGCCCAGGCGACAGACGCGGACATGCTTCAGAAGTATGACTACAAGAACCCCTTCGCACTGAAATCTCTCGTGGCCAATGGCGCGCAACTGCGCCCCTTCTCGCCCGAGATCCTCGAGGCCTGCTTCAATGCGGCCAATGAGGTCTATGCCGAGATGGAAGCCAACAACGCCGACTTCAAGAAGATCTGGGAGTCGATCAAGGCGTTCCGCGCCGAGAACTATCTCTGGACCCAGGTCGCGGAATACAACTACGACACGTTCATGATGATCCAGCAGCGCAACGGTAAGCTGTAAGGACATCCTCCGACAACGCGAAAGGCCCCGGCGCATGTCCGGGGCCTTTTGCGTTCTGCCGCCCGGTCGGCCCGGCATTCCCCGCCCCTGGCCCGCCCAAAGGAAACCGGCGGCCAAAGGGCCGCCGGCTCGATCCGTGTCGCCCGACCTAGTTGCCGGGGATGCTGGGCGGCGTGCCAAGCGGCGGCAACCCGCCCCCGAGTCCGCCGCCGGATGCCCCCGGTGCAGGCAGGCCAAGCCCCCCGCCCAGCCCGCCAAGGCCAGGCATCTCGGGCAGCTTCATCTCGAAGTTCGAAGTATCGACCGCCGGCCCCTTGTAATGCATCACCATGCCTGGGAACGAGATCACGATCGCGATCATCAGGATCTGGATGAACACGAAGGGAACCGCACCCCAATAGATCTGCGAGGTTTTCACCGGATCGGTCAGCTTGCCTGTCACCTTGTCGAGGAACGGTGCACGCGGTGCGACCGAGCGCAGGTAGAACAGCGCAAATCCGAAGGGCGGATG
This sequence comes from uncultured Paracoccaceae bacterium, assembly GCA_937863185.1. Taxonomy (GTDB): domain Bacteria; phylum Pseudomonadota; class Alphaproteobacteria; order Rhodobacterales; family Rhodobacteraceae; genus CALMEG01. Next base: position 4,502 of record CALMEG010000192.1, on the reverse strand, counting down.
CATGAACGAGGTCTGCATGTTCACCCCGAGGATCACCCCGAACCAGATCAGGTCGATCCCTAGGCTTTCCGCCGCGGGTGCGAGAAGCGGCACGATGATGAAGGCCAGCTCGAAGAAATCAAGGAAGAAGGCCAGCAGGAAGACCAGGATCGACACGACGATCAAGAAACCCATCTCTCCGCCCGGCAACGAGGTCAGCAGATGCTCGACCCACAGGTGCCCGTTCACGCCGTAGAAGGTGAGCGAAAAGACCCGCGCGCCCAGAAGGATGAACATCACGAAGGCCGACAGCCGCGTGGTCGAGGCAAGCGCCTGCTGGATCACCTCAAGCGTCAGGCGCCGTTTGGCAGCCGCCAGCACAAGCGCGCCCACGGCCCCCATCGCGCCACCCTCGGTCGGGGTGGCGACGCCAAGGAAGATCGTGCCCAGAACCAGGAAGATCAGCGCCAGCGGCGGGATCAGCACGATCACGACCTGCTGGGCGAGGCGGCTCATCAGGTTGATCTTCAGCGCCTTGTCCAGTAGCGCAACGACATAGATCACGATCACCGCAAGCGCGGCGGCAAGAATGTCGGCGTTCGAGCCGTGATCCTTGTCCATCCAGTCGCGGCCGAACCAGAAGATGGCAACCGCAAGGGCGATGGCCACCAAAAGCGAGGTCACACCCGAGCCGAGCGTGCGCGCCTCTTTCGGCAGGGCGGGCATCGAATTGGGCCGGATGATCGACATCACGGCCACATATCCCAGATAGATCCCCGTCAGGATCAGGCCGGGGATCAGTGCTCCCTTGTACATGTCGCCTACCGAACGGCCCAGCTGGTCGGCCAGCACGATCAGCACGAGCGAGGGCGGGATGATCTGCGCCAGCGTCCCCGAGGCTGCGATGACCCCCGAGGCGATGCTCCGGTCATAGCCATAGCGCAGCATGATCGGCAACGAGATCAGCCCCATCGCGATGACCGAGGCCGCAACAACCCCCGTAGTAGCCGCCAGCAGCGCCCCCACGATGATGACCGCATAGGCCAGGCCGCCGCGCACCGGCCCGAACAGCTGGCCGATCGTATCCAGAAGATCCTCGGCCATGCCCGATCGTTCCAGCACGATCCCCATGAAGGTAAAGAATGGAATGGCCAGCAATGTCTCGTTCGACAGCACCCCCCAGAACCGTTCTGGCATCGCGTTCAGTAGCGGCCATGACAGGTTGATCGTGCCATTCGACAGCGGCGCCAGCTCGACCCCGATGACGAAGAACAAAAGCCCGTTGGCGGCCAGGGCGAAGGCCACCGGATAGCCGATCAGCAGGAAGAACACGAGCGAGACGAACATGATCGGCGCCATGTTCTGTGCGATGAACTCCATCATTTGCGCGTCTCCTCGCCGCTTGCGGCTTCGGGGGCGTCATCCATGCCCAGATCGGGGGCGTGGTGACCAGTGAAGGGCGTGGGGTCCTCGATCAGGCCACGCATGACTGCGATTTTCTTTATGATTTCCGAGACACCTTGCAGGAACAGCAGTACGAAGCCCGCAAGGATCAGCGCCTTGGCCGGCCAGATGATCAGCCCGCCCGAGTTGGTCGACACCTCGCCCGAGCGCACGGACAGCATCACATAGGGAAAGAGCAGATAGAGCATCACCAGCACGAAAGGCATCAGGAACAGGAAATGCCCCAGAAGGTCGATCCAGTGCTGCACCCGGCGCGAGAAGGCCCCGTAGACGATGTCGATGCGGATATGCTCGTTCTGCTTGAGCGTATAGGCCGCCGCCAGCAGGAAGGCCGCGCCATAGAGATACCATTGCAACTCCAGCCAGGCATTCGACGAGGTATTCAGCGTCTTGCGAATGATCGCGTTGGTCGCACTGACCAGCACCGCGATCAGGATTAGCCAGGACACGCTTTTGCCGATCAGCTCGTTCACGCGGTCGATAGCGCGCGACAGGGCAAGCATACCGCCCATCTTGATCCTCCCCTTTACACTCTGCCCCACGACACGGGGGCTTTGGTTTCTCATGGCCGAGCACGGGGCGCGCGTCAAGGTTTTGGCTCATTCTGGTTTTATTTTCTTACCAGTTTTGCAAGTTAATGCAGCTGCTGCGTTTCCGGCCCGCCGCAGAATGCGGTCCCCAAAGGAGCCATGCCGCCCGGAAAACGGGACCGGCGGGATGGATTTCGGGCAAAAACCCGGCTTGATTTCCCGAATCTTGCCCACGCAACACGGCACGGCGCAACAAAAGAAAACAAAAACGCCGCACCACGACATTATATTCACGGTTTTGCCGTTGACGCCCCTCGCATGCAGTCATAATGTCCGCCCAACGCAACAGAAGGAGGGGAGCGCGATGGACGCGATCCTTGTCGTCGTAGGAACCTCGCGCATGGGCCGGTAACGGCAAGACCATGATGGTTCCCATGCGCCCCCGCCAGAACGGGGGCTTTTTGTTGCGAAACGGGTTGATGGAGTTGAGATGATGTCACGGCAGATGACCGGCGCGAAGATGGTGGTGCAAGCTCTGAAGGATCAGGGCGTCGATACAATTTTCGGCTATCCCGGCGGCGCCGTCCTGCCGATCTATGACGAGATCTTCCAGCAAAACGACATCCGCCATATCCTTGTGCGCCACGAACAGGCCGCCGTGCACATGGCCGAGGGCTATGCCCGTTCGACCGGCAAGCCCGGCGTGGTTCTGGTGACCTCGGGGCCCGGCGCGACCAATGCGGTGACCGGCATGGTCGATGCGCTGATGGATTCGATCCCGGTGGTGGTGTTCTCCGGGCAGGTGCCGACCTTCATGATCGGTACCGACGGCTTCCAGGAGGCCGATACCGTCGGCATCACCCGCCCCTGCACCAAGCACAACTGGCTGGTGAAGGATACCGAGCGGCTGTCCGAAACCATCCATCAGGCCTTCCATGTCGCCACCTCGGGCCGGCCCGGCCCGGTGCTGATCGACATTCCCAAGGACGTGCAATTCGCCACCGGCACCTATTCGGGGCCGAAGCAGGCGCGCGTCGATCATTATCAGCCTCGCGTGAAGGGCGATATCGACGCGATCACCCGGCTGGTCGAGCTGATGGAAACCGCCGAGCGGCCCGTGTTCTACACCGGCGGCGGCGTGATCAACTCGGGGCCCGGTGCAAGCCAGCTCTTGCGCGAGCTGGTGGACGCCACCGGCTTTCCGATCACCTCGACGCTGATGGGGCTTGGCGCCTATCCGGCCAGCGGCAGGAACTGGCTAGGCATGCTGGGGATGCACGGCCTCTACGAGGCGAACCTGGCGATGCATGGCTGCGATCTGATGATCAACCTGGGCGCCCGGTTCGACGACCGGATCACCGGGCGGCTGGCCGATTTCTCGCCCAAGTCGCGCAAGGCGCATGTGGATATCGACGCCTCCTCGATCAACAAGGTGATCCCGGTCGAGCTGCCGATCATCGGCGATGTGGGCCATGTGCTTGAGGATATCCTGAAGGTCTGGAAGGCCCGCGGGCGCAAGGTCAACAAGGCCGGGTTGCAGAAATGGTGGGCCCGCATCGAGGAGTGGAAGGCGAAGGACTGCCTGTCCTACGCACCCTCGAAAAAGACCATCAAGCCGCAATATGCCTTGCAGCGGCTGGAAGCCCTGACCAAGGGGCGCGATCGCTATATCACGACCGAGGTCGGCCAGCACCAGATGTGGGCCGCGCAGTTTTTGGGCTTCGACGCGCCGAACCGCTGGATGACCTCGGGCGGCCTTGGCACGATGGGCTACGGCTTTCCCGCCTCGATCGGGGTGCAGATCGCCCATCCCGACGCGCTGGTGATCAATGTCGCCGGCGAGGCGAGCTGGCTGATGAACATGCAGGAACTGGGCACCGCCACGCAGTTCCGCGCGCCGGTCAAGCAGTTCATCCTGAACAACGAGCGTCTTGGCATGGTGCGCCAGTGGCAGCAGCTTCTGCATGGCGAGCGCTATTCGCATTCCTGGTCCGAGAGCCTGCCCGATTTCGTGAAGCTGGCCGAGAGCTTTGGCTGGAAGGGCATCCGCTGCGACGATCCGGCGAAGCTTGACGATGCGATCCAGGAGATGCTGGATCACGACGGGCCGGTGCTGTTCGACTGCCTGGTGGAGAAGCACGAGAACTGCTTCCCGATGATCCCCTCGGGCAAGCCGCATAACGAGATGCTTCTGGGCGATGCCTCGACCGAGGGCGCGATTCAGGCCGGCGGTGCGGTGCTTGTGTAACCCTGCCGGACCGGGGGCTGCGCGCCCCCGGACCCCCGCGGGATATTTGAACGAAGATGAAAGAGGAGAGAGGCAATGGCCGCTCTGAACATCAAGAAGGGTGCCACGTCGCATTCGGCCTATGACCTGCGCGATTTCCATTCGGATGTCGTCAGCTCGCACACGCTGGCGGGGATGGTCGACAAAGAGGGGGGGGGGGGGGGGGGGGGGGTTTGCCGGGTGTGTCTGGGGGGGGGGTACACACCGGGTCGCGAGGTATTCCCAAACCTCAAGCGACAACA
>CALMEG010000191.1 GCA_937863185.1 uncultured Paracoccaceae bacterium | reverse complement strand
ATGCCGAACCGCTCAACCTTGTGGCGGCGCTTGACGCCACCGATGGCCAGCCCCGGCTGGTGGATTGCCTGACGCTGTGGCTGTCGAACCTGATGCTGGGCGGGCATGACTGGCGCGCGGCGGGCCGGGATCTTGTCACGTCGCTACCCCGGCAGGCCGCGCCGGTCGTCCTTGTCACCAATGAGGTCGGCGCCGGGATCGTGCCCGAAAACCGCCTCGCGCGTGATTTCCGCGACGCTGCCGGATGGCTGAACCAATGGGTGGCCTCGGTCGCCCATGAAGTGACCCTTGCCGTTGCCGGCCTGCCCATGAAGGTGAAATGACCATGTTTCAGGACCTCCTTGCCATTCCCGCCATGGCCGGCACGCTGCCCGGGGCCGACATCGCCGCACGCGATGCGGCCCTTGCGCGCCAGAACAGCCTGACCAAGCCCCCCGGATCGCTTGGCCGCCTGGAAGAGCTTGCGCTTTTCATGGCCGAATGGCGCGGAACGGCGCAGCCCCGGATCGCGCGCGCGCAGGCTCTGGTTTTCGCGGGCAATCACGGCATCTGCGCGCAGGGCGTGAACCCCTATCCGCAAGAGGTCCCCGCGCAGATGGTGGGGATTTTCGAACATGGCGGGGCCGCGATCAACCAGCTGTGCCGCTTTGCGGGGGCCGATCTGGGCGTCATCGCGCTGGACCTTGACCGCCCCACCGCCGATTTCACCCAGGGCCCCGCGATGACCGTGGCCGAGACCCTCTCGGCCATGAACCGCGGCGCGGGCGCCGTCGATCCGCAGGCCGATGTGCTGATCCTGGGTGAGATGGGGATCGGCAATTCCACCGTCGCGGCGGCCCTCGCCTCTGCGCTTTTCGGGGCGGAACCGGCCGATTGGGTCGGGCCGGGCACGGGGTCGGACAGCCAGGGCATCCGGCGCAAGATCGCCGCGATCGAGGCGGGGCTTGCGCGCCATGGCGGGCTGGATGCGATGGCCGTGCTGGCCGCGCTTGGCGGGCGCGAACAGGCCGCCATTTGCGGGGCGGTTCTGGCCGCGCGCAAGGCGCGGGTGCCGGTCATCCTTGACGGGTTCATCTGCACCGCGGCGGCGGCGGTCCTGCACGCGGCCGATCCGTGCCTGCTGGACCATTGCCTTGTCGGCCATGTTTCGGCCGAACCGGGCCACCGCCGCCTTCTGGCCGCGCTTGGCAAACGGGCCGTGCTCGAATTCGACATGCGTCTGGGCGAAGGCTCGGGCGCGGCGCTTGCGCTTGGCATCCTGCGCGCCGCGCTGGAATGCCATAACGGCATGGCGACCTTTGGCGAAGCGGGCGTCTCCGAGGCATGAGCGCGGGCCGCACCCGTCTGGCCGAGGCGCAGGTGGCCCTGATACTGCTGACCCGTCTTCCAGCCGGGCGCCTGCCCGACCCGCCCCCCGCAATCGCCGCCTCGGTCTGGGCCTTTCCTCTGGCCGGGCTGGCCGCGGGGGGGCTGGCCGCTGCCGCCCTTGTCGGGGCGGCGATGGCTGGAATGCCGGTGGCTCTGGCGGCGGGCCTTGCGCTTGGGCTCCAGATCGTGCTGACCGGCGCGCTGCACGAAGACGGGTTGGCGGATCTGGCGGACGGCTTCTGGGGCGGGGCCACCCCCGAACGGCGGCTTGAGATCATGCGCGACAGCCGGATCGGAAGCTACGGGGTTCTGGCGCTGATCCTGTCCGTCGGGCTGCGATGGGTGGCGCTTGCATATCTTGCCGAAATCGACCCTGTTCTTGCGGGAATCGCGCTTCTTTGTGCCGCGATGACCAGCCGCGCCCTGCCTGCCGTGATGCTTGCCGCGCTGCCCCCGGCACGCAGCGACGGACTGGGCCGGGCGGCCGGGCGGGCCCGTTTTGGCCCGGCCCTTGTCGCGGTTCTGCTGGCTGCCTTCCCGGCGTTGCTCTTGCCTGCCGTTCTTTGGGCGATGGCGCTTCAGGCCGCGCTTGGCGTCGCGCTTGCACGGCTGGCGCTGCGCAGGATCGGCGGGCAGACGGGCGATGTGCTGGGCGCCGCGCAGCAAGTTGCCGAAATCGCGGCGCTGGTTCTTCTGGCAAGCTGCCTTTAGGCTGAAAGCGCCGAAACAGAGCCTTTTCAGCGGCACCCGCCCTGCGTGGCACGCGGCCAAAGGGTTGCCGTTCGCCCGGCCCGCGCGATAGCCTTGGCGCGCCACCCCAAGGGGACGACCATGCTGACCAATTCCGATATCGTCGAACTGACCGCCCTGCGCCATCACCTGCACCGCCACCCCGAGCTGTCGGGGCAGGAAAGCCGCACTGCGGCCACGGTCGCCGCCGCGCTGCAACCGCTGAGCCCGACCCGGCTGGAGACCGGACTGGGCGGGCACGGCCTTGCCGCGATGTTCGACAGCGGGAAACCCGGCCCGACCGTCCTGTTCCGGGCCGAACTTGATGCCCTGCCGATCGAAGAGCTGTCTGGGGCCGGGCACCGCTCGACCGTGCCGGGGGTGGGGCATCTGTGCGGGCATGACGGGCATTCGACCATTCTTCTTGGGCTCGCGCGGCTGATCGCGCGGCGCCCGCCGGAGCGGGGCCGCGTCGTCTTGCTGTTCCAACCCGCCGAAGAGGATGGCTCGGGCGCGGCGGCGGTCCTGGCGGATCCGCGTTTCGCACCCTTCGCCCCGGACTGGGCGTTTGCGCTGCACAACATGCCGGGCATCGCGCTGGGGCGGTTCTCGATCCGGCCCGGTCCGGTGAACTGCGCTTCGCAGGGGCTTCGGGTGGTGCTGCGCGGCAAGACCTCGCACGCTTCGGTGCCCGAAAGGGGTGTCTCGCCCGCCCTGGCCCTCGCGCGGCTGATCCCTGCCGCGATGGCCGCGGGTCAGGGGGGCGAGGTCGTCGCGGGATATCGGCTGGTTACGGTGACCCATACCCGCATGGGCGAGCCCGCCTTCGGCATTGCGCCGGGCGAGGCCGAGCTGTGGCTGACGCTGCGCACCCTATTGGACGCGGACATGGCCGCGCTTGAAGCCGACATCCTGTCCCTGCTGCACGATGAAGCCAAGGATCAGGGCCTTGATCTGGCCATCAGCCACCATGACGTCTTTCGGGCCTGCACGAACGATCCCGCGGCAACGCAGGCCATCACCGATGCGCTGGACGCCCTTGGCCTGACACATTGCGACGCGGCGCTTCCGATGCGCGCCTCCGAGGATTTCGGCCGCTTCGGCGCGGCCGCCCGTTCAGCCATGGTGCTTCTGGGGTCCGGAACCGACCACCCCATGCTGCACAATCCCGATTACGATTTTCCCGATACGCTCATCGGCCCCGGCGTCACCTTGTTCGAGCGCATTTTGCGCGACCTTCTGGGCGGCTAAGCGGGTCTAATGCACCACGAATTCGGCATGCAGCGCCCCGGCCGAGTTCACGCTTTTGAGGATGTCGATCATGTCGCGCGGGCTGACACCCAGCGCATTCAGCCCCGAGACAACCTGGGAAAGTGACGATCCGTCGGGGATTTCCGCGATATGCAGCCCCGGTTCCTCCTCGATCGAGGCCTGCGTGCGCGGCACGATCACCGTTTCGCCCTGCGCGAACGGATTGGGTTGCACCGCCAGCGGCGTTTCCTCGATGCGCAGCGTCAGATTGCCCTGACTGACCGCGACCCTGGAGATGCGCACATCTTCCCCCATCACGATGGTGCCCGAGCGTTGGTCCACCACGACGCGCGCGCGCCTTTCCGGCTCGATCGTCAGGTTCTCGATCCGCCCCAATGCATGCGCGGGAGAGCGCATCCGCGTCCCGCCGATATCCAGCGCAACGGTTCCCGAATCCTGCATCAGCGCCACCCGGTTGCCGAATTCCTGGTTGATGGCCTTTTCGATCCGCCCGGCGGTCGTGAAATCGGGGGTGCGCAACGCCAGACGGATCGTGCTGAGACTGCCAAGATCGAAGGCAATCTCGCGCTCAACCCGCGCGCCTGCGGGAATCGAACCCGCCGTGGGCACCCCCTGGACGACCGACGCGCCGGCCCCCTCGGCCGATGCCCCCCCGGCGATGATGGTGCCCTGTGCCACGGCATAGATCTCGCCGTCGGCGGCGTTCAGCGGGGTCATGACCAGCGTGCCGCCCAGAAGGCTTTTGGCATCGCCGATCGCCGAAACCGTCACGTCAAGCTGGCTGCCTGCGCGCGCGAAGGGCCGAAGCGTGGCCGTCACCAGAACGGCAGCCACGTTCTTGGGGCGAAACTGCTCTCCGGTGACATTGACGCCCAGCCTTTCAAGGATGTTGGCCATGATTTCTTCGGTGAAAGGCGCGTTCCGGATACCGTCACCGGTTCCGTTCAGGCCCACGACAAGCCCGTAGCCAACCAGATCGTTGCCGCGCACCCCGTCGAAATCGACCAGATCCTTGATCCGGATCGGCGCGGCGCCCGCCAGACCGGGCAGCAGGAGGGCAAGGATAAGTATCAGCGTCTTCATGACATATAATCCGCAAATGACAGACGGGAGAGCCGCGCGGTGATCGTGTAAAGCGTTTCAAGCCGGGTCTGTGCCGCCTCGAGTTCGGTTGCGGTCTCATATGGATCGGCCGCGACAATCCCGGCGCGGGCGAGTTCGAGGCCCGATATTTCGGCCGCGTTGCGCGTGGATACCGCCGCGATCGCCGCTTCGGCAGCGCCGGTCTTGCCCTGCAAGGCAGTCAGGCCGTCCGAACTGGCGATCGACCTTTCGCCTGCGGCCTGCGCGAGGCTGGCACGCGCCGCCGCATCGCCGGAAAACAGCCCCTCCGACACAAGCGCCGCAACTGCAAGGCCGCGCAGGGCCGCGCGGATCGCAGGATCGGCGGCGGTAAGGCCATCGTTCATCCCGGTCTGCAGGACGGGCGCATGACCGACCGCCGTGTCGGATCCGCGATAGGCCTGATCCAGAAATCCGCCGCCGCCCTGCGGCGCATCGAACCAATCGTCAATGGCACTCAGCGCGTCCGACACCGTGGCCGCCCCCGCGACCGCCCCTTGCAGCGCGGTCAGGATCGCCTCGCCCGAGGTCAGGGGCGGCACATCGCTTCGCGTGCCGGACAGGAGGTGACGCCCCGCAATATCGGTATTCAGGGCCGAGACGGCGGAAAACAGGCGCTCCCTGCTGTCGCTCGTGGCGGCGTCGATCATTGCCGGGTTGGCGCTGGACACGGCCGTCATCAACGTGACCGCATTGCCCGACGCCAGATCCTTCAGCGTGCCCAGAACGCTTTGCGTGGCCGAGGCGCGCAGGGCGGCTTCGGAAGCGGCGGTGTTCATCGCGGTCAGCTGCGTAATCGTCCGTTCGATCCCGGCGAGTGTCCGGTAATCGCCGCGCACCGCCGCGCCGATATCCTGCCGCGTTCCTCCGGTCAGTTCCTGCGTAAGCCGCGCGATCCCGGTCTTGAGCGCGGTGTCGTGGCGCTTCAGCAGATAGTTCTGGGCGAGATCGCCGTAGGCAGGGTTGATCATGTCACAGCCTCAGCAGTTGTTGGATCATTTCGTCGATGGTCGTGATGACGCGGGCATTGGCGGCATAGGCCTGCTCGATCTGCAAAAGCTTTTGCAGCTCCTGGTCGGTGTCCACGCCCTCGGCAAGGAACGCGCCGGTCAGCGCATCCTGCCGCGCATTGGCATAGCTTTCCCGGGCGGCGGCCCCCTGTCGCGCACCCGAGACCATCGAAAGGATATCCGCAGCCAGGCCCGAGGGCGTTTTCGCAAGGCCCGCAAACGCCCCCGATGCGGGCGGTTCCGAATCCGTCAGCGCCGCGCGCAGCGACACAAGCAGGGTCGGATCGCCCACATCGCCCGCGGCAGCCGCGTTCAGGCCATCGCGCAACCGCCAGACCGCGCCGCCCTGACCGGGATCGGCGGCGGCATTGATGGCCAGCCGGCCGGCAAGCCCGACTTCCTCCAGCGGATCGAAAGGCGCGCCGCGATCGGTGAACAGGCCCGCATCGCCGGGCGACAGGCTCGGGTCGATCGCCGGGTCCGAGAAACGGGCGATCAGGTCGCGCGCGAACGCGTCCATCTGGGCCTGCGCGTCGGGTGCCAGGTCATCCCGAATCGTGAACAGCGCCCCAAGCTGACCGCCTCCCAGAACGCCGCCCTCCTTCGAATCGATCGGCATCCCGTTCAGCGTGAGGCCGGACAAGGCCCGCGACGCGAGTGTCATATCGGCGGTGGCAAGGCCCCCAGGCGCAAAACCGACCTCTGCGGGACGTCCTTCCAGCAGCGATGCCCCGCCCGTCGTGAACAGGGCGATCTGATCATTGTCGCGCGCGACGGTGCGCAGGGGGACGATCTCGGCCAGTTTGTCCACAAGCACCTGACGCTGATCCATCAGCGCCGCGCCATCCTGCCCCAGGCTGCGTTGCGCCACGATCTGCCGGTTCAGATCGGCGATCTGCACCAGCGTCGTGTTCATCACGCCGACCTGCGTGGCGATCTGCCGGTCCGCCTGGGTGCGGACCGTTTCAAGATGGGCCGAGATCCCGTTGACCTGCTGCACGACATCCTGCGCGGCCGAAAGCACCTGCGTCAGGCGCAGCGTGGCATCGGGCTGGCTTGCCGCGCCGATCAGCGCGCTTTCGAACCCGGCAAGGCGCGCCGAAAGCGACCCAACCTCACCCGGTGCGCCGATCCGCGCCTCCAGATCCGAATGAAACCCGGTCAACAGGCGCGCATTGCCGCCCGAGGCCGTCGCCAACCGCAGATCGCCAAGCAGCGAGTCGTTGACCTGGCGCGTGACCCCGTCGATGCGCACCCCGGCGCCCCTGCCGCCCAGATCGGCGGCCGAAAGCGCCAGCCCGCGTTTGGCGTAACCGGGCGTGGTTGCGTTCGCGGTATTGGACGCCACGATTTCCGCCGCGCGCGAGGCCGCCGCCAGACCGGAAAGCGCATTGTTCAGCGCACCTGTGATGCTCATCCCTCAATCTCCGCCTTCGAACGCCGGCCCGACGGGTCAGCGTTTGATATTCGTCGTCTCCTGCAACATCTCATCGACCGTCTGGATAACCTTCGCGTTGGACGAATAGGCTCGCTGGGTCTGGATCAGGCTTGTCAACTCCTCTGCCACATCGGTGGTGGAGCCTTCGCGTGCATATCCGACCACCGCGCCGGTCGGCCCATCACCCGCATCCCACAGGAAGAACGACCCCGAAGTCGGCGAGACCTGGAACGCCTGATTGTCGAGCGACAGCAGCCCGCCCGGATTGGGCACGTCGACGACCGGGATCTGAAAGACGGTGCGAATGAAGCCGGTGTCATAGGTCGCCCGGACATAGCCGTTTTCATCGACCTCGACGGCGGTCAGGTTCCCGACCGGCGATCCGTCCTTGGTGATCGCGGTCGGGGCGAAGCTGGAGGAAAGCTGCGTCAGCCCGTTTCCGGCCCCGATCGTCCCGATCTCGAGCGCGAGGGGGCCGCCCGCAACGCTTAGCCCCAGCGTGCCGGAGGCCGGATCATAGGCCCCGCCCGGCACGGCGGTGACCGAGGCCAGCGTGCCCCCGCTGCCGCGGGTATCGTCGAAGACCAGCTCATATTCGCCGATCACGGCCCCACCTTGCGCGGAATCGCGGATCACCATCGTCCAGGTATTGGACGATCCGGTTGCCGGGATCGTGGGCGTGAACGAGATATCCAGCGTCTCTGACGTGCCGAGATTCCCGAAATACTCAACCGAGAGCGGCAGCGGCGTCGCCGCCGCACCGGCTTCGGTATTCACGGCGGGAAGGTTGACGCCCAGCTTCATCCGCGTCGTCGGATCGCCCGCCGTCTGGTTGGTGTTGATCACCACCGGTTCCAGCCCGGCAACCGTATCGCGCGGCAAAACCGGGATCGTACCATCCGCATTGGCCCGCCATCCCAGCAGGACAAGCCCCGAATCGGTTTTCAGGACGCCTTCGGAATCGGCCCGGAACGCGCCGGTCGTGGTCATCATCAACGGCTGCTCACCCACGGTATTGCCAAGCGAGACCGTGGGCTGCACCGGAAACATGCCGCGCCCCGAAATGGCAAGGTCGAGCGCGTTCGACGTTGGCACCAAAGAGCCGCGCTCCTCGATCAGGCGGGCCGTCTGCGCGCGAACGCCGCCCGCGGAATAGACCCCCGCCCCGCGCGCCTGATTAAGGACCATGCTTTCGAAATCGGCCGTGACGCGTTTGTAGCCATAGGTGGCCGAGTTGGCGATATTGTCCGAAATGGTCGCAAGCCGCGTGGCATTCGCGGCAAGCCCCGCGACACCCGCGTTGAGCGAAGAGGAAATCGACATGAGTGCGCCTTTCTGCTGCATCCGGAAATCTGCGGCCAGCCTGCGGGCGCAGGGCTTAAGATCCTGCTAACGGCTAAAATTCTTCGGATTTTCACCGGCCCGCATCCGCACGCAGCACGATCAGCTCCAGCCGGTTGTTGCGCGCGGCCATGGGGTTGGGCGCCGCCAGCTTGCGATCGGCAAAGCCGGTGACGCGCTGGATCCGGGTCTCGGGCAGGCCCGCATCCCGAAGCAGGGCCCGCACGGTATGGGCGCGCGCGGTCGACAGATCCCAGACCGGGTTCTTGCGCAGCATCTCGGGATAGGCGCGGCTGTGGCCGTTCAGCGCAATCCCGTTGGGCACAAGCTGCATCACCCGCACCAGCATCGCGGCGATGTCATGCATGACCGGCATGGGATCGTCGGTTTCGGGCGCGAAAAGCGGCGCGTCGTCAAGATCGAAAAACTCGACGATCAGCCCCTCATCCG
>CALMEG010000190.1 GCA_937863185.1 uncultured Paracoccaceae bacterium | reverse complement strand
CGGCGACCACCGAGATCTACACTCTTTCCCTACACGACGCTCTTCCGATCTAAGAGATGATGATCCGCACGCCCCATATCGCGCAGCGTCTGCTTGAGATGACGCTGGACGAGTTGGATGCCGCGCGCGAATGGATGCTGCTTCTGGGGCGCAAGACCGCGCGCGAGAAGATCGCCTCGCTTCTGGCGATTGTGGCGCGGCGCGATGCGATGGTGCAGCTTCGGGCCTCGAAGGGGCGGATGACCTTTGATCTGCCGCTGACGCGCGAGGCGATGGCCGACTATCTTGGCCTGACGCTGGAAACCGTTAGTCGCCAGATGTCGGCGCTGAAGCGGGATGGCGTGATTGAGCTTGAGGGCAAGCGCCATGTCACGGTACCGGACATGGACCGCCTCATGGCCGAGGCGGGGGATGACAGCGACGGCGGCATGCTGGCCTGACCGTCTGCGCCGCGAATAGCGAAGGGCGGGCATTTGCCCGCCCTTGTTTTTGGGGATCAGTGCGCCATCAGGACCGGCACGGTTGCCTTTTCCAGCATGTTGCGCGTGGCACCGCCCAGGATGGCCTCGCGGAAGCGCGAATGGCCATAGGCGCCCATGACGACCATATCGGCATCGGTGTCGCCTACATGGCGAGTGATCACGTCGGATACCCTCGGCATCGTCTTGGCAAGGACCGACACTTCGGCATGCACGCCATGGCGTGCCAGAAGCTGCGACAGCTGACCGCCGGGATCCGAACGTTCGGGGCCATGGGCGGGCGGGTCGATGATCGTGATGTCGACGAGATCGGCAGCCTTAAGCAGCGGCAGCGCCTTGCGGATCGCGCTCATGGCTTCGTTGGACTGGTTCCAGGCTGCAACGATGCGCCGCCCCGAGATTTCGCCCGTGAAGCCGTCGGGCACCACAAGAACGGGCACCTGGCCTTCGAACATCGCGGCCTCCACGATCGCCTCAAGCTCTTGCCCGCGGCCGTTGCCATAGGGTTGCCCAAGAACGACCAGATCGGAGAAGCGGGCGCGCAGACCGACCACCGCCGCGATCGCGCATAGTTGCGAAACCACCGTTTCCGAGGCCCAGCGGATGTCTTCGGCGCCAAGACGTGTGGCAACCCAGCTTTCCACCTTCTTGGCGTCCTCTTGGGCGCGCTCGACCGTTTCCTGCTGAATGAAGGCCGTCGCGCCCGCGTAGTAATAGCCCGTCTGGGTGCGGTCGACACCGAGGCACAGCACCTCCAGATGCGCGTCTTCCCGGCGTGCCAAGGCGACCGCCGTGTCAATCTGGACCTTGGCGGCGTCGATATCGGTGACGATCGTGAGAATGGATTTGTAGGCCATTGAGGATTCTCCCAGAGATATAGTCCAGATTACCTTAACGTCGTTCCAGTAGGGGAGCCTTGATGCGGATCAAGGCCGATGGGCCACTTTTTTCGCCCATGCGGCGAAACATCACAAAGCCGGTTGAAGTATTTGATACAGATCAAGGCATATTGCATACCCTAGGCAGAGAAGGACATCAGTCAACCAACCCCCGCTCGGATTCCGACTCGGTGGGACGAAGACAAGACGAAGGGACGCACAATGTGGGATTATTTCAAGCTGATTGCGCTTGGTCTGGTTGCGGTGCTTGCCGCAATCGCGGCCAGCTATGCGCGCGATCTTGCGTATCTGGTGAATGCGCTGACCGTCATGCTGGTGGCGGCGGGCACGTTCATCTGGGTATTGCGCACGATGGGAGACCGGGGTCCGGCCCCGCAGAACGAGTATAACGACGGGGTTATCCGCGCCGGGGTGATTGCCACCGCGCTATGGGGTGTTGTCGGCTTTCTGGTCGGCACCACGGCGGCTTTCCAGCTTGCCTTTCCCGAGTTGAACCTGTCCGACCTGACGCAGGGTTACCTGAACTTCGGCAAGCTGCGGCCGCTGCACACCTCGGCCGTGATCTTCGCCTTCGGGGGCAACGCACTGATCGCTACCTCGTTCTATGTGGTCCAGCGGACTTCGGCGGCGCGCCTCTGGGGTGGAAATGCCGCGTGGTTCGTGTTCTGGGGCTACCAGCTGATGATCGTTCTGGCCGCGACGGGCTACATCCTTGGCGCCACGCAGTCCAAGGAATACGCGGAGCCGGAATGGTATGTGGACTGGTGGCTGACCGCCGTATGGGTCGTCTACCTGCTGGTCTTCCTCGGCACGATCCTGAAACGCAAGGAACCCCACATCTATGTGGCGAACTGGTTCTACCTGTCCTTCATCGTGACGATCGCGATGCTGCATGTGGTGAACAACCTGTCGATCCCGGTGTCGGTCTTCGGTTCGAAATCGGTTCAGGTCTTTGCCGGCGTGCAGGATGCCATGACGCAGTGGTGGTATGGCCATAACGCGGTGGGCTTCTTCCTGACGGCGGGCTTCCTGGGCATGATGTATTACTTCGTGCCGAAGCAGGCCGAGCGCCCGGTCTACAGCTACAAGCTGTCGATCGTGCACTTCTGGGCGCTGATCTTCCTGTATATCTGGGCCGGTCCGCACCACCTGCACTATACCGCGCTGCCCGACTGGGCCTCGACGCTGGGCATGGTGATGTCGATCATCCTGTGGATGCCGTCCTGGGGTGGCATGATCAACGGCCTGATGACGCTTTCGGGCGCCTGGGACAAACTGCGCACCGATCCGATCATCCGCATGATGGTGGTGTCGGTCGGTTTCTACGGCATGTCGACCTTCG
>CALMEG010000189.1 GCA_937863185.1 uncultured Paracoccaceae bacterium | reverse complement strand
CGTCGATATTGCCGAAGTTGCCCTGCCCGTCCACAAGCGGGTAGCGCATGGCGAAATCCTGCGCGAGCCGCGCCATCGCATCATAGATCGCGGCATCGCCATGCGGGTGATAGTTGCCCATCACATCGCCCGAGATCTTGGCCGATTTGCGGAACCCCCCCGTGGGCGACAGTTTGAGTTCCCGCATCGCAAACAGGATACGCCGGTGCACCGGCTTCAACCCGTCGCGCACGTCGGGCAGCGCGCGGTGCATGATCGTCGAGAGCGGGCGTCTGGCACGGTCCAGCGGGAAAAACGGTCCCCGCGGAACCAATTTGGCCGCCCGAACCCATCTAGTTGACGATAGTTGCGAAAAAATGTGTTAAGATTTCAATGTAGTGAATCTTGCAGGTATTCCATGTTCAAAATGACTTTTCAGACACTCGTCGTTATTTTCCTGACGATGCTTATCGCCGGACGCGAAGATCCGGCCGCACCGCAGGGTGGCACGGCGGGCCATGTCGTGGCGGAAGCGGCACCCGAGGCGCCCCCCCCTGGCATCCTGCGGGCCGCAACCATCGCCGAACGCGAATCCGACCCGGTCCCCGCCGCGCTTGTCACCCCTGCCGCGGTCACGCGCATGCCAGGCCCCGCCCTGCGCCCCTCGCCCGAACATCGCGTGCGTGAAAAGGCCGCCCCGGCCGGGCGCGAGATCTGGCGCGTCGGCGCCAACCGGCTGAACGTGCGGGCCGGCCCCTCGACCGGCAATCCGGTGCTGGCGACATTGTCGCGCGGCGAAGAGGTTCTCGTCGTGTCCGACCCCTCGGCAGGCTGGGTGCAGATCCGCATCGAAGGCGACGGCGTCGAGGGATGGGTATCGCGCAAGCTGCTGACGCCGCAGCACTGATCCCGCCGCATCGCCCTTGCGCTTTTCCGCATGCCTGCCTATCCCCTGCGAAACCCCGCAGGCAGGATGCGCATGACCAAGACAATCCTCATCACGGGCTGTTCCTCGGGGATCGGCCATGACGCCGCGCACGGGCTGTCCCGCGCGGGCTGGCGCGTGCTGGCCACCTGCCGCAAGCCCGAAGACTGCGCCCGCCTGGCCGAAGAGGGGCTGGAAAGCTTCGTTCTGGACATGGCCGACCCCGCCTCGATCGAGGCCGGTTTCGCCGAGGCGATGAAGCGCCTTGGCGGGCGGCTGGACGCGCTTTACAACAACGCAGCCTTCGCCTGCCCCGGCGCGGTCGAGGATCTGCCCGCGGGCGCGCTGCGCGAGATATTCGAGACCAACCTTTTCGGTCTGCACGACCTGACCCGGCGCGCCATCGCGGTCATGCGTGCCCAGGGGCACGGGCGCATTCTTCAATGCTCTTCGGTGCTTGGCCTTGTCGGCATCAAATGGCGCGGGGCCTATGTCGCCACGAAATTCGCGCTGGAAGGCCTGACCGACGTGCTGCGGCTGGAAATGCGCGAGACGCCGATCAGGATCGTGCTGATCGAGCCCGGCCCCGTCACCTCGCGGATCCGCAAGAACTCGATCCCGCATTTCGAACGCTGGATCGACTGGCGCGCCTCGGCCCGGCGCAGCGAATACGAAGGCAGCCTGTTGCGCCGCCTTTACGAAGACCGCGCCCCCGACCGGTGGGAGCTTCCGCCCGCCGCCGTCACCGCGAAGATCCTGCGCGCGCTGGAAAGCGAGAACCCCGCGCCCCGCTACTACGTCACCACGCCGACCTACCTGATGGGCATCGCGCGGCGCATCCTTCCGGCCCGTGCGCTGGATTGGGTCACCGCGCGCGGTTAGGCATTTTCGGTTCGCTTTTGGCGCGCGCGCCGCTATGTCTAGCGGGCGAACATGGGGGCAAGATGCGCAACGACCCGCTTTTCTACATCGTCGCCGCCGCGACGCTGGCCGTGCTGGTGATCCTGATGATCGGCATCGGCGGCTTTGCGCGCGGCGGAGATTTCAACCGCAAACACGCCAACCGCATCATGCGGCTGCGCATCATCGCGCAGGCGATCGCGATCGCGCTGATCCTGCTGTTCGTCTGGTTGCGCAAAGGAGGCTGAGCCATGGTCGTTCTGAACAAGATCTACACCCGCACCGGGGATGCCGGCGAAACCGCGCTGTCCGACGGCACGCGCGTGGCCAAGCATGCGCGGCGCGTGAAGGCCTACGGCACCGTGGATGAGCTGAACGCGACCGTGGGCCTCGCCCGGCTTCATGCCTCGCCCGAGGTCACGCAAAGCCTTGCGCGCATCCAGAACGACCTGTTCGACCTTGGCGCCGACCTGTCGCGCCCCGACATGGAGCGCGACCACGAGGCCGGTTATCCCGTGCTGCGCATCGTCGACACGCAGGTCAGTCGCCTCGAAGCCGAGATCGACGCGATGATCGCGCGGCTTGAACCGCTGCGCAGCTTCATCCTTCCCGCGGGATCGGCGCTTGCCACCCATCTTCACCTGTGCCGCACCGTAGCCCGGCGCGCCGAACGCGAAGCGGTCGAGCTTTCGGCCACCGAGTCGACGAATGCGGCGGCCGTGAAATATCTTAACCGCCTGTCGGACTGGTTCTTCGTCGCCTCTCGAATCGCCAATGACGATGGTCGCGCCGATGTGCTCTGGGTGCCCGGCGCCAACCGCTAGACGGCGCCATGCCGCCCCGCAAGCGCTGATAGCGCAAACGATTTCCTCAACGTAACGTCTCAAGGCGCCAAAATGTCGATTTTGGACTGTCCCTGCGGAACATGAGCAGGTAACAAATCGGCCGAGAGCGTAATCGACCGCCCTTCCGGGGCGGATCCAAACCTGAGGGAGACGCATGCCAATGAAGGTATTGGTGCCTGTCAAGCGTGTGATTGACTACAACGTTAAGGTTCGCGTTAAGGCGGACGGGAGCGGTGTTGATCTTGCGAATGTGAAGATGTCGATGAACCCGTTCGACGAGATTGCGGTGGAAGAGGCGATCCGTCTGAAGGAGAAGGGCGGGGCCGAGGAGGTCGTGGTCGTCTCGGTGGGTGTGAAGCAGGCGCAGGAGACGCTGCGCACGGCGCTTGCGATGGGTGCGGACCGTGCGATCCTGGTGGTTGCGGCCGATGACGTGCATCAGGATATCGAGCCGCTGGCGGTGGCCAAGATCCTGGCGAAGGTTGTCGCGCAAGAGGGCCCGGGCCTCGTGATCGCGGGCAAGCAGGCGATCGACAACGACATGAACGCGACGGGCCAGATGCTGGCGGCGCTTCTGGGCTGGGGCCAGGCGACCTTCGCCTCCGAGCTTGAGATTGCGGGCGATGCGGCGAAGGTGACGCGCGAGGTCGATGGCGGGTTGCAGACGATCTCGGTCAAGCTTCCGGCGATCGTGACGGCGGACCTGCGTCTGAACGAGCCGCGCTATGCGAGCCTTCCCAACATCATGAAGGCGAAGAAGAAGCCGCTGGAGGAGAAGACGGCGGCCGATTACGGCGTGGACGTGACGCCGCGGCTGAGCGTGGTGAAGACGAGCGAGCCGGCGGGCCGTTCGGCGGGGATCAAGGTGGCCTCGGTGGACGAGCTTGTGGGCAAACTGAGAGAGGCGGGGGTGATCTGATGGCGGTTCTTCTTCTGGGTGAGGTGACCGACGGTGTCCTGTCGCTGGACGCGACGGCCAAGGCGGTCAGCGCGGTGCGGGGCCTGGGCGATGTGACGGTGCTCTGCGCGGGGGCGAAGGCGTCCGATGCGGCGGCGGAAGCGGCGAAGATCGCGGGGGTTGCGAAGGTGCTCTGCGCCGAGGATGCGAGCCTCGGGCATCGCCTGGCGGAGCCGACGGCGGCGCTGATCGTGGCGCTTGGCGCGGGCTACAGCCATATCGCGGCGCCGGCGACGACGGATGCCAAGAACGTGCTGCCGCGGGTTGCGGCGCTGCTGGACGTGATGGTGATCCCGGATGTGACGGCGGTGGTCGATGGCGACACGTTCGAGCGGCCGGTCTATGCGGGCAACGCGATCCAGACGGTGAAGTCCTCGGACAAGGTGAAGGTTCTGACGCTGCGCACGACAAGCTTCGACGCGGCGGCGACGGATGGCGCGGCGCCGGTCGAGACGGTTGCGGTGGGCGCGGATGCGGGGCTGTCGTCCTGGGTGGAGGACAAGCTTGCGGCGTCGGACCGTCCGGAACTGACCTCGGCGAAGATCGTGGTGTCCGGTGGCCGCGGTGTCGGGTCGGAGGCGGATTTCGCGCTGATCGCGGCACTTGCGGACAAGCTTGGCGCCGCGGTGGGCGCCTCGCGCGCGGCGGTGGATTCGGGCTACGCACCGAACGACTGGCAGGTCGGCCAGACCGGCAAGGTCGTGGCGCCCGAGCTTTACATCGCGGTGGGGATCTCGGGGGCGATCCAGCACCTGGCGGGGATGAAGGACAGCAAGGTCATCGTTGCGATCAACAAGGACGAGGAGGCGCCGATCTTCCAGGTCGCCGATTACGGCCTGGTCGCGGACCTGTTCTCGGCGGTCCCCGAGCTGACGCAGAAGCTGTGACGGGTGGGGGTTTTGCACCCCCACACCCCCGCAGGATATTTCCGCTCTGAAGAAGCCCCGGCCCCGGAGTGAAGTCCCCGCGGAGCAGCACAGAACCAGAAGGGCCCCGCATCATCGCGGGGCCTTTTTTGTCAGAGCAATTTGGTGATTACCGGGGCAAGTGCCTCGGCCACTTCTTCATGGATGCGCGGCCCCGGCATGTCGGCTGCGGCGGGCGCCTCTGTCGGTGGAAAGACCATGCCTGCCAGACCCGCCTGGCGCGCGGCCGGGGACGGGGTCACCTCGACGACCAGATCGGCATAAGGCCGGATGTGGTCCACCATCGCCCCGGTAACCAGCGCCGGTTCGCTTCCCAAGGGGGGCAACCATGCCCGCGTATAGTAATCCCGCAGCCAAAGGATGACCTTCGGGCCATCGATCCGGTCAAGCAGGGTCCGCATCCGTGAAACCCAGGTTGCCTGCAGTTCCGACGCAAGCCGCGCGAAGGCTTCGGGAGCCTGATCGTGCAGGCTTTCCAGCATGTGTCGCGTGAAGCTGAATTCCGCAAAATCCGCACCCGGGAACAGATCGCGCATCAATGCCGATGCCCTCAGAAAGCGGTCATTACGCCGTGGGTGCACCGCGTAGAAGCGGTTCGACATATTCGCCGCCCCCATCAGCTGAATGACCGACATCCTTGCGGCCCTGGTGACTTCGGATAGGAACGGCTCATGCGCGAAGAGATCCGGCCCCGCATTGAGGTAACCGAGATTTACCACAGGCACCTGCAATCGCCGCTCCAGAAGCGCGGGCCAGGGATGCTCCACGAACTTGCCATATGTTTCGCTACCCCCCAGGGCCAAGCAGAATTCTCCGGCAAGGCTGCGCCGCGGACCACGAAAGAGGAGCTTCGAGCATCCATAGCGACAAGGCGCATAGTCCAATGCGCCCGAACCCGTAAATTCATAAGTCATTTCCCACCTCAGTCATCGACTCACCCGCCATGAGTCTGCCCGCGAACTCTTGCCAAACACCTAAGGAGAAAATGCCGGCTTTGCCGCACGCGTGCTTGCGCCCAGCAGCGTGGGGTGCCTATTGTCAAGACGCGGAAAAAATGAGGCGCATGGATGAGCATTGAGAGTGTGGGGATCGTGGGTGCGGGTCAGATGGG
>CALMEG010000188.1 GCA_937863185.1 uncultured Paracoccaceae bacterium | reverse complement strand
CGTGAAGACCTGGCGCCCGGCCGAGGCCATCGCACCCACCGGCATCACCAGCGGATCGACCACGATGTCATGGGCGGGAATGCCGAAATCGGCCGCGCGCTGCACGATCTTCTTGGCCACGGCAAAGCGCACGTCGGGGTCTTCGGAAATGCCCGTGTCGTCGTTCGAGATGGCGACGACCGGGACGTTGTATTTCTTGACCAGCGGCAGCACCAGCTCCAGCCGTTCCTCCTCGCCGGTGACCGAGTTGAGCAGCGGGCGCCCCTCGCAGGCCTCGAGGCCAGCCTTAAGCGCCTCGGGGACCGAGCTGTCGATGCACAGCGGCACGTCGACCAGCGCCTGCACGCGGGCGCACAGGTCGCGCATCAGCGGCGGCTCGACGAAGTTGTTGTCGGCATAGCGCGGGTCGGTGGCCATGCGGTTGGTGAAGACCGCGCCCGAGTTGATGTCGAGCACCATGGCGCCGCAGGCGACCTGTTCAAGCGCGTCACGCTCCACGGTCGAGAAGTCGTCGGCCTCAAGCTCGGCGGCAAGCTTCTTGCGGCCGGTGGGGTTGATGCGTTCGCCGATGACGCAGAAAGGTTCGTCGAAACCGATCACGACGGTTTTCGATTTCGATTCCAGAACGGTCCGGGTCATGTGGCTCAGCCTTTCGTGTGATCCGCCAGCCAGGCGGCGTTGGTCTTGATCCCCCCGAGGGGGAAGAAATGCACCGCCTCGATCCCGAAACCGGGATTGGCGGCCTTGTGCGCGGCCAGTTCGGCGACAAGGTCGGTCGGCTCGAACGGCAGCAGCAGCTTGGTCACATCGCGGGCGCGCTTTTGCAACACGCGAAGCGAGGGGCCGACGCCGCAGGCGATGGCGAATTTCAGCAGGGTCTGAAGCTTGGCGGGGCCGGCGACGCCGATATGGATCGGCAGCTCGATCCCCGCGGCGGCCAGCCGGTCGGCCCATGCGATGACCGGGGCGGCCTCGAAGCAGAACTGGGTGACGATGGCCATGCGCGCATCGCTGCGGGCCGCGAAATCCTGCTTGAGGCGCAGCGCCTCCATCACCACGCGGTCCGAGCCGTCGGGGTCGATGTCGCGGTTGCCTTCGGGATGCCCCGCGACATGCAGCCGCGCAAAGCCGTCGAAGGCGCCGCTTTCCAGAAGCTGCATCGCGCTGTCATAGGCGCCCGCGGGGGTGGCCACGCCACCGCCGAGGATCAGCGCCTCGCGCACGCCGGCCTCGGATTTGTAGCGCCCGACCCAGTCGCGCAGGGTCGCGGCATCGGGAATGATGCGCGCGGGGAAATGCGGCATCGGCTCATAGCCTTCCTCGCGCAGGCGGCGTGCGGTGGCCACCATGTCCTCGATCGGGGTGCCCTCGATATGGGCGATATAGACACGCGTGCCCTGCGGAAGAAGCGGGCCGAAATCCTCGATCCCGGCGGCGGTGCGGGGCATCACCTCGATCGAGAAACCGTCGAGGAATGCCGCAACCACACCGTTGGTCGGGGTTTCGGGGCGTGCCTCGCGGCGGAAGTTCAAAAGCGCCATTGCGGTCTCCGTCAGGCGGTGCGGGGATCTTCCCAACCATTGTTTGCGATCAGCGCGGCAAGCCGCGCGGCGTCGTATTCGGCCACGATCCGGGCAAGTTCACCCTCGGCGGCGGTGGCGTCGTCTCCGGGGCGTTCGCCAAGCGGCGCCTTGCGCCATTCGGCCAGATAGGCATCGCTGTCCTTGGCGCCGATCTTCATCGCGCAGCGGTCGATGGCCTGCTCGAACCGCTCCGGCAGGGGTTTCTTGACCCCGCGACGACCTTTCCCCGCGATGATCTGCGCGGGGATGTCGCGCCAGTAGACGATGGTGATTTCTGCCATGGGTGATTCCTTCCTTGCCCCACAGATACGCGCGATAGCGACAAAGCCGATGACGGTTTTCGACATGTTGCGCGGAGATGGCGACGTAATGGCGGCTTGCGGGCGCGCGCGTGGGCGGCGCCCGCATCGGGGCGCGACGGGATGCGCTCTTGCGTCGGCGGATTGCAGCCGATAGTTTGGGGATAACTTGAAATCGGAGGGCGTGCTGATGGCGCCCAGGCGTCGCAGGTCTGCGGGCGCGTTCCCGAAACCGGTAGAGCCACCCGCGACCGACACCGCCGAATCGACCGAGCTTTATGCCGCGCTCGATCTCGGCACCAACAGTTGCCGCATGCTGATTGCCCGTCCGAAGGGCCATCAGTTCCATGTGGTCGACAGCTTTTCCAAGGCTGTCCAGCTGGGGCATGGGCTTGAGGCCTCTGGCCGGCTTTCCCGCAACTCGATGAACCGCACGGTGCAGGCCTTGCAGATCTGCCGGCGCAAGATCGACACGCATGGCGTCAAGCGCATGCGGCTGGTGGCGACCGAGGCGTGCCGCCGCGCGGCCAATTCGGCGGAGTTCATGCGCCAGGTCCGCCGCGAGACCGGCCTGCCGCTGGAAATCATCAAGCCCGAGGAAGAGGCGCGCCTTGCCGTGATTTCCTGTGCCTCGCTGGTCAATCCCAGGACCGAACAGCTTCTGGTCGTCGATATCGGCGGCGGCTCGACCGAGCTGGTCTGGATCGACCTGGCCGACGTGCCGCCCGCGGACCGCGCGCGGGCGATCATGCGGATGTCGGGCGGGTTCAACCCCGGCGGCCCGGTGATCGAGCCCGCGGCGCGGGTGGTCGACTGGATCTCGGTCTCGCTCGGGGTGGCCACGCTGAAGGACCAGTTCGCCGATGTCGAGGACGATGCCGCGCGTTTCGCGCTGATGAGCTGGTATTTCGAAGAGAAACTGGCCGATTTCAGCCCCTATTCGGCGGGCTCCCCGCGTGAGGGGTTCCAGATCGTGGGAACCTCGGGCACGGTGACGACGGTGGCGGCCTGCCATCTGGGGCTGAAGCGCTATGACCGCAACAAGGTCGACGGGATGACGATGTCCACCGCGCAGATCGACGCGGTGATCCGCGGCTTTCTGGCGATGGGCCCCGAGGGGCGGCGCGCCGATCCGCGCATCGGGCGCGACCGGCATTCGCTGATCATGTCGGGGGCCGCGATCCTTCAGGCGCTGATGCGCGTCTGGCCGACCGACCGCATGAGCGTGGCCGATCGCGGCCTGCGCGAGGGGCTGCTTTACGCACAAATGGCCGCCGATGGCGTGCTGGAAGAACTGGGACCGATCTGATGGCCAAGACACCGACGGGCAAGAACACATCCGGGCGCGGGCAGCGCGATCTGCGCGTGCGGGTCAAGACGGCCAAGGGGCGCAAGCTGTCCTCGACGCTGTGGCTCGAACGGCAGTTGAACGATCCCTATGTGCAGCGCGCCCGCAAGGAGGGTTATCGCGGCCGCGCGGCCTTCAAGATCCTCGAACTGGACGACAAGTATCGCTTCCTCGTGCCCGGCGCGCGGGTCGTCGATCTGGGCTGCGCGCCCGGCGGCTGGTGCCAGGTGGCGGTCAGGCGGGTGAACGCGCTTGGCGAGAAGTCGGGCAAGAAGGTGGGCACCGTCCTCGGCGTCGATCTGCAAGAGGTATCGGCCATACCGGGGGCCGAGATCCACCAGCTCGATTTCCTCGAGGAGGGCGCCGACGAAAAGGTCAAGGCCTGGCTGGGCGGCAAGGCGGATGTGGTGATGTCGGACATGGCCGCGGCCTCCTCGGGGCATCAGGGGACCGACCATCTGCGCATCATCGCGCTGTGCGAGGCGGCGGCCGAGTTCGCCTTCGACGTGCTGGAAGAGGGCGGCACCTTCGTGGCCAAGGTGCTGGCCGGCGGGGCCGAGAACGAATTGCAGGCGATCCTGAAGAAGAATTTCACCAAGGTCGCCAATGTCAAGCCGCCCGCAAGCCGGCAGGACAGTTCCGAGAAATTCGTGGTCGCGCAGGGCTTCCGCGGCCGCCGGCACGATGCGGCGGCCGGGCAGGGGGACGAGGCCGACTAAAGCGTGATGCGATAGCGGGCATGGCCCTCGGGGCCTTCGCCCGCAGGCTCGATCGCAAGGCCGCGCGCGCGGACCTCGTCCAGATAAGTCGCGGATTTCGGCCCGGTATCGAACAGCACCGTCGCGCCACCTGCGGGCGCCAGCGTCCAGTTGCCGTCTGCCGCGGGGCTGATCGTGCCCTTCTCCACGATATAGCGCACGATCACGTCACGGTTCGTGTCGGGCGCCTGAAGGATCACGGTCGAGCCGTCGGCACCGGGGAAATGCCCCCCGCCCGAGGCCCGGTAGTTGTTCGTCGCCAACACGAATTCCTGCGCGGGGTCGACCGGCGCGCCGTCGAAGTGCAGCTCGGTGATGCGATGCGCCTCGGGGGCGACGACCTGTCCGTCATTGTCGTAGCGCGCGGGCTGGGTCAGGTCGATCCGGTAGCTGACACCGTCGATCGTGTCGAAGTTATAGGCCGGAAACTCGGGGTTGATCAGCGGCTGATCGGCCCCGCCCGGCGTGATCTGGTTGAAGATCCCGGCCGAGCGCTCCAGCCATTCGCGCAGATCGGCGCCGGTGATGCGCACCGCCTGCAAGGTGTTGGGATAAAGGTAAAGATCGGCCACGTTCTTGATCGCCACGGGGCCGGCCGGCACGTCGGTGTAATAGTCCGGCCCGCCGCGCCCGCCCGCCTTGAAGGGGGCGGCCGCCGACAGAAGCGGAAGGCCCGCATGCTCGGACCCGGCCAGAAGCTGCGCGACATACCATGTCTGGGCAAGGCTGACGATCTGCACCGAGGGATCGTCGGTCACCAGCGCGAAATAGCTGTGCAGCGGCGCGGTGGTCTGGCCTACCTCGGCGCGCACATAGGCCAGGGTTTCGTCATGGATCGCGGCGGTGGCCGCGATCGCGGGGGCGTAATCGCCGACAAGCGGGGCGATCTTGCGATCCTCGCCGCGCTCATAGATCGGGCGCACCGCGCTTTGCGAAGCGGCGATGCGCCAGCCGGTCCCGTCACGCTCCAGCATCAGCTCGATCAGCCCCAGATGCGAGCCCCAGAACCCCGCCATGACCGCGGGCTTGCCGTTGATCGTGCCGGTTTCCGCGTCGAACCCCTCGCCGTTGTAATCCTTGCCGGGCCAGACACGATGCGCGTGGCCCGTCACCACGGCGTCGATACCCTCGATCCCCGCAAGGTGGAACGAGGCGTTCTCCATCCCCTCGGAGGCGGGGCTCGCGTCGATGCCCGAATGCGACAGCGCGATCACCAGATCCGCGCCCTCCTCGCGCAGTTGCGGCACCCAGGCGCGCGCGGCCTCCAGGATGTCGCGCGCGTGAAAGCTGCCTTCCAGATGCGCGCGGTCCCATTGCATGATCTGCGGCGGCACGAAGCCGATCAGGCCGATGCGGATCGGATGGGTGTCACCCGCGCCATCGGTCAGGTTGTGTTCAAGGATCACATAGGGCGGGGCGAAAAGGTCGTCCTCGCGCGGGGTGGCGCCAAGGCTGCGGGCGAAATTCGCGCAGACGATGGGATAGTTCGCCCCGGCATTCACCTTTTCCAGAAAGTCGATGCCATAGTTGAACTCGTGGTTGCCAAGCGTGCCCGCGCCATAGCCAAGCGTGTTCATCCCCGCGATGACGGGATGCAGGTCGCCTTCGTTCATGCCGCGCGCATAAGCGATGTAATCGCCCATCGGGTTGCCCTGAAGATAGTCGCCATTGTCGACCAGAAGGGTGTTCGTGGCCTCGGCCCGGATCGCCTGGATGATCGAGGCGGTGCGCGCAAGGCCCATCGTGTCATTGGGCTTGTCGGCGTAATAGTCATAGGGCTGGACGTGGCAATGCAGGTCGGTGGTGGACAGGATGCGCAGATGCGCCTGCCCGGCCTGCGCGCGCGCCGAGAAAGGATGCAGCGCGACAAATCCCATGGCCGATCCTCCGGCCAGAACTGCGCGGCGTGAAATGGTCAGTGTCATGGCGATCCCCCAAAGCGTTGCGGCCCCCGAAACCTGGGGGCCAAAGGTGACGCGCCGGTGACGGTCCGGATCAGCCCGTGCGACGGAATTGCGACGGCGTCTTGCCGATCCTTGCGTGGAAGGCGCGGGTGAAATAGGCGGGGCTGGTGAAGCCGAGCGTGCGGGCGATGGTCTTCACCGGCTCGCGGGTTTCGCTCAGCAGGCGGCGGGCCTCGTAGAGGCGGCGGTCCTGGAGCAGTTCGGATGCCGGCCGGCCACAGCTTTCGCGGCACACGCGCGACAGATGCGTGGGGGTCACGCCCAGTTCCGCGGCATAGTCCGCCACGCCATGCCCCGAGCGGAAATCGCGTTCCAGAAGGGCGGTGTAGCGCGCGACAAGGCGCTTGGCGGCGGTGGGGCGCTTGACCTCGGACTGATGCGCCTCGACCTGGCGTTCCAGCCAGACGCTTAGCAGGCCCAGATGGTGGCGCGCGGCGCGGTCCGATCCGGGGCGGGTGCTGTCCAGTTCGCGCGCGACGGCCTCGATGATGCCCGACAGCTCGGCCTGCGCGGCGCCTTCGCGCACCCGCAGATGCTGGGCCGAATGGGGCAGGGTGATGTCGCTGCCCCGGCCAAGGAAGACCGCCTGCCCGTGGGTCTGCGGCCCGACCTCGAAGCCGTGCATCACGCCGGCGGGGATGAACACCGCGTTATGCGCGCCATAGCCGCGGGTCACGCCGCCAAGGGTCATGCGGCCCTGCCCGCGGGCGAACCACAAAAGGCAGGGCTCGGAAAGCGCGCGCATCGCCTCGACCCGCCAGCGGCCGCCCTGCGCCAGGCGCGGGATCGGCACGATCCGCGCGGCGGGGGGCGTTTCCGGCAGCGCACTGCGCGGAACGGTGACCTCGGGTTTCGGGCGCGGCGGGCTGTCGGAGAACTGCGACAGCGGAGGGGCGGAGAACAGCTTCACGAGAAAGCCTTTCCATTGGGCAAGACAATCGTGAAGATTATGCCGGAAACCCTTATTTTCCAACAGATTTATAGGCTGTCGGCAAAAGCGCGCCGGGCTGGCGTCAGGGACGCGCTATCTTGTGCCACCGTCCCATGCGGGCACGAAACCATGTGCGCTGACGCTTGGCATATTGGCGCGAAGCGGCCTGTGCGGCGGCCGTGGCGACCTCCAGCGTGCATTTCTGTTGCAGATAGGCCACCAGTTCGGGCGCGCCGATCGCCCTGGCCCAAAGGGCGGTCCGGTCCCAGTGCGGCAGCATCGCGCGCACCTCGTCCAGCGCGCCCTCGGCCAGCATCTGCGCAAAGCGCCGGTCGATCCGTTCGGCCAGCCAGTCGCGCTCGGCCTCGATCAGAAGGGGCGTGCAGGCCGACAGCGGCAGAAGGGCGGGAGGCGTCTCGGCCTGCCAGGCGGCCAGGCCCTTGCCGGTGGCGGCCAGCACTTCCCAGGCGCGCTGGACGCGCGCGGGGTTGAGCGGGTCGACCTTCGCGGCGGTCGGGCCGTCCAGCTCGGCCAGCAGGGCGGCGGGCCCCTCGGCGGCAAGGCGCCGGTCGGCAAGCGCGCGCAGCCCGGGCGGCGTGGGCGGGATCTCGGCCAGCCCCTCGGTCAGCGCACTGAGGTAAAGCCCGGTGCCGCCCACGATGATGGGCCGGATGCCGGTGTGCAGAAGGGCCGCGACCTCGCGCAGCCAATGGCCCACGGAATAGTCCTGCCCGGGTGCGACATGGCCGTAAAGCGCGTGTGGGGCGGCGGCCTCGTCCGCGGCCGAGGGGCGCGCGCTCAGCATCCGCCAGCACGACCAGACCTGAAGCGCATCGGCGTTGACCACGACCCCGCCCTGCGCCCGCGCGATCGCAAGCGCCAGACCCGACTTGCCGCTTGCCGTCGGGCCGGCAATCAGGACCGGGCGCGTGGCGTCAATATTATCAAGCAGTTGCAAACTGTTGCCCTGTCGTTCCTGTCCGCCTGCGCGGATTTTCCGCCATTCCGCCGTCCGGCCCAAACGCGTGGTTGAACCCGCGCTCCATTTGCGACATTTTGCGCGGCGATGACAACCGCAGCGATGAGGACCCCCGATGAGCGCGCAAGCCGACGCAAAAGTAACCTACAAGAGGGTCCTGCTGAAGATCTCGGGCGAGGCGCTGATGGGCGATCAGGGCTTCGGGCTGCACCCGCCGACCGTGGCGCGCATCGCGCAAGAGGTCAAATCGGTCCATGACATGGGCGTCGAGATCTGCATGGTGATCGGCGGCGGCAACATCTTCCGCGGGCTTCAGGGCTCGGCCCAGGGGATGGAGCGGACGACGGCCGATTACATGGGGATGCTGGCCACGGTGATGAACGCGCTTGGCATGCAGGCCGCGCTCGAGGCGCTTGGCATCCATACCCGCGTGATCAGCGCGATCCCGATGGATCAGGTCTGCGAGCCCTATATCCGCCGCCGCGCCGTGCGCCACCTTGAGAAGAAGCGGGTGTGC
Organism: uncultured Paracoccaceae bacterium; assembly: GCA_937863185.1. Classification (GTDB taxonomy): domain Bacteria; phylum Pseudomonadota; class Alphaproteobacteria; order Rhodobacterales; family Rhodobacteraceae; genus CALMEG01. The sequence continues at coordinate 2,821 of CALMEG010000188.1, read as the reverse complement.
ATTTTCGCCGCCGGCACCGGGAACCCCTATTTCACCACCGATACCGCGGCCACGCTGCGCGCCAACGAAATGGGCTGCGAGGCGATCTTCAAGGGCACCAAGGTCGACGGTGTCTATGACAGGGACCCGAAAAAATTCCCCGATGCAAAACGCTTCGACACGATTTCCTATGACGAGGTTTTGCAAAAACACCTTGGCGTGATGGATGCCTCGGCGATCGCCCTTGCGCGCGACAACAACCTGCCGATCATCGTATTCTCGCTGGATGAACCCGGCGGCTTCCGCGGCATTCTTGCGGGGCAGGGCACCTATACGCGGGTGCAGGGCTGACGCTATCTTTCTGGCGTGACCTTCGCTATGAGGGGGCACGCCGCAAATCAGAAGACGGAAAACAGAACATGTCCGACGATATCGAGATCGACATTGACGACCTTTCGCGCCGCATGGACGGGGCGATGGTTGCGCTCAAGCACGAATTCGCCAGCCTGCGCACCGGCCGCGCCTCGGCCACGATGGTCGAGCCGATCATGGTCGATGCCTATGGCCAGATGACCCCGATCAACCAGATCGGCACCGTCAACGTGCCCGAGCCGCGCATGGTCACGATCAATGTCTGGGACAAGGCGCTGGTCGGCAAGGCCGAGAAGGCGATCCGCGAATCCGGGCTTGGCATCAACCCGCAGCTCAACGGCACGATCATCATGCTGCCGATCCCCGAACTGAACGAGGAACGCCGGCGCGAACTGACCCGCGTGGCCGCGCAATATGCCGAACATGCCCGCGTGGCCGTGCGCAACGTGCGTCGCGACGGCATGGACCAGATCAAGAAGGCCAAGACCGGCGGCATGTCCGAGGATGATCAGAAGATGTGGTCCGACGAGGTGCAGGCCCTGACCGACAAGATGATCGCGCAGGTCGACAAGGCACTTGAGGCGAAGCAGGCAGAGATCATGCAGGTCTGACCTGCCGTCTTCACCCATCCGCGAAAGGCGGGCCTATGGCCGTTACCGAACCAACTTCTGTTACCAGTTCCGTGGACTACGGAGTCCCGCATGTTGCCGTTATCATGGACGGAAACGGCCGTTGGGCCAAGAACCGCGGCTGGCCACGCCTTGTAGGCCACCGCCGCGGGGCCGAGCGCGTCAAGCAGATCGTGCGCGCCTGCCCCGATCTGGGGGTCCGCTGGCTGACCGTCTATGCCTTCTCGACCGAGAACTGGAAGCGTTCGACCGAGGAAGTCCTTGGCCTGATGGGGATTTTCGCCCGCTATATCGAGAAGGAGGCCGATGCGCTTGCCGCCGAGGGCGTGCGCATGCGCTTCATCGGGGAGCGGAGCAGGCTGGAACCCCGGCTGCAAAAGCTGATGGCGGGGATCGAGGCGAAAACCGCCCCGAACAGCCGCCTGAACCTGACCGTGGCGATCAATTACGGCGGCCGGGACGAGCTTGCGCGCGCCGCAGCACAGCTTGCGCGCGATTATGCGGCGGGAAAGATCGGCGCGGACGAGCTGAACGAGGAGGCGCTTGCCGCGCGGCTCGATACTGCGGGGCTGCCCGACCCGGATCTGGTGATCCGCACCTCGGGCGAGACGCGCACCTCGAATTTCCTGCCCTGGCAGTCGGCCTATTCCGAATACGAATTCACACCGACGCTCTGGCCCGATTTCACCATCGACGATCTGGCCAGGATCCTGGAGCGCTTCGGCGGGCGCGACCGGCGTTTCGGCGGGGCCAAGGCATGACGGGCGAGCCCGCCCCGGCACGCTGGAACGATCTGCCGGCCCGGGTTGCCTCGGGGGTGGCCATGCTGGCGGTCGGGGCCCTGGCGATCTGGTGGGGCGGACTGGTCTTTGCGGCGCTTGCGGTTTTGGTGACCGCGCTGATGATCTGGGAACTTTCGCTCATGACCGCGCCCGGACGGCGCGACGAGGCGCTTGGCCTTGCGCTGCTTGCGGGCGGCGTTCTGGCGGTGGTGCTGTGGCTGCACATGCCGTTCGTCCTTGCGCTTCTGGCCCTGCCGCCGGTTCTGGGGGCGCTGCGGCCGCGCCGCGACCCGGCGATCTTCCGCCTTTACGCGCTTGCGGTGATGCTGACCGGCTATGGCCTTGTGGCGCTGCGCGAGGGGCAAGGGCTGGCCGCGATCGCGTGGATCGTCGCGGTGGTGGTGATCTCGGATGTGGCGGGCTATTTCGCCGGGCGGATGCTGGGCGGGCCGAAATTCTGGCCGGCCGTGAGCCCGAAGAAGACCTGGTCGGGAACGGTTGCGGGCTGGGTCGGCGCCGCGTTCGTGGGGCTGTGCTTTGCGCTTGCGGGCGGGGGCTGGGCGCTGGTCTGGCTGTCGCCGCTTCTGGCCTTTGCCGGGCAGATGGGCGACATCGCGGAAAGCGTGATCAAGCGCCGGACGGGGGTCAAGGACAGCTCGACCCTCATTCCGGGCCATGGCGGCGTGCTGGACCGGTTCGACGCGCTTCTGGGCGCGGTTCTGCTTGTGCTGCTGGTCGTGCAGATCATGCCGCTGCCGCTTGCGGGGATCTAGGGCATGCGGCGGATCTCGGTCTTCGGGGCGACCGGCTCGATCGGGGAAAGCACCTACGATCTGTTGATGCGCCAGGGCGGCAGCGCGCGGTTTCACACCGTCGCGCTGAGCGGGGGGCGCAATGTCGCCCGGCTGGCCGCGCAGGCGCGCGACCTGCGGGCCGAACTGGCCGTCACCGCCTATGACGATTGCCTGCCCGCGCTGCGCGCCGCGCTTGCCGGATCGGGGGTCGAGGCCGCGGCGGGACCGCAGGCGCTGATCGAGGCCGCCGACCGCCCCGCCGACT
>CALMEG010000187.1 GCA_937863185.1 uncultured Paracoccaceae bacterium | reverse complement strand
TGGCCGCGCGGCCTATCATGAGCCGATGAACGTCCTGGGCCAGGCCGATGCGCGGATCTGGGGGCAGGGCGCGCCCGCCGATCCGTTCGAGGTGGCCGAGGCGATGAAGCCCTATATCGCGGCGCATCTGGCGCGCGGCGGGCGTCTGCATCAGATCACGCGCCACATGCTGGGCCTGTTTCACGGGCAGCCCGGCGCGCGCGGCTGGCGGCGCGTCCTGTCCGAGGGCGCCACGCGCGACGGCGCGGGGCTTGCGCTTTACGACAAGGCACTGGCGGAACCCGCGCGAAGCCGCTACACGGCCTGAAACGACGGAGACCCCAAGATGCCCGATATCGCCACGCTGGTGCCGCTTGTGCTGATCCTCATGGCGGTGGGGGCCTTCGCGGGCGTTCTGGCCGGGCTTCTGGGCGTGGGCGGCGGGATCGTCCTGGTGCCGGCCTTCTTCTATCTTTTCAACGGCATGGGATACGGATCGGACGATCTGATGCAGGTCTGCCTTGCAACCTCGCTGGCCACGATCATCGTGACCTCGGCACGCTCGGTGTTGGCGCATCACCGCAAGGGCGCGGTGGTCTGGCCGATCCTGCGGGCCTGGGCGCCGGGGATCGCGCTTGGCGCGCTGGTGGGGGTGATGGTGGTGGCGCAGCTGCGCACCACGACCTTGCAGGTGATCTTCGGGGGGCTGGTCTTCCTGATCTCGCTCTACATGGCCTTCGGCAAGACCGAATGGCGGCTTGGCGATCAGATGCCCGGCGGTCTTGTGCGTGCCGCAATCTCGCCGGTGATCGGGTTCCTTTCGGTGCTGATGGGGATCGGCGGCGGCTCCTTCGGGGTGCCGCTGATGACGCTGCACGGCGTGGCGATCCACCGCGCGGTGGCCACGGCGGCGGGGTTCGGCATCACCATCGCGCTGCCCTCGGCCATCGCCTTCCTTCTGACCCCGGTCGAGGGCGCGCCGCCCTATACGGTGGGGGCGGTCAACATCCCCGCCTTCCTGATCGTCATCGCCATGACCACGATCACCGCGCCGCTTGGGGCGACGCTTGCGCACCGGCTGAACGCGCGGGTGCTGAAGCGGGTCTTTGCGGGCTTTCTGGCGATCGTGGCGCTGAACATGCTGCGCAAGGCGCTGTTCTAACGGATGCCGCGCGCCTTGGCCCTGTTCCAAAGCGCGTCCATCTCGGCCAGGTCGCTTTCGGCGGGGCGCTTACCAATCGCTTCAAGTTCGCCCTCTATGAAACGGAAACGATTGTAGAATTTCGCGTTTGCTGCGCGCAGGGCGGCCTCTGAATCAACGCCCAGGTGGCGGCCCAGATTGACCATGACGAACAGCAGATCGCCAAATTCCTCGGCAATCGCCTCGGGGCCAAGCGCGTGGCGCGCCTCGGCCAGTTCCTCGGCCTCCTCGCGGATCTTGTCGATCACCTCGTCGGTCGAGGGCCAGTCGAACCCCACCCGCGCCGCGCGCCTTTGCAGCTTTATCGCGCGCGTCAGCGCGGGCAGGCCAAGCGCCACGCCGTCCAGAACGCCCGCCGGGCCACGCTCGGCCGCCTTGATCCTTTCCCAGTCCTCGGTCTGCTGATCGGCCGACTTGTCGCGGTTCTCGCCGCCGAAGACATGGGGGTGGCGCGCAACCATCTTGGCGTTGATCGCGCGCGCGACCGAGGCAAGGTCGAAATGCCCCGCCTCGCGGCCCATCTGGCTGTGATAGATCACCTGCAACAGCAGATCGCCCAGCTCTCCCTCCAGCTCGTCCCAGGCATTGCGCGCGATGGCGTCGGCAACCTCATGCGCCTCTTCGATGGTGTAGGGTGCGATCGAGGCGAAATCCTGCTCTATGTCCCAGGGGCAGCCGGTTTCGGGATCGCGCAGGCAGTCCATGATCGCCGAAAGCCGCGCGATCTGCTGCTCGGCCCCGCCGGTTTCGTCGAAGATCAGCGGATCGGTCGGTTTCGCCATTGCCCTTGCCTCGTCTTTCGGGTGATCTGGCCGAAGTATCCCCAGCCGCCGACAAGAGTCCACCATGCCCGTGATCAACCGCATCGCCGCCCTTGCCCCCGAGATGACCGAATGGCGGCGCCATCTGCACCAGCACCCCGAGCTTGAATTCGACTGCCACGGCACGGCCGCCTTTGTGGCGGCGCGGCTGCGCGAATTCGGCGTGGACGAGATCCACGAAGAGATTGCGAAGACCGGGGTCGTGGCGCTGATCCGCGGCCGGCTTGACGGCCCGGTGATCGGGCTGCGTGCCGATATGGACGCGCTGCCCATCCAGGAGGCGACGGGCGCGGCCCATGCCTCGCGCGTGGCGGGCAAGATGCATGCCTGCGGCCATGACGGGCATACCGCGATGCTGCTGGGGGCCGCGAGATACCTGGCCGAGACGCGCAATTTCGCGGGCACCGTCGCGCTTCTGTTCCAGCCCGCCGAGGAAGAGGGCGGCGGCGGCGAGGTGATGGTGCGCGAAGGCGTGATGGAGCGTTTCGGCATTGCCGAGGTCTACGGCATCCACAACGCGCCCAATGTCCCCTTCGGCCATTTCCACACCACGCCGGGCCCGCTGATGGCGGCGGTCGACACCGCCTGGGTCCATGTGACGGGCAGGGGCGGGCATGGCGCGACACCGCATGACTGCATCGACCCGGTGGTGGCGATCGCGGGCATGGTGGGGGCGGTGCAAAGCATCGTCAGCCGCAACGTCTTTGCGCTGCTCGAGCTGGTGATCTCGGTCACGCAGATCCATGTGGGCACGGCCTCGAACATCATCCCCGAGGAGGGCTGGTTCTGCGCCACGATCCGCTCGTTCACGCCCGAGGTGCGCGACCTGGCCGAGCGCCGCCTGCGCGAGATCGTCGAGGGCCACGGCGCCGCCTATGGCGTGCAAGTGCGCATCGACTATGACCGGGGTTATCCGCCCACGGTGAACGACCCCACCCGCGCGGCCTTTGCCGCCGAGGTCGCGCGCGAGGTTTCGGGCGCTGACGCCGTTGAGGACAATGCCGGACGCGAGATGGGGGCCGAGGATTTCTCCTACATGCTTGAGGCGCGTCCGGGGGCCTATCTGTTCCTTGGCAGTGGGCCGGGGGCCGGGCTGCACCACCCCGCCTATGATTTCAACGACGAGGTGGCCCCGGTCGGCGCGTCGTTCTTCGCGCGCCTTGTGGAACGCGCCCTGCCGGTCGGCTGACCCCGCCCGCAAGGGCGCGCGCCCGCGAGTTTCGATGGCACGGAATTGATCGCCGCGCGGGCGCGATGCGGCCATGGGTGCCTTGCCAAGGGGCAGGGGGGCAGATAGGGTGCCGCCGAATTCGGCACCCCGCCCGCGGCGGGGCCTTCCGCCGAGCGAAACCGACGAAAACACGACCATTCATAACGACAAGAACGCAGAGGTTCCCATGTTCGCATCCCCCGCTTTCGCCCAGGCCGCCGGTGGCGCCGGTGGCGCCGCCGCTTTCGGCCAGTTCATCCCGCTGATCCTGATCTTCGTGATCATGTATTTCCTGCTGATCCGTCCGCAGCAGAAGAAGGTCAAGGAACACCGCGCGATGGTCGAGGCGCTGCGCCGGGGCGACCAGGTGATCACCCAGGGCGGCATCATCGGCAAGGTCACCCATGTGCGCGAGGATGGCGAGCTTGAGGTCGAGATCGCGCAGGGCGTCAAGGTGCGCGTGGTCAAGTCCACCATCGCTCAGGTGCTCAACAAGACCGAGCCCGCCGCCAACGCCGGCTGATCGCATTTCAACCTGATCTGACAGGGGCCCGACCGCGCCATGTTGCATATCCCGCTTTGGAAGCGCGTGCTGATCGTGGGGGTTTGCGCCCTTGGCATCATCACCGCCGCGCCCAACCTGTTCTATCCGCGCGTCGAGGCGCATAACGACGCCATCGTCGCGCTGGAAAAGAGCGGGGTGAACACCCCCGAGCAAGAGGCCGCACGCGCGGCCTGGCCCGACTGGCTGCCCTCGGGGCTGGTCAATCTGGGGCTCGACCTGCGCGGGGGCGCGCATCTTCTGGCCGAGGTGCAGGTGGGCGATGTCTACAAGGCGCGCATGGACGCGTTCTGGCCCGAGATGCGCCGCGCCCTGGCCGAGGACCGCGCCACGATCGGCGCGGTGCGCCGCGCGCCCTCGGAGCCTGACGCGCTGCGCATCCAGATCGGTGAGCCGTCGCAAATGGCCCGCGCGGTGGAAATCGCGCGCGGCCTGGCAAGCCCGGTGGTCACGCTGACCGGCGTGGGCCAGAACGATATCGAGGTGCGCGCCGAGGGCGATCAGCTTGTCATCGGCCTGTCCGAGGCCGAACGCGCCGCCTCGGACGACCGCACCATGCAGCAATCGCTCGAGATCATCCGCCGCCGCGTCGACGAGGTCGGCACGCGCGAGCCGACGATCCAGCGCCAGGGCACCGACCGCATCCTGATCCAGGTGCCGGGCATCGGCTCGGCCGAAGAACTCAAGGCGCTGATCGGCACCACCGCGAAGCTGACCTTCCATCCGGTGATCGGTTCGAGCGGCGACGGCAACGCCAATCCGGGCGTGGGCAACCTGCTTTTGCCCGATGCCGAGCAGGAGGGGCTTTTCTACATCCTCGAAGGCAGCCCCGTCGTGACCGGCGAAGAGCTGGTGGATGCGCGCCCCGATGTGGACCAGAACGGCTTTCCCGCCGTCGCCTTCCGCTTCAACCCGACCGGCGCGCGCGCCTTCGGCGACTATACCGCGAACAATATCGGCCAGCTTTTCGCCATCGTGCTGGACAATCAGGTGATTTCGGCCCCGCGGATCAATTCGCACATTCCGGGCGGTTCGGGCATCATCACCGGCCGCTTCACGGTCGAGGAATCGACCAATCTGGCGGTGCTGCTGCGCGCGGGCGCCCTGCCGGCCAAGATGGTCTTCCTTGAAGAGCGCACGATCGGCCCCGAACTGGGGCAGGACAGCATCGACGCGGGGCGCATCGCCTCGATGGTCGGGATGGTCGCCGTGGTGTTCTTCATGATCGCCTGTTACGGCCTGTTCGGCGTGCTTTCCAGCGTCGCGCTGCTGATGAACATCGCGCTGATCTTCGGCGTCCTGTCCATGATCGGCGGCACGCTGACGCTGCCGGGCATCGCCGGGATCGTGCTGACAATCGGCATGGCGGTCGATGCCAACGTGCTGGTGTTCGAGCGTATCCGCGAGGAACTCAAGACGGCCAGGGGGCCAGCCCGCGCGATCGAGCTTGGCTATGAAAAGGCGATGTCGGCCATCGTGGATGCCAACATCACCACCTTCATCACCGCCGCGATCCTGTTCATGCTCGGCTCGGGCCCGGTGCGGGGCTTTGCGGTGACGCTTGGCATCGGCATCGTCACCTCGGTCTTCACGGCGATTTTCGTCACGCGCCTTCTGATCGTGCTGTGGTTCGAACGCCGCCGCCCGAAGACGATCACGGTGTAAGGGGGATAAACCATGGCATTCCGTCTGAAGCTCGTCCCCGACAACACGTCCTGGGATTTCTTCCGCGCACAGAAGCTGACCTTCGGCTTTTCGGTCCTCCTGATGATCGCCTCGGTGATCGCGGTTCTCACCTTCGGGCTGAACTTCGGCATCGACTTCCGCGGCGGCACCACGATCCGCACGGAAAGCGCCTCGGCCGTGGATGTGGGGGAATACCGCTCCGCGATCGCGCCGCTGGGGCTTGGCGATGTCTCGATCACCGAGGTCTTCGATCCCACCTTCGCGGCCGACAGGCATGTGGCGATGGTGCGCATCCAGGCCCAGGACGGCGCCGAATCCGTCACCCCCGAGGTGATCGCGGCCGTCGAGGCGGCGTTGCAGGGCGTCGATCCGTCCGTCACCTTCCCCTCGGTCGAATCCGTGGGCCCGAAAGTCTCGGGCGAGCTGATCAAGACCGCATTCCTGGCGGTTCTTGGCGCCACCACGGCGATCCTGATCTATATCTGGCTGCGGTTCGAGTGGCAGTTCGCCGTGGGCGCGGTTGTCGCGCTGATCCATGACGTGCTGGTCACGGTGGGCATTTTCGCGCTGTTCCAGATCAAGTTCGACCTGGCGATCATCGCGGCGCTGCTGACGATCCTGGGCTATTCGATCAACGATACCGTCGTGGTGTTCGACCGGCTCCGCGAAAACCTCGTGAAGTTCAAGACGATGCCGCTGCGCGACGTGATGAACCTGTCGGTCAACGAAACCCTCAGCCGCACGGTGATGACCTCGGGCACCACGCTGATCGCGCTGATCGCGCTGCTGGTGCTGGGCGGCGACGTGATCCGGGGCTTCGTCTTCGCCATGACATGGGGCGTTGTCGTGGGGACCTATTCGTCGGTCTTCGTGGCCAAGAACATCGTTCTGTTCCTTGGCCTGAATCGCGACCCGAAGAAGAAGGATGACGGCGACGCCAGGTTCTTCACCGAGAAGGTGCCCGATGCCGCTGACTGAAACGAGTTTCGGCTCGGCAGTGCCGATCGACGGATACGGGCCGGGGTTCTTCCGGGTCGGCGGGCAGGTCTGGCGGGGCGGAATCATCGTTTATGCGGAAGGGCTGTCGACATGGGGCGGGTATGACGACCTTGCGCCGCTATTGGCCCTGTCGGGAAAGGTCGATGTGCTTTTCGTCGGCACCGGCCCCGAGATCGCGCATCTTCCCAAGGGGTTCGTGGCCGAACTCGAGGCCGTCGGCGTGATGAGCGAGCCGATGGGAACGCCCGCCGCCGCACGCACCTACAACGTGCTTCTGTCCGAGGGGCGGCGCGTGGCTGCGGCGCTTCATCCCATGCCCGAAGAAACCGGCGGCTGAGGGCTTTCCGCCCCGCACCGCATCGGGTAAGCCTTCTGCCATGAACGCGCTTTCTGTCACCGATCTTGCCGTCAGCCGCGGCGGCCTTCCGGTTCTCGAAGGGCTGGGCTTCACGCTCGCGCCCGGCCGGGCGCTGGTGCTGCGCGGCCCGAACGGCATCGGCAAGACAACGCTCCTGCGCACGCTGGCGGGATTGCAGCCGCCGCTTGCCGGACAGATCTCGGTTCCGCCCGAAGCGATGGCCTATGCCGCCCATGCCGACGGGCTGAAGGCCACGCTGAGCGTGACCGAGAACCTGCGCTTCTGGGCCTCGGTCTATGGCACCGGAACGATCGCGCGGGCGCTTGACGACATGAACCTGCGCCAGCTTGCCGACCGCGCCGCCATGAGCCTTTCGGCCGGACAGAAACGCCGCCTCGGCCTTGCGCGGCTTCTGGTCACGGGCCGTCCGATCTGGGTTCTGGACGAACCGACCGTGTCGCTCGATGCCGCCTCCGTCGCGCTTTTCGCCGAGGCCGTGCGGACTCATTTGGCCGGGGGCGGGGCCGCGCTGATGGCGACGCATATCGACCTTGGCATCCCTGAGGCCGAGGTGCTCGACCTTGCCCCGTTCAAGGCGCGCACCCCCGAAGAGGGCGGAATGAGCGGCGGATTTGACGAGGCTTTCGAATGATGCCGCCGCGCGCCTCTTGCTCTGTCGGATGCCTCGGGCGGGGATATTTAAGCAAAGGTGAAAGCGGCTTTCATCTTTGCTTAAATATCCCCCGCGGAGCGTCCTGCCGGGGCCGCATCGAAAGGGGGCGGGCATGATCGCGCTGTTGCTGAGGGACCTGCGGCTTGCCATCCGTGCGGGCGGCGGCTTCGGGCTGGGGCTTGCCTTCTTCCTGATCGTCGTGACGCTGGTGCCCTTCGGGGTCGGCCCCGAGGGCGGGGTGCTGGCACGCATTGCGCCGGGGATCCTGTGGGTCGGCGCGCTTCTGGCCTGCCTGCTGTCGCTCGACCGGATCTTCGCGCTCGATTTCGAGGATGGATCGCTTGATCTTCTGGCGACCGCGCCTATCCCTCTGGAGGGGGTAGTGACGATCAAGGCCGTGGCGCATTGGCTGACCACGGGGTTGCCGCTGGTGCTGGCGGCGCCGGCCTTCGGGGTCTTGCTGCATCTTGAGGGGAGTGCCAATTTCTGGCTTGTGCTCTCGCTGGCCCTGGGCACGCCGGCCCTGTCGGTTCTGGGGGCGTTCGGGGCGGCGCTGACGGTCGGACTGAAGCGCGGGGGGCTTTTGCTGTCGCTGCTCGTGTTGCCGCTTTATGTGCCCACGCTGATTTTCGGGGCCGAGCTGGTGCGCCGCGGCGCCAGCGGGATGGAGACGCAGGTGCCGCTTCTGATGCTGGCGGGGATCACCGCGGCCTGCATCGCCGTCGTGCCCTTTGCCTCGGCCGCGGCCATCCGCGTCAATCTGCGCTAGAGACGCGGGGGCCTGTCGTGATAGTGATTTGAGCGCGAAAGAACAGGAAAGTAGCTAGGCCCCATGTCGATCTGGGAATACGCAAACCCGAAGAAGTTCATGCAGACCTCGTCCTGGGCCTTGCCCTGGGTGGCGGGGCTGGCCCTCATTGCCCTTGTGACCGGCCTTGTCTGGGGCTTTTTCTTCACGCCCGAGGATTACAAGCAGGGATCGACCGTCAAGATCATCTACCTGCATGTGCCAAGCGCGATGATGGCGATCAATATCTGGGTGATGATGCTTGTCACCTCGCTTGTCTGGCTGATCCGGCGCCACCATGTCAGTGCGCTTGCCGCGAAGGCGGCCGCGCCCGTGGGAATGGTGATGACGTTGATCGCCCTTGTCACCGGCGCGATCTGGGGCCAGCCGATGTGGGGCACCTGGTGGGAATGGGATCCGCGGCTGACCTCTTTCCTGATCCTGTTCCTGTTCTATCTGGGCTACATGGCGCTGTGGGAGGCGATCGACAATCCCGATACCGCCGCCGACCTGACGGGGGTTCTGTGCCTTGTGGGATCGGTCTTTGCGGTACTCAGCCGGTATGCGGTGAACTTCTGGAACCAGGGCCTGCATCAGGGGGCGACGCTGTCGATGGACAAGGAAGAGAACATCTCGGATGTCTACTGGTATCCGCTGCTCTTGTGCATCGCGGGGTTCATCCTGCTTTTCGTGACGCTGGTCCTGATCCGCACCCGGACCGAGATCCGCGCCCGCCGCCTGAAGGCGCTTGAAGCAAGGGAGCGGATGGCATGATGACCGATCTTGGAAAATATGCCGATACGGTGCTTGCGGCCTATGCCGTGTCGATCGGCCTACTGCTGGCCATCGTGATCTGGTCGCTCTGGAAGGGCGCGCGGGTCAAGCGCGCGCTTGAGGCGCAGGAAACGCGGATGGGGCGCAGGAATGGTTAAGCCGCTGGTTCTTCTGCCGCCGCTGATCTTTGCCGGCCTTGCGGCGGTGTTCATCTGGGGTATGGGGCGCGAGGATCCCAAGCAGCTGCCGACCGCGTTTGCCGGCAAGCCGGCCCCCGACATCCAGTTGGCCCTGCTTGGAAGCGAGCCGCTTTTCACCCGGGAAGACCTGCGTGACGGGAAGGTCAAGCTGGTGAATTTCTGGGCAAGCTGGTGCGCGCCCTGCCGGGTGGAGCATCCCAACCTTCAGGCCCTGTCGAACGAAGGCGTGCCCGTCTATGGCGTCAATTACAAGGATCAGCCCGACAAGGCCCTTGGCTTCCTGGCCGAGCTTGGCAACCCCTATACCGCAATCGGCGCCGACCCGAGCGGGCGCATGGCGCTGGACTGGGGCGTCTACGGCGTGCCCGAAACCTTCGTGATCGACGGTGAGGGGACGGTCCTGTTCCGCTTTGCCGGCCCGGTGACCGAGCGCGTGATCGAAAAGGACCTGCGCCCGCTTCTGGACGCGGAGTGAGGGCGGCCATAGTCGCAATGATTGGGTGACTGTTCGGATGCCGGCTTTGCGGGGCGGAGCGGTGGTTTTCTGCGACTGCGCGAAGGTCAGCTCTAGGATTGTGCTACGGCTATTGATCGTTGATCCGTTGTTCCTTAACTCTCGCGTGCCAAGTTTCAATCAGAAACAGTGCCATGGAACCAGCAAGGTTAACCGTCAAAGCGGCATGGCGCGGTTTGAATTGAACTCGTGAGCGCCCCCCGGCATGGGCATCACCACTTTTATTACGCAGAGAACCAATACTCTGAACGACGTTTTGGCAGTTTCCCAAAATTGTTTTGAACACTTCCTCCTGATGCTGCGAAGGTGCGAGTTTCAAGACCTTTGCGGCTTCAGAATAGAGTTTCGGCACATTCCATTTTGCCTCCCACTGTGCACCACTGTCCTCGATGATGTGTTTGCAGACCTCTTCAAGCAACGTACTGGCGGCGGTAACGGCGCCGTCCGGATCCGTTTCGCGTCTTTCCAAAGCCTTTGCCCAAAAAGCTTGGACAGCAGGAGCATCATAGGTGGCGAGACCGTCTGTGATCGTCGCGTCTGCCGCACCGCCACCTGACTCTAGGAAGATCAAGAGCGGAGCGAACTCATCAATAACATGGCGTCGGCGAATAGCCCACGAACCTGAACCGCTTGCAACGCTTGACAACGATGCCTGCAAAGAAGCGGCGTCATTTGAGAAACGGACAAATTTCGGCAGAAACCGCTTGCTCGCCGGGTCTTCTATTAACTTTCTTCTGGCCAGTTTGTACGCGGTCTCCGATTCCCCGTAGGTCGTCAGGCCAATGATGATGTTTCTCAAAAATAGTGCACACTCAAGAGGGTCGTCAGGAACCTCAGGTTCACCGAATTCGCCATGGGTCATCAGCTTTCCTCGAACTAAAGGCTGTCCGAATGTGATCCAAGTAGCGCCCCTCGTGCAAGGTCTCGAACGTTTGAGCGATCCTGCCAGCGGATCTTCTAGGAAACCGCAGTAGTCAACTTGACCCCGCAACCGCCCCTCGCACAAAGCGCAAAGGCCCCGGATCGCTCCGGGGCCTTTGGCATTGTCCTGAAGGTTGGATCAGGCCTTGGCGAGGTTGCGCAGCACATAGTGCAGCACGCCGCCGTTCTCGAGATACTCGATCTCGACCTCGGTATCGATCCGGGCCTTGATCTGGATCGTCTTCGAGCTGCCGTCCTTGTAGGTGATGGTGCAGGGCACCAGGCTCAGCGGCTTGATCTCGCCTTCCAGCCCCTCGATCGTCACGGTCTCGTCGCCGGTCAGGTTCAGCGTCTTGCGGTTGTCGCCGCCGGTGAACTCGAAGGGGATGACGCCCATGCCGATCAGGTTCGAGCGATGGATGCGCTCGAAGCTTTCGGCGATGACCGCCTTGACGCCCAGAAGGTTGGTGCCCTTGGCCGCCCAGTCACGCGACGACCCCGCACCGTATTCGAT
>CALMEG010000186.1 GCA_937863185.1 uncultured Paracoccaceae bacterium | reverse complement strand
TCCCAGTTGCGCGGGTCGATATCGTCATCCACCACCACGATCGTCTTGGTATAGCTGAACTGCGCCAGCATCCCCCAAAGCGCCATCATCACGCGCCGCGCCTGGCCCGGATAGCGCTTGTCGATGGCCACCACCGCCATGCGGTAGGAACAGGCCGCCGGCGGCAGCCACAGGTCGCGCACCTCGGGGATCTGGGCGCGGATCACCGGCAGGGCAAGCTCGTTGAACACCTCTCCGATGACCGAGGGCTCGTCCGGCGGGCGGCCCGTCACCGTGGTCAGATACAAGGGATCGCGCCGGTGGGTGATGGCGGACAGGCGCATCACGGGGAACGGCTCGACCGCGTTGTAATAGCCGGTATGGTCGCCGAACGGCCCCTCGGGCGCGGTCTCGCCCGGATGCACCCAGCCCTCCAGCACGATCTCGGCCCGCGCGGGCACCAGAAGCGGCACGGTGCGCGCGGGCACCAGATCGGCGCGCGCCCCGCGCAGCACGCCCGAAAACGCCATCTCGGAAACGGTTTCAGGCAGGGGCAGCGCGGCGGACAGAAGCGTCGCGGGATCGGCGCCAAGCGCGATCGCCACGGGCATCGGCGCGCCCGCCCGCGCCCAGCCGCGCGCATGGGCCGCCCCGCCACGATGCGCAAGCCAGCGCAGGATCAGCCGGTCGGGGCCAAGCACCTGCGCGCGGTAGACCCCAAGATTGTAGCGCGCCACCTGCCCCGGCTGGCTGTCATGCGGGCGGGTGACGACGACTGGCCAGGTGATCAGCGGGCCCGTATCGCCCGGCCAGCAGGTCTGCACCGGGATCGCGCGCAGGTCGGGTTCGGGCTGGACCTGCTGCACGGGCGCGCGCTGCATGAGGCGCGGCCGGGTCGACAGCGCGGCCTTCAGCATCGGCCAGCGTGACAGCGCGTCGCGCATCCCCTCGACCGGGGGCGGGCTGCGCAGGGCGGCAAGGAACGCACCGAATTCCGGCAGCTCGGCCCGCGTCAGCCCCAGGCCCGCGGCCACGCGATCGGGCGTTCCGAACAGATTGGCCACGACCGGCATCGCCGCCGCCTTGCCCGCCGCGTCCCGTGCATTGTCAAAGCGCAAGACCG
Source organism: uncultured Paracoccaceae bacterium (assembly GCA_937863185.1). Lineage (GTDB taxonomy): Bacteria > Pseudomonadota > Alphaproteobacteria > Rhodobacterales > Rhodobacteraceae > CALMEG01. The sequence goes on along the minus strand of CALMEG010000186.1, from coordinate 919 downwards.
GCCCTGCGGCCCGCAGCGCGCCTTGCTGAAGTGCCGTCATCTCGTGGCGCAGGGCCACCGGATCGCGCAGCGTCAGAAGCTGCCCCCCCGCCTCGGCCCAGCCAAGGAAGGCGCGCAGATCGGCAAATACGGGGAGCGAGCGGATGGCGGCCTCCTGCGGTGACGGGCCGCATCGGGTTAGCAGAGCGCCTGCGCTATCGTCTTGATATACGTCAAGTCCTTCGGCTCCGTGCCGGTTTATCACCGCCGGAGCCACGCAAGAGGTGCCCATGACCGCTTCCCCCCTGCCGCGCTTTCCGCGCGCCCTGTTTCTTGCCGCGCGGCCCCTGCCGCTTGCGCCGCTGAGCCTTGGGCTTGGCCGCCTTGGCCGCCGGGTCAGCGCCAGGCATCCGGGCCTTCTGCGCCGCCTTGGCCCCTATGCCGCGCAGCGCTTCCTGGTGGACCCGCCCGACCTGCCCTTCGTCCTGCTGATCGTGCCGCAGACGGCCGAGGTCAGTGCACATCGGCGCGGGCAGGGGCTGGATCATGCCGCGCGCATCGCCGGGCCGCTTTCGGCCTTTCTGGCGATGATGCATGGCGCGCAGGACGGCGATGCGCTGTTCTTCTCGCGCGATCTGGTGATCGAGGGCGATACCGGCGCGGTGCTTGCGCTGCGCAACGCCATCGACGACAGCGAACTGGACCTGACCGAAGAGATCGCGGCGATGGCCGGCCCCCTTGCCAGCCTTGCCCGCCACACGCTTGGCCGGACCGAACGCCTGACCGGGCTTTCCCTGCATCGCACCGAAACGGAGGCCTGGGCATGATGGAACTGGTCTGCCCCGCGGGCACCCCGGCCGCCCTGCGCGCCGCGGTCGAGGCCGGGGCCCATACCGTCTATTGCGGCTTTGCCGACGAAACCAATGCGCGCAATTTTCCG
>CALMEG010000185.1 GCA_937863185.1 uncultured Paracoccaceae bacterium | reverse complement strand
CGCCGTCCAGGGCGTGAGCAAGGCAAAGACGAAGAACACCGTCACCTACAAGCTGCGCAAGGATGACAGCGAACACAAGATCGAGGCCGAGGTGGTCCTGGTGGCCACCGGTCGCAAGCCCTATACCGACGGGCTCGGCCTTGACGCCGCGGGGGTGGAACTGCTGCCGCGCGGCCAGATCAAGACGGATGACCACTGGCAGACCAGCGTGAAGGGGATCTATGCGATCGGTGACGCGATCGTCGGCCCGATGCTCGCCCACAAGGCCGAGGATGAAGGCATGGCAGTGGCCGAGGTCATCGCCGGCAAGCATGGCCACGTCAATTACGACGTGATCCCCGGCGTGATCTACACCACCCCCGAGGTGGCCAGCGTCGGCAAGACCGAAGAGGTGCTCAAACAGGAAGGCCGCGCCTACAAGGTCGGCAAGTTCCCGTTCATGGGCAACGCCCGTGCGAAAGCAGTGTTCCAGGCGGACGGCTTCGTCAAGCTGATCGCCGACAAGGAAACCGACAGGATCCTCGGCTGCCACATCATTGGCCCCGGCGCGGGCGACCTGATCCACGAGGTCTGCGTTGCCATGGAATTCGGCGCATCCGCCCAGGACCTTGCCCTGACCTGCCACGCTCACCCGACCTATTCCGAGGCGGTGCGCGAAGCAGCCCTGGCCTGTGGGGACGGCGCGATCCACGCCTGAGGGGGGAACCCTCCAACATATTCCGGCACGCCGCGCAAGCGGCGGCCGGGGAAGCCTCCGGCGGGGATATTTGGACTCTGAAGAAACGCACGCATCTTCAGGGCGGAAATATCCTCGGGGGTGAATGGGCCGCAGGCCCAGAGGGGGCCGACAGCCCCCTTTTTCTATGTCGCCAGATGGCGCAGGCCTTGTGTCACATCGGTGCGCACGGCCAGTCGCAGGCCGGGCTCGTCGCCCGCCCGCAGCGCGGCAAGGATCAGCCGGTGGTGGCGGGGCGGTTCGTTGCGCGACACGCGGTTGTAAAGCGCCCGCATCGTCGGACCGAGTTGCAGCCAGACGGTCTCGATCACCGCCAGCATCGCCGGGGCCTGCGCACGCAGGTAAAGCGTGCGGTGGAATTCGAGATTTGTGCGGATATAGGCGACCGCATCCTGCTTGGCGACGGCTTCGGCATTCGCGGTATTGATTGCGGCCAGCCGGTCGATCAGCGCCAGATGCGCCCGGGGCAGCGCGCGCGTTGCAAGCTCGGGTTCGATCAGGGCCCGCAGGGCGGCGAGTTCCTCGATCCTGTCATTGGTCAGCTCGGGCGTGGCGACCCGCCCCGAGGCCGACAGCATCAGCGCGCCTTCCGCAACCAGCCGGCGCAGCGCCTCGCGCGCAGGTGTCATCGATACGCCATAGGTCTTGCCCAGCCCCCGCAGCGTGAGGGCCTGGCCGGGCAGGATTTCGCCATGCATGATCTGCTGGCGCAGGGCGCGATACAGGCGATCATGGGCCGCAGCCTCGATCGGGCGGGAGGTGATGGTTGTCATCGCGCCAGCTTGGCCCTATCGCACCGGCCGGTCAATCGCGGAGCCGTATGGCATGCAGGGCGCCGCCATGGCGCCTGAGCCAGCTTCGATCCGCCGCGAAATCCGGGCGAAGCCGGGCGACCACGGCCCAGAAGGCGGGCGAATGGTTCATCTCGGCCAGATGCGCGACTTCATGGGCCGCGACATAATCAAGCACGCTTTCGGGGGCCATCACCAACCGCCAGCTATACATCAGGCTTCCGTCCTGCGTGCACGATCCCCAGCGCGAGCGGGTATCGCGCAACGTGATCCGCCTGTAGGTGCGACCGAGCGTTCTTGCGTGGCGCTCGGTCGCGGCGTGCAGGCGTTGCCGCGCGGCAAGCTTGAAGAACGCTTCCAGCCGGGTCCCGAGGCGCGCGGGATCGGGGGGCACAAGGATCCGGTCATCCTGAACCCTTGGCGCACGGATATTTGCAGCGACGATCCGGCATTCCTGCCCCAGGAAGGGCAGCGTCGCACCGATCCGGGCCTGCCGCAGCGGCACCGAATCGGACACCATCCGGCGCAGCCAGTCGGCCTTGTCATGGGCGAAGGCCAGGGCATCGGCCTCGGCGGCCCAACGCGGCAGGGTCAGCGTGACCTGCCCGTCCAGGCGCGACACCCGCAGGCTGAAGCGCCGGGCCCGCGCGGAACGGCGCAAGGTCAGCGCGACGGTCGGGTCTCCGGGGATCAGGACGCGGGACAGGACGGGCTCCTTTGGCGGATATGGGACGCCTCTGCGCAATCGCACGAAAAGGCTTTGACACCCTGCGGTCATTGTGGCAGTTGGCTGCGACTCTCTGAATAAGAGCGATGCCAGGAGAATTCCATGCCGAAAGAGGAATGGGGCGTCAAGCGCCTCTGCCCGCATTGCGCGAGCCGCTTTTACGACCTGAACAACGACCCGATGACCTGCCCCGTCTGCAGCAACAGCTTCACCGTTGAAAGCCTGACTGCGGGGCGCGGACGCACGTTGACCTCGGACAAGGCGGGCCAGCGTGAAAGCCAGGTCGAGCAGGACGACGTGACCGATGACGAGGATCTCGACGCCGATAGCGGCGACGTGGATCTTGACGACGATCTGCTGGAAGACGACGACGACGACAACGTTTCGCTGGACGACATCGCCGATGTCAGCAGCGACGACGACGACAACTGATCGCGGCGCGGCCGTCAGGGCCACGCCAGCCGATCGGCCCGCGGCCGCTTTGCCTGTGCAGACCTGCACGCAAACGGCCGGGGGCGTGATGGTAACGGGCCTTCGGGTTCCGGCCGGGGCATCTTGCCCGGTACCCCGGGCCACCTTTTGCAATATGA
>CALMEG010000184.1 GCA_937863185.1 uncultured Paracoccaceae bacterium | reverse complement strand
GCATTTCGAGATGACCGGCAAGGACGTGACCGAATGCACCGGCGGCGTGCGCGCCGTCTCGGACGAGGATCTGTCGGACCGCTACCACACTGCCTGCGACCCTCGGCTGAACGCCTCGCAATCGCTGGAACTGGCCTTCCTTGTCGCCGAGGAATTGCAGGACCGGCGCAAGATGCAGAAGGCGGCCGGGCTGTAAGGCTCAGTCGCGGTCCGGAAAGCGTATGGAGCTGACTTCGGCGCGGAAGAACGGAAAGTAGTTCTCCGTGCCGAAGAAATTGCCGCCCACGACCTGCGTGGGCAGGCAATAGCCGTTCACATTGCGAAATTGCGACAGTTTGGCGCCGAAGGGCTGCATCTGCCAGCGTCGGCCGGGATTGGCATTGCTCCAGCGTAGCATTGCCACCGCCTCGGGGCGGCCGTCGGGGGCAAGGCGCATCTCGGCGGTCTGGCTCAGGTCGCCCTGACGCACGGTGACGCGGGCGCGGTCGGGCCCGGTGGCCTGCCAGCTGACGCCGGGGCCGGGCAGAAGCGCACCGGGACACCACAGCAGCCCCTCGGCCACGGCCCGCCCGAAGCTGGAGCGCAGATGGTCCGGCCCGGTGGCGCGCGCCATCGGCAAAAGGCCGAACAGCGCCATGCGCGTCCAGGAATATCCGGGGATCATGCCATCCGATCCGCGCAGCCGCGGCGTCCGCACCAGCCAGATGAAACCGTGCAGCGGCGCCAGCAGCTCGCGCGCGAGCATCGCCTGATAGCGCGGGTCCGATTTGGTTCCCAGGCCGATCTGGCCATGCATCTCGATCTCGCTCACGCGGTAGATGCGCGCGCCGGGACGAATGGAAAACAGGAAGAAGCGCCGCACCGGCTCGGGCAGGTCCGCGACCGTCGCGGGATCGAACACCGAGCCGTCGGGCGCATCGACATCCTGAAGCTGCACCCAGGCCCGACGCTCGGTCCGCGCATCGCCAAGGCGCACGAAGATCAGGGCCGTCACGGCAAAGACGGCAAGCGCGCTCAGATAGGCCCAGACACCCATTCGAATCCCGTTTTTTTCAACCCCACGGCGAAGATAGCATCATTTTCGCGGCATGGGACCACCCACCCGTCAGGCGGCGGGAAATTGCGCATGCCGCCGAGTGTGGTGCCGGGTCAGGTGCCGTCCCGCGACACGACAAGGCGCAGCTGCGCGCGCCGTTCCTCGGGGCTGAGCGGCGCGCGCCCCGTAAACGGGACCGCGGGCTCGGCAAGGCCGGGCGGGACGGTGGCGGCGCGAAGCGCCGTGATGTGGCTGTCGGTCAGCGCGAAACGGCGCGGCGTGCGCCCCGGCACCCCCTCCGAGATCAGGACACCAAGACAGCGGTTGACCGCGCCCGCGTCGCTGCGCAGCGGCAACAGCAGGGCCTTTGCGCCAAGCGCGGGCCGGCCAAGGCCGGTTTCGGCGGCCATGTCGATCTCGGCGATCGCGGGGCCGGCAAAGACCTGCTCCAGAACCTCTGACATCCGGTCGCGGCTGGCGGGCACCAGCATCGCACTGATGGGCATGCCACGCACCTCCATGCCCATCAGGTCGTTCAGATGCATCCCCGCAAGGCGAAAGCGCGCGATGCCGGGGGCGATACGGTCCAGGATGAAGGCATATTCCAGCGCGCGTTCGATGCCGCGCGGATCGACCTCGGCGCGCAGCGGCACCAGCCGCCCGGCGCGCAGCCCTTCCCAATAGGCACGCAGCTCCTGCATGATCTGGCGGGTTCGGCGCGCGCCTGTATCGCTCATGGCCGGGTCCTCGTGATATCGCGTATCGTGATCCATCCTGCACCTCTTCCGGCATCGGTAAAAGCCTGCGTGGCGCGCTTTCCGGCGCCCTTGGCCGCATCGCTTTCTGCGAAGCGCCGGGTCACGGTTGACCCGGCAGGCGAAATGCTTACTCAGGTGTTGATACGATATTTTCCGGGCCGATTGGGGGAAATAGTTTACAAATGGTTAAAGCCGACAACGGGCATCGCGTCATCTCAATGACCGGCTGTGCCGCGCGCAGCGGAACCGGGGCGGGGCATGACTGGGCGTGGGAAATCCGCTCGGTCAATGGCAAGGGGCTGGATTTGCGGCTGCGGCTGCCCGACGGGATCGACGGGCTGGAGGCCGAGGTCCGCGCCGCTGTCGGGCGCGTCGCGGCGCGCGGGAACATCACGCTCGGGCTCCGGCTTGGTCGGAGCGAGGGGGCCGAGGCGCTGCGGATCAGCCCCGCGGGGCTCGGCGCGGCAATCGCCGGGCTGATCCAGGTGGAAGAGGCGGCGCGCGATCGCGGGCTGGTGCTGCGCCCCGCCTCTGCGGCCGATCTGCTGACGATGCGGGGCGTTCTGGAACAGGGCGCCCCGGTGCCGGCCGACACCGGCGCACTGCGCGCGCTTCTGATGTCCGATCTGGATCTGCTGCTGGCGGACTTCATGTCGATGCGGGCGGCCGAAGGGGCGCAGATTGCCACCGTCCTCGAGGGGCAGTTGACCCGCATCGCGGCGCTGACCGAGGCCGCCGCCGAAGCGGCCGAGGCCCGCCGCCCCGAAACCGCCGCCGCCTTGCAGGCCAACCTCGACCGCGTGATGGAGGGGGCGCCGGGCGCCGACCCCGCCCGCATCGTGCAAGAGCTTGCGATGCTGGCCGTCAAATCCGACGTGACCGAGGAAATCGACCGCCTGCGCGCCCATATCAAGGCCGCGCACACGCTTCTGGCCGACATCGCCCCCGTTGGACGGAAGTTCGAGTTCCTGACCCAGGAATTCGTGCGCGAGGCCAATACCTTGTGTTCCAAATCCGGCGCCGCGCGGCTGACGGCGATCGGGCTTGACCTCAAGCATGTCATCGACCAGATGCGCGAGCAGATCCAGAATGTGGAGTAGACCCATGCAGCGGCGCGGCCTGTTGATCATCCTGTCCTCGCCCTCGGGGGCGGGCAAGTCCACGCTGGCCCGGCGGCTGATGGCCTGGGATCCGACGCTGAAATTCTCGGTCTCAGCCACCACGCGCAGCCCGCGCCCCGGCGAGGAAGAGGGGCGCGAGTATTATTTCAAGAGCCGCGCCGCGTTTCAGGACATGGTTGCGGCAGAAGAGATGCTGGAACATGCCGAGGTCTTCGGCAATCTCTACGGCACGCCCAGGGGGCCGGTCGAGGCCGCGATGACCGCCGGGCGCGACACGCTCTTCGATATCGACTGGCAGGGCGGCCAGCAGATCCGCCGCTCGGCCCTGGCCAAGGGCGTGGGGTCGATCTTCATCCTGCCGCCCTCGGTCGCGGGTCTGGAGGCCCGGCTGCGCAGCCGCGCGCAGGACAGCGACGCGGTGATCGCCGGGCGCATGGCCAAAAGCCGCGACGAAATCAGCCATTGGGCGGAATACGATTACGTCATCATCAACCGCGATGTGGAGGCCGCCGAGGCGGAACTGAAAACGATTCTCATGGCCGAACGCGCGCGCGCCGACCGCCAACCCGGCCTGAACGACTTCGTGCGCGGTCTCAACAAGGAGTTCGAGGAAAGATGATCTATGAGCTGGACGGCGTGACGCCGCAACTGGGGCAGGGCGCCTGGGTCGCTCCCGACGCCAATCTGATCGGCAAGGTCGTGCTGGAAGAGGCCGCCTCGGTCTGGTTCGGCTGCACCTTGCGCGGCGATAACGAGGAAATCCGCGTGGGCGCGGGCTCGAACGTGCAGGAAAACGTTATCTGCCACACCGATATGGGCTATCCGCTGGTGATCGGCGCGAATTGCACCATCGGGCACAAGGCGATGCTGCATGGCTGCATCATCGGTGATGGCAGCCTGATCGGCATGGGCGCTACGGTGCTGAACGGCGCGAAGATCGGCAAGGGCTGCCTGATCGGCGCGGGCGCCCTGGTGACCGAGAACAAGGAAATCCCCGATTACAGCCTGGTCATGGGCGCACCGGGCAAGGTGGTACGGGTGCTGGACGAAGCGGCGCGCGAACGGCTGCTGAAATCGGCCGAAAGCTACCGCGCCAATGCGCGCCGTTTTGCGGCCGGGCTGCGCCTAGCGGGCTGATCGGGGCGCGCTCAGTAGGGTCGCTTCGGGGCCATCGGCCCCGACAGTTCGATCACGTCGAAATCCAGATGTGGGTAGATCGACGCTACCTCTGCCCGAATGATTGCGCTGTTGGGCAGCGGTCGGGTGAAGGCGCGCAGCGCACCGGCAAAGCCCGTATTGCGCAATAGCAGCGCAAGGTCGAGGATGTCGTGATCCTGCGCGATCAAGGGCGCGATCACGATGTCAGGACAAAGGTCGTCCAGCAATTTTCGGGTGATCTCGGCATAGCGCGCGACGGTAACCTGCGTACCGGTCGTGCCCTGCAACGCAAGCGGCAAGCTTTGTGTGGTTTCGACCACAAGGATGCGGCGTCCTGACAAGGCCCCTGGACCGCTCATTCCACCTGTCCCAAATTCCTGCCCGTGGCGGGCGGGCCACCGCACGCGTTAAAACCCCTTAAAGGCGCAACCGCAACGGGGCGCCCGGGAGGGCAGGGTTTTTTTCAATTTCATAACCATACCGGGAACGG
>CALMEG010000183.1 GCA_937863185.1 uncultured Paracoccaceae bacterium | reverse complement strand
CGCGGACAGGGCGTCCTCGCCCTCGGCCAGTTCCCCCACCACGTTCGAGACGATATGCATGACGTGGCTGTAACGCTCGATCACGAATTTCTCGGTCGGGTGGACGGTGCCGATCTTCGCCACCCGGCCCACATCGTTGCGGCCCAGATCGAGAAGCATCAGGTGTTCGGCCAGTTCCTTCTTGTCGGCCAGAAGGTCCGCTTCCAGCGCGCGATCCTCGTCCGGGGTTGCCCCGCGCGGGCGCGTGCCCGCGATCGGGCGCACCGTAACCTCGCCCTCGCGCAGCCGCACGAGGATCTCGGGGCTGGCGCCAACGATCTGGAAGCCGCCGAAATTCAGGAAGAACATGAAGGGCGAGGGGTTCGTGCGCCGCAGGCTGCGATAAAGCGCGAAGGGCGGCAGCGGGAAATCCGCCGTCCAGCGCTGCGCGGGCACCACCTGAAAGATGTCGCCGGCGCGGATATAGTCCTTGGCCTTCTCGACGGCGGCTTTGTAGCCCTCGGGCGAGAAGTTCGACACCATCGGGCCGACCTGCGCGACATCGCCCAGATCGCGCGCCATCGAGGGCTGGCGGTCCAGGTCGCGCAGCGCGTCCATCACGCGCTCGGCCGCCTGGGCATAGGCCGCGCGCGCGCCCTGGCCGGCCGATTGCCAGGCCGGGGCGCACAGCGTCACATCGCCCTTCACCCCGTCCAGAACCGCCACGACCGAGGGCCGGATCAGCACCGCATCGGGCACGCCGATGGGATCGGGGTTCACGTCGGGAAGGTGCTCGACCAGGCGGATCATGTCATAGCCGAGATAGCCGAAAAGCCCTGCCGCCGCGGCCGGAAGCCCCTCGGGCATGTCGATGCGGCTTTCCGCGATCAGCGCGCGCAGGGATTCGAACGGGTGGCCGGGCAGATCCTCGAACCGGTCTTCGAAACGGGCCTGCCGGTTGATGCGAGCCTGCGCGTCATGGCACTGCCAGATCACGTCGGGCTTCATCCCGACCATCGAATAGCGGCCCCGCACCTCGCCGCCCGTCACGCTTTCGAGCATGAAGGAGTTGGGCGCGGCGTCGGCCAGTTTGAGCATCAGCGAAACCGGCGTGTCCAGATCGGCGGCCAGCCGGGCATAGACCAACTGGTTCCGGCCCTCGTTCCAGGCGGACTCGAACTCTTCGAAGCTGGGCGAAAGCGCGACCACGAGAGCCTCCGTTACTGCATCTGCGCGTGCACGGCGTTCACCGCCGTGCTGTCGAATGTCATGCGGGCCTCGGATTGCGCGGCGCGGGCGTAGAAATCCAGAAGATCCCCCGCCAGCGACTGCGAAACCGAGCGGGCCATGACGTCATGCACCGCAACCACATCGCCGTCTTCGGGGTCCGAGGGGTGAACCGCATCCACCCGCAGCACGATCACGCGGCCTTCGGCATCGACCACGCCGGCCTCTCCCTCGGCCAGATCGAAGGCGCGTTGGGCAAGGGCGGCGGGCTGGCCTTCCAGAAAACCGCCGCGCGGCAGCCTGCCCACGGTCGAGACCAGAAGCCCCTCGGAGGCCAGCGTCGCGCCATTGGCAAGCGCGGCCATCACCTCGGCCCCGCGGTCGCGCTTGAGGCGCAGAAGCTCGGACGCGGCCCAGGCCTCGGCTACCTGATCGCGGGTCTCCTCGAAGGGGATCACCTCGGGCGGGTTGATGGCATCGAGGCGCAGCGCGAAGACGCCGCCATCGTCCAGATCGGCGAGTTCGGGGAAATCGCTTTGCGTCACCTTTTGCGCGGCCTCGCGGAAGGTGGTGTAGCCTGCGATCCCCTGATCGCTTTGCGCGGTGAAGTCGATCTGGCCCAGCTCCATCGGCGTTTCCGCGGCCACCTCTTCCAGCGTGGCGCCGCCTGCCAGCAGGTCTTCGAGATCGGCGGACTGATCAAGGATCATGCGGCGCGCGCGGTCCATCGCCACTTCGGAGGACAGCTCTTCGCGGGCCTCCTCGAAGGTGATTTCCTGCGCGGCAAGGATCGCGTTCATCGAATAGAGCGCGGGGCCGAGATCGGTTTCGACCGGGCCGACGATGCCGGGCTCGGTCAGCGCGAAGACGGCCTCGCCCGCCGCGCCAAGCTCGGCCTTCGAGGGTTCGCCCAGGTCGGCATCGCTCAGCGTCAGGCCGCGTTCGGCGGCCAGGTCGGCAAAGCTCGCCTCGCCCGCGTCGAACTTCGCGCGCGCGGCTTTGGCATCTTCGGCCGAGGGGTAGACCAGCCGCTCGACAAGGCGCCGCTCGGGCTGGACGAATTCGTCGATGCGCTCTTCATAGCTGGCGCGCAGCGCGGCCTCGTCCATCGGAACCTCGGGCAAAAGCATCTCGGGCGAAAGCCAGACATAGGTGATCTTGCGCGTCTCGGGGCGGGTGAAGGCGTCGGGGTTGGCCTCGTGATAGGTGCGCAGCGCGGCCTCGTCGGGGGTGCCGACGGTTTCGGCCAGATCGGCCTCGGTGATCTCGGCATGAGAGATCGAGCGCGTCTCGGTCACGAAGGCGGTATAGGCGGCGGTCAGGGCCTCGGGGGCGGGGGTGCCGCCGGCCACGGCCCCTTGCAGGATCGCGCGGGCCATCTCGGCGCGCAGCTTGGTTTCGTATTGCGTTTCGCTCAGCCCCTGCTGGCGCAGGGCCAGCTTGTAGGTTTCGCGGTCGAACTTGCCATCGAGCCCCTGGAAGGCGCGGGCCGCGACGACCTGCGTATGCAGTTGTTCATCACCCACTGAAATACCGATCTGGCGTGCCTGTTCGTCCAGCGCGGCAAGGCCCAGAAGCTGCGCCTGGACCTTCTTGTCAAGCTCCAGCGACAGGGCTTCGGGCATGCTCAGCGGCCGCCCGATCTGGGCCGAGGTCGCGTCGATTTCGCTGCGCAGCGCGCGGGCATAGTCGTTCACGTCGATTTCGGTTTTGCCAACCGCGCCAATCGAACTGATCGTGCCCGAGAAATTGGTCAGCCCGAAGCCGCCAAGCCCGAGGATCAGCAGCGCCATCAGGATCCAGACCACCGTGTTCTTGCCGTGGCTGCGAAAACTGCTCGACATCGACATGCCTCCCATAAATCAGGCCGTTTGGGGGTGTTTAGGGCTTTGGCGGCAGGCCCGCAAGGCTCAGAACGTCAGGCTGCGGAAGCGCTCCATCAAATGCGCGATGCCGGTGGCGTCGACATTGGCGAAGGCGATGCGCAACTGGCGCGCGCCGGCCGGATCCGAGGCGGGCATGAACATCGTGCCGGGCAGCAGCAGGACGCCCGCCTCGCGCACCAGCCTGCGGGCGAATTCCGGCGCGGGCAGGGGCGAGGGATGCTCGACATAGGCGAAATAGGCCCCGCAGCCGAGCGTCTTCCACCCCGGCAGCGTGGCCAGCCCCGCGCGCATGGCGGCGCGGCGGGCAAGGATCTCGTCGCGTTCGCCCGCGACCCATTGCGCAAGGTTGCGCATCCCCCACAGCGCCGCGATCTGGCCAAGCTGGTTGGGGCAGATGGCGACCGTATCGAGGAACTTCTCGACCTCGGCCAGCCGTTCGGCCGAGGCGACGATGGCGCCCACGCGATGTCCGGTCAGCCGATAGGCCTTGGAGAAGGAGTAGAGGTGGATGAAGCTGTCGTCCCAGTCGGGATCGGCAAAAAGATCGTGCGGCGCCCCGCTGCGCGCATCGAAATCGCGGTAGGTCTCGTCCACGATCAGCGCAAGGCCGCGCGCGCGGGCAAGGGCAAGGAAGGCGCGCAGGGTCTCGGCGGGATATTCCGCCCCGCCCGGATTGTTCGGGCTGACCAGGACGATGGCGCGCGTGCGCGGGGTGACAAGCGTTGCGGCAACGTCTGCATCGGGCAGAAGGCCCGGGCCGGTGGGCAGGGGCACGGCCTTCACGCCCTGCATGTCCAGCCACATCTTGTGGTTGAAATACCAGGGAGTCGGCAGGATCACCTCATCCCCTTGGGCGGCAAGCGTGGCCATGATCGCGCAGAAGGCCTGGTTGCAGCCTTGCGTGATGGCGACCTGCGCGGCCCCGATCTGCCCGCCATAGGCAGCCGACCATTGCGCGGCCAGCTCTGCCCGCAGGGCGGGCAGGCCGAGGACCGGGCCGTAAAGATGGGCCTGCGGGTCGCCAAGTGCTGCCTCGGCGATGGCCTTGCGCAGCGCCTCGGGCGGGGGATCGACGGGGGCCGCCTGGCTGACATTGATCAGCGGGCGTTCGGGGGGAAAGCTGACGCCTTCAAGCCAGCGGCGGGCCTCCCTCACCGGGGGGGGGGAGGGTGCCGCGAAAGGCGGGGTGAGGGGGGGGGGGGGCCTGGGAACCTCCGGCTGGGTAGGGCCAGATCAGCAGAGACGGGGGCGGGTGGCAAGGGGGCTTGCGTCGGCCTAGTCGGTGCCGCGGAAGGGCTGGACATATTGCAGCGCCATGTCCCACGGGAAAAAGATCCAGGTGTCCTGGCTGACCTCGGTGATATAGGTCTCGACCAGCGGCTTGCCCTTGGGCTTGGCATAGACCGTGGCGAAATGCGCCTTGGGGTAAAGCTTGCGCACCAGTTCCAGCGTCTTGCCGGTATCGACAAGGTCATCGACGATCAGGATGCCCTCGCCATCGCCCATCAGCGCATCCTGCGGATGTTTCGTGACCTGCGCCTCGCGCTGTTCCTGATGAGAGTAGGACTTGACCGAGATCGTGTCGACCACGCGGATGTCCAGCTCGCGCGCGACGATCATCGCGGGCACCAGCCCGCCGCGGGTGATGCCCACCACCGCGCGCCAGGAGCCATCGCCCGGACCCTTGCCGTCCAGTCGCCAGGCAAGCGCGCGCGCATCGCGGTGCAACTGGTCCCAGCTGACATGGAAGCCTTTTTCATGGGGCAGGCGGTCGGTCATGGTGTCCTCCTCAGGTCAGGGCCAGCTTGAGCCCCAGAAGGGCCAGCAGCCCTCCGAAGACGCGCTCGATGGTGGATTTCAGGTTCAGATAGCCCGCCCGCGTGCGCTGCAACGAGAAGATGCGCGCGACGATGATGTTCCAGCCGGTGTCGTTGATGAAGACGATGGCCAGAATCGCGGCATAGGCCCAAAGGGGCGCGGCCGGGGGCACGAAAGTCAGGAAGATCGTGCCGAAGAAGACCGCGGGCTTGGGGTTGGCCAGCTGCGCCAGAATCCCCAGCCAGACATAACCGAGATTGGAGCGCGCCTTCGCGGTTTCCGGCAGCGCGGTGTCCAGCGGGTCGGGCGCATGGCGCCACATTTTCCATGCAAGATAAAGCAGATAGCCCGCGCCCAGGAATTTCAGCGCCGTCAGCAACGAGGGCGCCAGCCGGAACAGCACGGCCAGCCCGAACAGCGCCGCAAGCGCCCACAGGCAAGCCCCGATGCCGATCCCCACGGCCAGCCATGCCCCGCGCGCCATGCCCTCGCGCAGGCTGGTCCGGGCCGCCAGAAGAACCGCCGGGCCGGGCGAGATGGCCGCCGCCAGATGCACGAAATAGATCGCGGCGAAGGCGGCGAGGCTCATCTCAGTCCTTCCGGCCGGTCACGACGTCGATGTCGGGGGCGTCGACGGCCTTCATACCCACGACATGATAGCCCGCATCGACATGCAGGTTCTCGCCCGTGGTGCCCGAGCCCAGATCCGACAGAAGGTAAAGCGCGGCCTTGCCGACCTCTTCCTGCGTCACGTTGCGCCGCAGGGGCGAGTTCAGCTCGTTCCACTTCATGATATAGCGGAAATCGCCGATGCCGCTGGCCGCCAGCGTCTTGATCGGCCCGGCCGAGATCGCGTTGCAGCGGATGCCGATCTTGCCGAGGTCTTCCGCGATATACTTGACCGAGGCCTCCAGCGCGGCCTTGGCCACGCCCATCACGTTGTAATGCGGCATGACCTGTTCGGCGCCGTAATAGGTCAGCGTCAGAAGGCTGCCGCCTTCGGGCATCATCGCGGCGGCACGCGCGCAGACGGCGGTGAAGCTGTAGACCGAGATGTCCATCGTCATCGTGAAGTTGCCGCGCGTGGTGTCCACATAGCGCCCGCGCAGTTCGGCCTTGTCGGAAAACCCGATGGCATGCACGACGAAATCCAGCGTGCCCCATTCGGCCTTCAGCGTGTCGAACAACCGGTCGAGCGAGCCTTCGTCCGCGACATCGCATTCCACCAGAAGGTTCGAGCCGATCGAGGAGGCCAGCGGCTCCACCCGTTTTTTCAGCGCATCACCCTGATAGGAAAAGGCAAGCTCGGCACCGGCATCGGCGCAGGCCTTCGCAATGCCCCAGGCAATCGACTTGTCATTGGCGAGCCCCATGATCAGCCCGCGTTTGCCTGCCATCAGATTGCTTGACATCGACACCCCTCATGTCTCCCTTTGATAGAGCGCCAGCATTAGGCGAAAGCTTGACGCGCATCAAGGCCGAGAGCGGCACAGAGACTATCGTGGGGTTGGGCCGCAGCGTGGCGCTCCGAAGAAGACAGGACAGAAAATGACCGACCGAAGCGGGATTTTTGCGGGCGACGATCCGTTCGCCATAGCCAGGTCTTGGCTGGATGAGGCCGAAGGCACCGAGCCCAACGATCCCAATGCAATCGCCCTTGCGACAGTGGATGGCACGGGCATGCCGAACGTGCGCATGGTGCTTCTGAAGGAGATCGAGGCGGCCGACGCGCCCTCGGGGGGCGCGTTCGTTTTCTACACCAATTACGGATCGGCAAAGGGACAGGAGATCGCGCTTTCCGAAAAGGCGGCCTTCGTCCTGCACTGGAAATCCCTGCGGCGCCAGATTCGGGTGCGGGGGCTGACCAGCCGCGAAGAGGGGCCGCAGGCGGACGAATATTACGCCTCACGCTCGCTCAAAAGCAGGCTTGGGGCATGGGCGTCGCAGCAAAGCGCGCCGCTGTCCTCGCGGGCGGCGCTGATGGCCGAGGTGGCGAAGGTCACGGCCCGCCAGGGGCCCAATCCAAAGCGCCCGCCCTTCTGGGGAGGTATCCGGATTGTGCCGCAGGAGATCGAGTTCTGGGCCGACGGGGCCTTTCGCCTGCACGACCGTTTTCGCTGGCGTCGGGACGGGCCCGGGCAGGCGTGGGAAATTCTGCGCCTCAACCCATGACGCGGCGGCACTGGAACTTGTATGGTAAGGAATACCTGACTTTTT
>CALMEG010000182.1 GCA_937863185.1 uncultured Paracoccaceae bacterium | reverse complement strand
CCTGACAAAACCGAAGGGCCCCGGCACCCCTCCCAGGACCCTTCATCACCCCACACGCTTCCCCAAGCACCACATGTGAAACTCTATCCGGGTCCTGCCATTCTGGCCGACAAGGGGATTCTAGCGCGGAAACGCTGTGCCGCGCAATCGAATGATGATTAAATGTATCATAAAATCATAATATTAGTGGAACTTTCCGCTTAACCATGGTGGATATTCCGGCAAGAAAACCCGTTGCCTTCATCCGATACCGACCTAATCTGTGCCGAAAGGAAACCGCATGTCCCACGCCGTCATCGTCGCGCACGGATCGCCCTCGAATCCGGATGAGCAGCAAGAAGCGCTTCGGGCGCTTGCCCGTGCGGTTGGCGCGCTCGTGCCGGAATGGGAGGTGCGCGGCGCCACGCTGGCCGCCGGTGATGCGCTTGGCGAGGCCTTGCGCGGGCTTGACCGGCCCCTGGTCTATCCGTTCTTCATGGCCGCGGGCTGGTTCACGGGCAAGGAACTGCCCCGGCGAATTGCCGCGCTGGGGGCCGAGGTGCGCCAGATGGCGCCTTTCGGCCTTGAGCCGGAGCTGCCCCGGCTGATCGCGGAGGCGACCACCAAGGCCGCGCTTGACGCGGGGCTGGAACCCGCAGAATCGGGGCTTTTGCTTGCGGCACATGGATCGAGGACCGCGCGGCGGTCGAAGGACTCAAGCTATGCCATGGCCGAAAACCTGACCCGGCTGACCGGGTTCGGCCGCATCGCCGTCGGCCTGATCGAAGAGCCCCCCTTTCTGGCCGATACCGCGCGGGAAATCGGGCGCGGCGTCTGCCTGCCCTTCTTCGCGCTGCATGCCGGCCATGTGGCCGACGACGTGCCGCAGGCCCTGCGTGCGGCCGGATTCGAGGGCCCCTGCCTGCCGCCCGTCGGCGAGCATCCCGGCGTGCCCGCGCTGATCGCCGCGGCGCTTCGCCGCGCGGCCACCCACGCCGCAGGCTGACCCCGCAGCGGATTTCCGACCCCTGAACATCCTGTCATGCAGATGTCACACAACATTTGCATAAGCGTCATGCGAACCGCTTAGGACCGCCCTCGAGGCCACCAACGGCCCGCACCAGATGTTCAGGAGTGATCCATGAAAACCGCAAAATGCACCGTTTCCGCCTTGGCTATCCTTGCCGCATCGGCATCGGGCGCCTTCGCCCGCGACAATATCCAGACCGCCGGCTCCTCGACCGTGCTGCCCTATGCCATGATCGTTGCCGAAGCCTTCGGTGAGAACTTCGATTTCCCGACCCCGGTGGTCGAATCGGGCGGTTCGGGCGCCGGCCGTAAGAAGCTTTGCGAAGGCGTGGGCGAAAACACCATCGACATCGCCAACTCTTCCTCGCGCATCAAGCAATCCGACATCGACCTGTGCGCCTCGAACGGCGTGACCGAGATCATGGAAGTGCGCATCGGCTATGACGGGATCGTCTTCGCCTCGGATATCGGAGGCGCGGAATTCGCCTTCACCCCGGCCGACTGGTTCAACGCCCTTGCCAAGGACATCGTGAAGGACGGCGCAGTCACCGCCAACACGAACAAGACCTGGGCCGACGTGAACCCCGATCTGCCCGCGCAGGACCTGCTGGCCTTCATCCCCGGCACCAAGCACGGCACCCGCGAAGTCTTTGACGAGAAGGTGATCCTGAAAGGCTGCGAGGAAACCGGTGCAATGGAAGTTTTCGCCGCGGCCAATGGCGGTGACGAAGACAAGGCCGAAGAAATGTGCATGAGCCTGCGCACCGACGGCATCTCGGTCGATATCGACGGCGATTATACCGAAACCCTGTCGCGCATCGCCGCGAACAAGAACGCCATCGGCGTGTTCGGCCTGTCCTTCTACCAGAACAACACCGACAAGCTGCGCGTCGCCACGATGTCGGGCGTGGTGCCGTCGGTCGACTCGATCGCCTCGGGCGAATACCCGGTGTCGCGCCCGCTTTTCTTCTACGTCAAGAACGCGCATCTGGGCGTCATTCCGGGCCTGAAGGAGTATATCGAGTTCTTCGTCTCGGACGATATGGCCGGCCCGGAGGGCCCGCTGGCCGAATACGGCCTCGTGTCCGACCCGGAACTGGCCAAGACGCAAGAGATGGTCGCCAGCGAAACCCCGATGGGCATGCTGAACTGATCTGACAAAGCGGGTGGCGCCGGAAAGGTGCCACCCGTTCCCCTTGCAAAAGCGGATTTCCCAATGACCCCTGGCCTTCTTGCCCTGCTTGTCCTTGCGATCGCGGCTGCCGGTTTCGTGATCGGCCGCAAAAGGGCGCTGTCCGCCGCATCAGGTGACAGCCGTTCCCTGCATTCCCTTCCCGGATATTACGGCCAGTCGGTCGCCCTTTTCGCCGCCGTTCCGGCGCTTGTGTTTCTTGCGGGCTGGCTGGTGCTTCAACCCCTGTTGATCGACATGCGCGTGGGCGCGACGATCACCCCGGCCGATATTCCGCAAGGATCGTCGCAAAGCCTTGTAATGAGCGATGTGCGCCGCATCGCGGACGGTCTGGACGTTCTTGCCGCGCGCGGCGCGCCCGATACCGCAAGCCTCGATCCCGCGACGCTGCGCAGCCGTCTGGCCGAGGCCGGCATCGCCCTTGGCAACGATGTAAAACCCGCCATCTTCGACGCCGCCACAGACTATCGCGCCCGCGCCGCCAAGGGGCGGCTGGCGATGACGGTCGCGGTGATCGCCCTGTCGGCCGCGGGCTTTGCCTATGCATTTTCGCGCATCACCCCCGCCTTCCGCGCCCGCAACGTGGTCGAGCGTTTCATCAAGGCCCTGCTGATCGGCGCCTCTTCGGTGGCCATCCTGACCACGCTGGGGATCGTGCTGTCGCTGGTCTTCGAGACCACGCATTTCTTCCGCCTCTATCCCGCGCGCGAGTTCTTCCTCAGCCTGACATGGAATCCGCAGTTCCGCGGCGGGTCGGATCTTGGCATCTGGCCGCTTCTGTGGGGCACGCTCTATGTATCCTTCATCGCGCTTCTGGTGGCGGTGCCGGTGGGCATTTTCGCGGCGATCTACCTGGCCGAATATGCCGGCAGGAAGACCCGCGCCACCGCCAAGCCGCTGCTCGAGATCCTCGCGGGCATTCCCACCATCGTCTACGGCCTTTTCGCGCTGATCACCGTGGGTCCGATGCTGCGCGATTACCTTGCGCAGCCGCTCGGGCTCGGCTCGTCCTCGTCCTCGGTGATGACGGCGGGACTGGTGATGGGCATCATGCTGATCCCCTTCGTCTCGTCGCTGTCCGATGACATCATCAATGCGGTGCCGCAGGCCATGCGCGACGGCTCTTACGGGCTGGGCGCGACACAATCGGAAACCGTCCGGCAGGTGATCCTGCCCGCGGCCCTGCCCGGCATCGTCGGCGCGGTCCTGCTGGCCGCCTCGCGCGCGATCGGAGAGACGATGATCGTCGTCATGGGCGCCGGGGCCGCTGCCAAGATGGACCTCAATCCGTTCGAGGCGATGACCACCGTCACCGTCAAGATCGTCAGCCAGCTGACCGGCGATACCGAATTCGCCAGCCCCGAAACGCTTGTAGCCTTCGCGCTTGGCCTGACGCTCTTTGTCTTCACGCTCGGGCTGAACATCCTCGCGCTCTACATCGTGCGCAAATACCGGGAGCAATACGAATGACCGCGCAAGCCGCCCCGACCCATCGCTCTCTCTACAGGCTCGATACCCGCACGAAGCGGCGCAACGCGGCCGAGAAACGCTTTCGCCTGTATGGCCTTGCCGCTGTCGGGTTCGGTGTGCTGGCGCTGGTGGTGCTGCTCAGTTCGGTCCTGGCGCAGGGCGTGGGCGCATTCCGCCAGACCTTCGTGGTGATGGACGTGATGCTGGACGAAGGTGTTCTGGACAAATCCGGCACGCGCGACCCCGAGGTGATGAAAAAGGTCACCACGATCGGCTATGGCAAGCTTTTGCAGACCAGCCTCAATGCCGAGCTGGCCGAAAAGGGCTTTGCCGTCGAGGGGATGAGCGCGAAGGACGTGGGCGCCCTGATCTCGAAAGAGGCGCCGGCCCAGCTACGCGACAGGGTGCTGGCTGATCCCGACCTCGTGGGCCAGACGATCCGCTTCAAGGCCTATGCGAACGGCCGGATCGACGGCTATTTCAAGGGCCGCGTCAGCCTGCAAAGCGCCGAGCTGGACAGCAACGTCACCCCCGAACAACTGCGCCTGGCCGATACGCTGCGCGCGGCGGGGATCATGGAGCTGTCCTTCAACCCCGGCTTCATCTTCGGCCCCGACGCCTCGGAACTGCGCCCCGAGGCCGCCGGCCTTGGCGTCGCCATCCTGGGATCGGCCTACATGATGCTGATCGTTCTGGCGCTTGCGCTGCCGCTGGGGGTGGCCACCTCGATCTACCTTGAGGAATTCGCGCCCCGGAACAAATGGACCGACCTGATCGAGGTGAACATCGCCAACCTTGCCGCGGTGCCCTCGATCGTGTTCGGGATCCTGGGGCTTGCGGTCTTCATCAACTTCGCGGGCCTGCCGCAATCCTCGCCGCTGGTGGGCGGGCTTGTGCTGACGCTGATGACGCTGCCCACCATCATCATCGCCACCCGCGCCGCGCTGAAGGCGGTGCCGCCCTCGATCAAGGACGCGGCACTCGGGATCGGGGCGTCGAAGATGCAGACGGTGTTCCACCATGTGCTGCCGCTGGCGATGCCCGGCATCCTGACCGGCACGATCATCGGGCTGGCCCAGGCGCTTGGCGAAACCGCGCCGCTTCTGCTGATCGGGATGGTGGCCTTCGTGCGCGAATACCCCGCCGCCCCGCCCGAAGGCTTCGGCGACCCGGCCGCGGCGCTTCCGGTGCAGGTCTACAACTTCACGCAAAGGGCCGATCCGGCCTTTATCGAACGCGCCTCAGGGGCCATCATCGTG
Source organism: uncultured Paracoccaceae bacterium (assembly GCA_937863185.1). GTDB lineage: Bacteria > Pseudomonadota > Alphaproteobacteria > Rhodobacterales > Rhodobacteraceae > CALMEG01. The sequence goes on along the minus strand of CALMEG010000182.1, from coordinate 17,577 downwards.
CTGATGGTGTTCCTGCTGGCGATGAACCTTCTGGCCATCATTCTGCGCCGCCGCTTCGAGCGTCGCTGGTAAGGAACCCGGATAATGAACGACATGACTTTGACGGAGAGAGCCGTGCAAGCCAGCGATATCAAGATCGAGGCACGAGGCGTCCAGGTCCATTACGGCGCGTCGCATGCGCTCAGGGACGTGGACGTGGACATCCTTGGCAAGACCGTCACCGCCTTCATCGGCCCCTCTGGCTGCGGCAAGTCCACCTTCCTGCGCTGTCTGAACCGGATGAACGACACGATCGACATCTGCCGGGTCGGCGGCAAGATCCTGCTGGACGGCGAGGACATCTACGACCGCAAGGTCGACCCGGTGCAGCTGCGCGCCAAGGTGGGCATGGTGTTCCAGAAACCCAACCCCTTCCCGAAATCCATCTTCGACAACGTGGCCTACGGCCCCAAGATCCACGGCCTGACCCGCTCGCGCAGCGAGCTTGAGGGGATCGTGGAGGATTCGCTGCGCAAGGCCGCGCTGTGGAACGAGGTCAAGGATCGGCTGGATGCGCCCGGCACCGGGCTTTCGGGTGGCCAGCAGCAGCGCCTGTGCATCGCGCGCGCCATCGCCACCTCGCCCGAGGTTCTTCTGATGGACGAGCCGTGCTCGGCCCTCGACCCGATCGCAACCGCGCAGGTCGAGGAACTGATCGACGAGCTGCGGGCCAACTTCTCTGTGGTGATCGTCACCCATTCGATGCAACAGGCCGCACGGGTCAGCCAGCGCACCGCCTTCTTCCACCTTGGCAGCCTGGTGGAATACGGCGAGACGGGGCAGATCTTCACCAACCCCTCGGACCCGCGCACCGAAAGCTACATCACCGGCCGCATCGGCTGAGAAAGGACGATATCGTGAGCAACCAGCATATCCTTTCCGCCTTCGACCGCGATCTCGAGACGGTTCAGGCAATGGTCGTGAAGATGGGCGGCATGGTCGAAGCCGCGATCCACGATGCCACCACCGCACTTGAGATGCGCGACGAGGAACTGGCCAATGACGTGCGCAAGCGCGACAAGGCCGTCGACGCGCTGGAGGAACAAATCAACCATGAGGCCGCGCGCCTGATCGCGCTGCGCGCGCCCGCCGCAAGCGACCTGCGCGTCGCGCTTTCGGTCATAAAGATCTCGGCCAGCCTTGAGCGGGTGGGCGATTACGCCAAGAACATCGCCAAGCGCAGCCACGTCCTGATGACCATGCCCGCGATCAACGAATCCGCCGGCGCGATCCGGCGCATGTCGCGCACGGTCGAGACGATGCTGAACGATGCGATCGACAGCTATATCCAGCGCGATGCAAAGCTTGCCGCCGATGTGCGCGCCCGCGACATCGAGGTGGACCAGATGTATAACGCACTGTTCCGCGAATTCCTGACCTACATGCTGGAAGACCCGCGCAACATCACCGCCTGCATGCATCTGCATTTCATCGCCAAGAACGTCGAACGGATGGGCGACCACGCCACCTCGATCGCCGAGCAGGTCATCTACCTTGTCACCGGCGAAACCCCCGACGAGGCGCGCCCGAAAACCGAAAGCGTCACCGCTTTCACGACGGCCGAGGACTAAGACATGACCCCCGCCCAACAGCCTTGCGTTCTGGTTGTCGAGGACGAGTCCGCCCAGCGCGAGGTTCTGCGCTACAATCTCGAGGCCGAGGGCTTCCGCGTCGCCATGGCGATCAATGGAGACGAGGCCCTGCTGATGGTAAAAGAGGAAAAGCCGGATCTGATCGTGCTGGACTGGATGCTGCCCAATGTCTCGGGGATCGAGATCTGCCGAAGGGTGAAGGCCAATCCCGAAACCCGGCCGATCCCGATCATCATGCTTTCGGCCCGCTCCGAGGAAACCGACCGCGTACGCGGGCTGGAAACCGGGGCCGACGATTATGTGGTCAAGCCCTATTCCGTGGTCGAGCTGATGGCGCGCCTGCGCACGCAGTTGCGCCGCACCCGCCCCGCCACGATGGGAGAGCGGCTGCAATACGAGGATATCGTCCTGGATGCGGGCGAGCACCGCGTGTTCCGCGACGGCCAGCCCCTGAAACTCGGCCCGACCGAGTTTCGCCTGCTTTCGACGCTGATGGAAAAGCCCGGCCGGGTCTGGACGCGCGATCAGCTTCTGGATCGGGTCTGGGGGCGCGACATCTATGTCGATACCCGCACGATCGACGTGCATGTCGGCCGGCTGCGCAAGGCACTGATGGCGCATGGCGGCTCCGATCCGGTGCGCACGGTGCGCGGAACCGGCTACGCGCTGGGTTGAGCGGCCATGAAGGCCGCAACCTCGGCCCGCGCCGGAATCGCATCCGCCGTGCCCGGCCGCGTCACCTTCAACGCGGCGGCGGCGGCTGCAAGGTGCATAGCCCCGTCTGTCGGCATGCCTTCGGCCAACGCCGCAATCAGGTAACCCGCGAATGTGTCGCCCGCCGCCGTCGTGTCGACGGGGGCGACGGGCAGGGCCGGAACCTCGATCCGCGTGCCTGCGGCCCGGTCCTGCCAGACGGCCCCGCGCGCGCCCAGCGTCATCACCAGATAGGGCACGGGCAGATCCGGCAGCCCCGTTTCCAGTGCCGCGCAAAGCTGCGCGGCCTCTACCTCGTTCACCAGAAGATGAGTGACATGGGGCAGGACGGCGCGCACCGCCCCGGCATCGAAGGGTGCCGCGGAATAGGCCACGAAAAGACCCTGTTCCCGCGCAAAACGGGCCGCTTCCGCCTGAAGCGTGGTCTCGTTCTGCAAGATCAGCCAGTCGCCCGGCCCGGCTTGGCCCAGTGCCTTCTGCACGGCCGCGGCCGGGATCGCACGATTGGCCCCGGGATACAGCACGATCGCATTTTCGCCAGCCTCATCGATATTGATGATCGCATGGCCCGAAGCCTCGGCGACCTCGGCCACATGGGTGCAATCGACGCCCAGCTCACCCAGCCGCGCGACCATCCAGCGCCCGTCGGTCCCGACCGCACCGATATGGCGCAGATCGGCACCCGCGCGCGCGGCGGCCACGGACTGGTTCGCGCCCTTGCCGCCCAACCCGCGCCGATAGGACAGCGCGGCCAGCGTTTCACCCGGCAGCGGCAGATGCGGAAGCCTGTAGAAATGGTCGATATTGATCGACCCCAGATTAAAGATCGTCATCTCGTCCCCCCGCGCTGCGCCCCGGTGGCCGGGGCTATTTCACCTGCCCCAGCCGGCAGGCGGCAATCGCCGCCATGTTGATGATGTCGTTCACCGTCGACATCGAACTACAGATCTGGATCGGCGCCGAGACCCCGGTCAGGATCGGGCCGATCACCGTGGCGCCCGCCATTTCCTGCATCAGCTTGATCGAGATCGAGGCCGAGTGCCGCGCCGGAACCACAAGCACGTTGGCCGGGCCGGACAGGCGGCAGAAGGGATAGTTGGCCATCTGCTCGGCATTGAGCGCCACATCCACGGTCATTTCGCCGTCATACTCGAAATCGACACCGCGCGCATCCAGCACCCTGGGCGCGGTCAGCATCTTGGTGGCACGCTCGGACACCGGATAGCCGAAGGTCGAGAAGGACAGGAACGCCACCCGCGGGTCCAGCCCCAGCCCGCGTGCGACATGCGCGCCGCGCGTGGCGATATCGGCCAGGTCGTTCTCGTCGGGCCATTCATGCACCAGCGTGTCGCCCATCAGCACGATCCGGCCCTTGTGCAGGATCGCGGTGATCCCCACGGCGCCATCGGTCGCGCGCGCATCGAAGACCTTGTTGATCAGGTCCATCACATGCGCCGACTTGCGCGTCACCCCCGTCACCAGCCCGTCGCCATGGCCATGCGCCAGCATGAGCGCCGCAAAGACGTGACGATCGCGGGTGGCCAGCTTGTGCGCCTCCATCCGGTCGACGCCCTGCCGTTGCAGGCGGGAATAGAGAAACTCCTTGTAGGTCTCGATATGGCGCGAACTGCCGGCATTGACCACGCCCAGCTCCCGATAGGCATCGGCAAGACCGGCGGATTCAAGCTTTTCGCGCACATCCGTCTCGCGCCCCACCACGACGGCGCGCCCAAGCCCGCCGCGCTGATAGGCGACGGCGGCGCGCAGCACGCGCGGATCGTCGCCCTCGGCGAAGATCATCGTGGCCTGCGCCTGGCGCGCGCGGGCGTGGATGCCTTGCAGGATCGAGGCCGTCGGGTCCATCCGCGCCTTCAGGTTATGCTCATAGGCCGCCATGTCGATGATCGGGCGGCGCGCCACGCCGGTATCCATCCCGGCCCTGGCCACGGCGGGCGGGATGACGTGGATCAGGCGCGGATCGAACGGCGTGGGGATGATGTAATCGCGCCCGAAGGCCAGCTTGCGGCCATAGGCCATCGCCACCTCGTCGGGCACATCCTCGCGCGCAAGGGCTGCAAGGGCGCGCGCACAGGCGATCTTCATCTCGTCGTTGATCGCGCGGGCGTTGATGTCGAGCGCACCGCGGAACAGGTAGGGAAAGCCCAGAACGTTGTTGACCTGGTTGGGATAGTCCGACCTCCCGGTGGCCACGATGGCATCCTGGCGTACGGTATGGGCCTCTTCCGGGGTGATCTCGGGGTCCGGGTTGGCCATGGCGAAGATCACCGGATTGTCGGCCATGCTTGCCACCATCTCGGGCGTGACCGCCCCCTTGGCCGAGACGCCAAGGAACACGTCCGCCCCCACCATCGCCTCTTCCAGCGTGCGGGCCCCGGTCCGGGCGGCATGGGCCGATTTCCACTGGTTCATGCCCTCGGTCCGGCCCTGCCAGATCACGCCCTTGGTGTCGCACATGATGCAGTTGTCATGCCGCGCGCCCATCGCCTTGACCAGTTCGAGGCAGGCGATCCCGGCCGCACCGGCGCCGTTCAGCACGATCCTGCAATCCTCGATCTTCTTGCCCGAAAGCTCCAGCGCGTTGATCAGGCCCGCGGCGCAGATCACGGCGGTGCCGTGCTGGTCGTCGTGGAACACCGGAATGTCCATCATCTCTTTCAGCCGCTGCTCGATGATGAAGCAGTCGGGCGCCTTGATGTCCTCGAGGTTGATGCCGCCGAAGGTGGGGCCCATCAGGCGCACGGCCTGGATGATCTCGTCGGGGTCTTCGGTGTCCAGCTCGATGTCGATGGCGTTCACATCGGCAAAGCGCTTGAACAGGACCGCCTTGCCTTCCATCACCGGCTTGGAGGCCAGCGCCCCCAGATTGCCCAGCCCCAGGATCGCCGTGCCGTTCGAGATGACCGCGACCATGTTGCCCTTGACGGTATAGTCATAGGCGGTCTCGGGGTTTTCCGCGATCGCCTCGACCGGAACCGCGACGCCGGGGCTGTAGGCCAGCGACAGGTCGCGCTGCGTGGTCATCGGCTTGCTTGCCGTGATCTCGTATTTCCCCGGATGCGGATCGAGGTGATAGGCCAGCGCTTCTTCGGGCGTGATGCGGTTCTTGTTGGTCATCGGGTGCGGGCTCCTCCTGCAGGCCCGCCCCTCATAGCGCCCGGCGTCTAGCCGCTCAATGGATTTGCACCCGGACAGGGGCTTTTGTAGGGTCGCGCAAAGACTTGGGGGAAATCATGGCCGAGCAGACCGTCACACCGATGATGGCGCAATATCTGGCGATCCGAGAGGCCAATCCCGGCGCGCTCCTGTTCTACCGGATGGGCGATTTCTACGAGATGTTCTTCGACGATGCCGTGGCCGCGGCGGCCGCGCTCGACATTGCGCTGACCAAGCGCGGCCAGCACATGGGCGAAGACATCCCGATGTGCGGCGTTCCCGTCCACGCGGCCGAGGGCTATCTTCTGTCGCTGATCCGCAAGGGCTTTCGCGTGGCGATCGCCGAGCAGCTTGAAGATCCTGCCGAGGCGAAGAAGCGCGGTGCCAAATCCGTGGTGCGGCGCGATGTGGTGCGGCTGATCACCCCCGGCACGCTGACCGAGGAAAGCCTGCTGGAGGCGCGGCGCCACAACTACCTTGCCGCCTGGGCCGGGGTGCGCGACGAAGGCGCGCTGGCCTGGGTGGACATCTCGACCGGAGAGCTGCGGGTGATGGCCTGCCCGATGATCCGCCTTGCGCCGGAACTTGCGCGCCTTGCCCCGCGCGAATTGCTGGTCAGCGAGGGCCACGAACAGGCGCTTGGCCCCGTCACCGCCGATTTCGCGCTGTCGCTGACCCCGCTCGCCCGGTCGAGTTTCGACAGCCAGGGCGCGGAAAAGCGGCTGTGCGCGCTGTTCAAGACCGGCACGCTCGATGCCTATGGCGCCTTCTCGCGGGCCGAGCTTTCGGCCATGGGCGCGATCGCCGATTACCTTGAGATGACGCAGCGCGGCAAGCTGCCCCTCGTGCGTGCGCCGATCCGCGAAGCCCCCGGCGGCACGATGCAGATCGACGCCGCGACCCGGCGCAATCTGGAACTGACGCAGGCGCTTTCGGGCGGGCGCGAAGGCTCGCTTCTTTCGGTGATCGACCGCACGGTGACAGCCGCCGGCGCGCGGCTTCTGGAACGGCGGATCTCGGCCCCCTCGCGCGATCTGGCCGAAATCCGCGACAGGCTTGAATCCGTGCGTTTCCTGCAAGAACAGAGCCGCCTTCAGGAAGATCTGCGCAGCGACCTGCGGCGCTGCCCCGACCTGGATCGCGCGCTCTCGCGCCTTGCGCTGGACCGCGGCGGCCCACGCGACATGGCCGCGATCCGCAACGCGCTGGAACAGGCCGGGCATATCGCGGATCGGCTGGCCGGATCCGAGGCCCCCGCCCGCCTCAAGGATGCCGCCCGCGCGCTTCGAGGCCATCAGGTGCTTGTCACCCTGCTTCAGGATGCGCTCGTGGCCGAACCGCCGCTTCTGGCCCGCGACGGCAGCTTCATCGCCCCCGGTCATGACGGAGAGCTGGACGAAACCCGCGCTCTACGCGACGAAGGCCGCGGCGTGATCGCACGGATGCAGGGCGACTACATCACCCGCACCGGCATCCAGGCGCTCAAGATCAAGCACAACAACGTGCTGGGCTATTTCATCGAAACCACCGCCACCCATGCCGAAAAGATGCTCGCCCCGCCGCTCAGCGAAACCTTCATCCACCGCCAGACCACCGCCAATCAGGTGCGCTTCACCACCGTCGAACTGAGCGAGCTGGAAACCCGCATCCTGAACGCCGGAAACCACGCGCTCGAAATCGAAAAGCGGCTCTATGACAGCCTGAAACAGGCAATCCTCGATCAGGCCGGCCCAATCTCCGAAGCCTCGCGCGCCCTCGCCGAAATCGACCTTGCGGCCGCGTTCGCATCCATCGCCAGCGCCGAGAACTGGGTCGAGCCGCAGATCGACGACACCCGCGCCTTCGAAATCGAGGCCGGCCGCCACCCCGTCGTGGAACACGCGCTCAAACGCACGGGCGAGCCCTTCATCGCCAACGACTGCGCCCTGACCGGCGGCGGAACCCCGGCGATCTGGTTGCTGACCGGCCCCAACATGGCGGGCAAATCGACCTTCCTGCGCCAGAACGCCATCATCGCCCTTCTGGCACAGGCCGGCAGCTTCGTTCCCGCCCGCCGCGCGCATATCGGCCTTGTCAGCCAGCTGTTCAGCCGCGTCGGCGCCGCCGATGACCTGGCCCGCGGCCGCTCGACCTTCATGGTCGAGATGGTCGAAACCGCCGCGATCCTCAACCAGGCCGACGATCGCGCCCTCGTCATCCTGGACGAGATCGGCCGCGGCACTGCCACCTATGACGGGCTGTCCATCGCATGGGCGGTGATGGAGCACCTGCACGGCGCCAACCGCTGCCGCGCGCTTTTCGCCACGCATTACCACGAAATGACGGCGCTTTCGGCCAAGCTCGACGGCGTCGACAACGCCACCGTGACCGTCAAGGAATGGGAAGGAGAGGTCATCTTCCTGCACGAGGTCCGCAAGGGCGCGGCCGACCGCTCCTACGGCGTGCAGGTCGCCCGCCTCGCGGGATTGCCCGAAACCGTGGTGGCCCGGGCGCGCATCGTTCTGGACGCGCTCGAAAAGGGCGAACGCGAAGGCGGCGCGAAAACCCGCGCGATGATCGACGACCTGCCGCTTTTCGCCGTCTCGCCCGCGCCGCAACCGGCCCCCGCGAAACCGGCCATTTCCGAACTTGAAACCCGCCTGCGCGACATGCACCCCGACGAGATGACCCCCCGCGATGCGCTCGGCGCGCTTTACGAACTGCGCGCGCTGCTGAAGGACTGATCCCCTTCATCTTCGCGCAAATATCCTCGGGGGGTCCGGGGGGCAGACGGCCCCCCGGCCTCGGGATCAGCCTTTCGGCGTGGACGAAACGCCAACCTTCGCAGGCCGCAACAGCCGCTCATGCAGCATGAACCCCTCATCCATCACCTGGATGATATCGCCCGCCACCGTGCCCGGCACCGGCGCCTCGAACATCGCTTCGTGATGCTGCGGATCAAACCTGTCACCCACCGCCGGGGCAATCGCCTCGATCCCGTGGCGACCAAAGACGTTAAGCAACTCGCGCAGCGTCAGCTCGACCCCCTCGATCAACCCGCCCGCCATGCTGCGCTGTTCCTCGCCCGCCGCATCCAGCGCGCGCCGCAACGCATCGTAAACCGGCAAAAGATCGCGCGCGAGCTTCGACCCGCCATATTGCTCGGCCTCGCGCCGGTCGCGTTCGCCGCGTTTGCGGATGTTCTCGGCATCGGCCAGGGCACGCATGAAACGGTCGCGCAGCTCGTCGCGCTCGGCGCGAAGTGCGGCCACCTCATCCACGCTTTCGGTCAGTACATCCTCGAATTCCTCGTCGATCTGCGCCTGATCCTCGGCGATTTCGTCTTTCTTCATCTCACTCATGCGTCTCATCCCTTGCCGCGGCCGGACAGCATCCGTCCGACCAGCTGCGCTGTATAATCCACGATCGGAACGATGCGCCCGTAATTGAGCCGCGTGGGCCCGATCACACCGACCGCACCGATGATCTTCCGGTCAGAGTTCATATAGGGAGAGACGACCAGAGAGGAACCCGAAAGTGAGAAAAGCTTGTTCTCCGAGCCGATAAAAATGCGCACCCCCTCGCCATCCTCGGCCAGTTGCAGGAACGAGGCGATGTCGCGCTTGCGCTCCAGATCGTTGAACAGGCTGCGAATCCGGTCCAGATCCTCTTCCCCGCCGATCAGGTTGGCACGTCCGCGCACGATCAGCCGCTCGGTATGCTCGCCCTCGTTTTCCCATTGCGCCATGCCGCTTTCGACCAGATCGCGCGCCAGGCTGTCCAGTTCCTGGCGGCGCGCGGCGATTTCCGTGCCGATCTGGCGGCGCAGATCGGAAAGCGTGCGCCCCTCGGCAATGGCATTGAGGAAATTCGCGGCCTCGCGCATCGACGAGGGCGTCTGGCCGGGCGGCGGCACGAACACGCGGTTCTCCACCTGCCCGTCGGCAAAGACCAGCACCACAAGCGCGCGGTCATGGCCCAGGCTGACAAACTCGATATGCCGGATCGGCGCCTCGTGCTTGGGCGTCAGCACAAGCGAGGCGCCCTGCGTGATCCCCGAAAGCGCGCTGCCCACCCGGTCCAACAACGAGCCCACATCGGGATCGTTCCCGCCCATCGTCGCGTCGATCTTCTCGCGGTCGTCGGGCGTCAGCTGGCTGATCTCCATCAGCCCGTCGACGAACATGCGCAGCCCGCGCTGCGTGGGCACCCGCCCGGCCGAGATATGCGGGCTGTCCAGCAGGCCCAGATATTCCAGATCCTGCATCACGTTGCGCACCGTGGCGGCGGACAGCTTCTCGCTCATCTGCCGGGTCAGCGTGCGCGAGCCGACCGGATCCCCGGTCTCCAGATAGCCCTCGACCACCCGGCGAAAAACCTCGCGCGAGCGTTCGTTCAGCTCAGCAAAGATATTCGATCCGTCGGTCATCCGCAGTTCACCTTGGCGCGATCCAGATAAGGCGCGCCCGCCTCGGGCGTCAATCGGGGTTGCATCGCGCGCACGGCGCCTTGTAATTGGCCCCATATCCAAGAAAGGACACGACATGCGCCCCTCTGGCCGGAACTTAAGCGAAATGCGCGCGATTTCAATTGAAACGGGCGTGACGAAACATGCCGAGGGCTCGTGCCTGATCAGGATGGGCGATACGCATGTGCTGTGCACCGCCACGATCGAGGACAAGGCCCCATCCTTCCTCAAGGGCTCGGGTCTGGGCTGGGTCACGGCGGAATACGGCATGCTGCCGCGCGCCACCAACACCCGCAACCGGCGCGAGGCCGCGGCAGGCAAGCAATCGGGCCGCACCCAGGAAATCCAGCGCCTGATCGGGCGCGCGCTGCGCGCGGGTGTCGACCGCGTGGCCCTGGGCGAGCGGCAGATCGTCGTGGATTGCGACGTGATCCAGGCCGATGGCGGCACGCGCTGCGCCTCGATCACGGGCGGCTGGGTCGCGCTGCGCCTTGCGGTGAACAGGCTTCTCAAGGCGGGCCTCGTTACCTCGGACCCGCTGGTCGATCATGTCGCGGCGGTCAGCTGCGGGATCTATGCCGGCCAGCCGGTCTGCGATCTGGACTATGCCGAGGACAGCGAGGCCGGCACCGACGGCAACTTCATCCTGACCGGCTCGGGCAAGCTGATCGAGGTGCAGATGTCGGCCGAAGGGGCCACTTTCTCGCGCGATCAGATGAACACGCTGCTCGATCTGGCCGAGGCCGGGATCGCAGAACTTGTCGCCGCGCAAAAGGCAGCCACCGCATGAGGATGTTCGACGGCAAGCGTCTGCTGGTGGCCACGCATAACCGTGGCAAGCTGGAAGAGATGGCGGCCCTTCTGGCGCCGTTCGGTATCGAATGCGTCGGCGCTGCCGCGATGAACCTGCCCGAACCGGCCGAAACCGAGACCACCTTCATCGGCAATGCCCGCATCAAGGCCCATGCCGCCGCGAAAGCCACCGGCCTGCCCGCGCTTGCCGACGATTCCGGAATCGAGGTCGATGCGCTGGACGGCGCGCCCGGCGTCTATACCGCCGATTGGGCCGAAACCCCGCAGGGCCGCGATTTCGCGCAGGCCATGACCCGCACCTGGGCCGAATGCGAGGCACGATCCGCCCCGCTTCCGCGCAGGGCGCGCTTCCGCTCGACCCTGGTCCTGGCCTGGCCGGACGGGCATGACGAGGTGTTCGAGGGCAAGGTCGAGGGCGAACTGGTCTGGCCGATGCGCGGGGCGCAGGGCCATGGCTATGACCCGATGTTCCAGCCCGCGGGCCATGCCCAGACCTTCGCCGAAATGGACCCCAACCAGAAGAACCGCATCAGCCATCGCGCCGATGCTTTCGGCAAACTTGTCGCCTGTTTCGGAGGTTAACATGCAGCGCATCACCACAGGCTCCCCGTTCGAGCGGACCATGGGCTACAGCCGCGCCGTGGTGAAAGGCCCGTGGTGCTTCGTCTCCGGCGTGACGGGCTATGACTACGCCACGATGGAAATTCCCGAGGATGTGGCCGATCAGGCGCGCAACTGCTTTGCCACGATCGCCGGCGTTCTGCACGAGGGCGGCTTTGCCATGGAGGACATCGTGCGCGTGCAATACACGCTGACCGATGCGGCGCTTGTCGATGCCGTCACGCCCGCCCTTGGCGCGGCATTGTCCGAGATCCGCCCCGCCGCGACGATGGTGATCGCCGGGCTGATCCGGCCCGAGATGAAGATCGAGATCGAAGTCACGGCCTTCCACCCATGATGGAGGATTGGCGCCATGGCGGCTTCGGGCTTTACCTGCACTGGCCCTTCTGCGCCGCCAAGTGCCCCTATTGTGACTTCAACAGCCATGTGGCCGCGGAAATCGACATAACCCGCTGGAATAGAGCCTATCTGAGCGAGATCGACAGGATCGGCGAGCTGACAAAAGGGCGGGTCCTGAACACGGTTTTCTTCGGCGGCGGCACGCCCTCGTTGATGCCCGCCGAGCTTGTCGCATCGCTTCTGGATCAGATCCGCGCAACCTGGCCCACCGCCAATGACCTTGAAATCACGCTGGAGGCCAACCCAACCTCGGCCGAGGCGGGGCGGTTCCGCGGCTATGCGGATGCCGGGGTGAACCGTCTGTCCATGGGCATTCAGGCGCTGAACGATGATGACCTGCGCCGGCTTGGGCGGCTGCACTCCGTGGCCGAGGCCGAGCGCGCCTTCGGCATTGCCCGCGATACGTTCGAGCGGGTCAGCTTCGATCTGATCTATGCCCGCCAGGGGCAGACGCTGGCCGAATGGCGGGCCGAGTTGACGCGGGCCCTGCATATGGCCGTCGATCATTTCTCGCTCTACCAACTGACGATCGAGGACGGCACCGCCTTTGGCGCGCGCCACGCGGCAGGCAAGTTGCGCGGGCTGCCATCAGAGGATCTGTCGGCAGATATGTATCTGATAACGCAAGATATTTGCGAAGCCGCCGGGCTTCCCGCCTATGAGGTTTCAAACCACGCCCGCCCCGGCATGGAAAGCCGCCACAACCTGATCTACTGGCGCTATGGCGATTATGCGGGCATCGGGCCGGGCGCGCATGGGCGCCTTACGCTGAACGGGATCAAGACCGCGACCGATACCCCAAAGGCTCCGCTTCGCTGGCTTGAAATGGTCGAAACGCACAGAAGCGGTGAGGTGCTGGCCGAACCCGTCCCCACGCAGGACCAGGCGCTGGAATACCTGATGTTCGGATTGCGGCTGCGCGAAGGAATCGACACCGGGCGTTATGCCCGCCTTGCCGGGCAGGCGCTTGATGCCGACGCCATCCACGAGATGGCGGATCTTGGCCTGCTGGACCCTTCCCCCGGCCAGCTGCGCGCCACCCGCGAGGGGCGCGCCGTTCTGGATGCAATCCTCAGAAGGCTTTTCCCCTGATGCGTATCCTGTGGCTTTTGGCTGGAATAGTGTCGTTTTTGCTGGGCCTGATCGGGGCTTTCGTCCCGCTTCTGCCCACCGTTCCGCTGATGTTGCTGGCCGCCTATTTCTTCGCGCGATCGTCCGAGCGGTTGCATCACTGGCTGATCACCCATCCACGTTTCGGCCCCGCGATCCAGGAATGGTCTGACCGGCGCGCCATTGCGCGGCCGACAAAATGGGCCGCCACCCTGTCGATGATTGCGGGTTTCGCGCTGTCAGTCGCAATCGGGCTGCGCCCCGCCCTTCTGGCGCTCCAGGCCGTGGTGCTTCTGGGGGTGGCCCTGTTCATCTGGACCCGCCCCGATACCTGAACCTTACCGGCCCGAGCCGAGAAGCTGGCAGATACGATCCAGCTCATCAAGGTCGGCATAGCTGACAGTCAGGCTGCCGCCGCTCAACCCCTTGTGGTCGATCAGAACCTTCATACCAAGTGCTGCGGAGATATCCTGCTCCAGCGCGCGCGTATCGGCGTCTTTCTCAGGCCCCCGCGTGGCTTTCCTTGGGGCGGACGCACCCTTCGGTTGCTGCGCCAGACGCTCGGTCTCGCGCACGGAAAGACCTTTTGCGATGACCTCTTTCGCAAGGCGCACCGGATCCTCGGTCGTGATCAGCGCGCGGGCATGCCCGGCAGACAGCTTGCCTTCGCGCAGCCAGCCCTGCACCTCTTCGGGAAGTTGCAGCAGGCGCAGAAGGTTTGCGATATAGCTGCGGCTTTTCGACAGGGCCTCGGCCACTTTTTCCTGGGTATGGCCAAAACGGTCCATCAGCTGCCGATATCCAAGCGCCTCTTCCAGGGGGTTGAGGTCGGCGCGCTGGATATTCTCGATGATGGCGACTTCCAGAACTTCGGTATCGTCAAGCTCTCGGATGACCACGGGCAGGTCGTGCAGCTGCGCCATCTGCGCGGCACGCCAGCGGCGTTCGCCGGCAACAATCTCATAATGATCGGGTTTTCGGGGGTGCGGGCGCACGATCAGCGGCTGGATCACGCCCTTTTCGCGGATCGAGGCGGCAAGCTCGTCCAGCGCCTCGGCCGAAAAATCGCGCCGGGGCTGATCGGGATTCGGCTCCAGATTCTCGACCGGGATGCGCATTTCGGCGCGGCGCGGTGCCTCTTCCCTGGACGGGCTGGCCAGATTCACATCCGCCATCAATGCGGAAAGCCCACGCCCAAGCCCGCGCCGTTCGGCCTTCTTGTCACTCATACCTTCACCCCTTCCTTCCGATCGATTCGTGGCGCGTCAGCAGCTCTTTCGCAAGCGCCCGATAGGCCGCCGCCCCGCGCGAGGCGCTATCATAGCTCAGAACCGGCAACGCGTAAGAGGGCGCCTCGGACACGCGCACATTGCGCGGGATCATCGTGCGGAACACGACTTCGCCCAGCGTTGCGCGCGCATCGGCCTCTACCTGTTGTGATAGATTGTTGCGCACGTCATACATCGTGAGGACTACGCCCTCGATCCGAAGGTCGCGGTTCGCCGTCTGGCGGATTTCGCGGATCGTCAGCAAAAGCTGCGAAAGCCCCTCAAGCGCGAAGAATTCGGCCTGAAGCGGAACCAGGACCGAATGCGCGGCGACCATGGCGTTCACCGTCAAAAGGCTGAGCGAGGGCGGACAGTCGATCAGCACATAATCCAGCGCAAAGGCATCGATTCCGGTCTGGCGAAGCGCATCATGCAGAAGGAAGCTGCGCTTTTCGGTCGAAACCAACTCCATATCCGCCGAGGAAAGGTCCGTGGTCGCGGGGCAGATCCAAAGCCCCTCGACATCCGTGCGCGCGATCACCTCGCCGATCGGCGCCTCGTCCAGAAGCAGGTCATAGGTCGTGCGCGCACGGGCCTCGGGTTCGATCCCGAGCCCGGTCGAGGCGTTGCCTTGCGGATCGAGATCGACAAGAAGCACCCTCTGGCCGCTTTCCGCAAGCGCCGCCGCAAGGTTGATTGCCGTCGTGGTCTTGCCCACGCCGCCCTTCTGGTTTGCGATCGCTATGATCTTGGGCGCGCGCGGCCGGGTCGGATCAGACACGCGTTATTCCTTTCAACTTCAACAGGATGGCAGATGGTTCGGTCAGGCTGGGCACGGTTTCAACCTCATATTTCCACTGCTGCGCCGCCTCGTGCAACTCGTCCTTCCAGGTCTCCCCTTTCGGAAACAGCGCAATTCCACCCGGCGCCAGGTGCCGCTGACCGTAATCCAGCAACAGCGGCAGCGGTGCAAGGGCGCGGGCGCTGACGATATGCGCCCCGATCGGCGCGATATCCTCGATTCGCCCCGTCAGGACGGTATCGGGCAAAGACAACTCTCTTGCGACGGTCCGCAGGAATGTCGATTTGCGCTGATCGCTTTCCACCAGCACCACGCGCAGCGCGGGCGCCTTCTCAAGCGCCAGGATGGCAATCACCAGACCCGGAAAGCCGCCGCCCGCACCAAGATCGGCCCAGACCCCCTTCGGATCGTCAACCTGCGCGAAAAGTTGCGCGGAATCAAGGAAGTGGCGGGTCCAGACCTCATCCAACGTGCGGCGGGACACCAGGTTGATCGCCGGATTCCACTTTTTCAGCAGGCCTTCATATGTGCGAAGGCGGCCGATTGTTTCACGTGAAACATCGCAAAGCGCAAGAAGCCGGGCCTCGGAATCCTGATCCGTCACGCCGTTTTCGCCCGCGCCTGTTGCCGCAGCCGGGCAAGGATCAGCGTCAGGGCCGCCGGGGTCACGCCATCGACCCGCCCGGCCTGCCCAAGGGTTTGCGGGCGCGCGCGCATGAGCTTGGATTTCAGCTCATTTGACAGGCCCTGAAGTGCGGCGAAATCGAAATCCTCGGGAATCTGCCAGCTTTCGTCACGCTTGATCGCCGCGGCATCGGCCTCTTGTCGCACGACATAATTGGCGTAAAGCGCGTCACGCCCCAGTTGCTCGGCAATCTCGGGCGGGATCGTGCCCAGGGCCGGCATTGCCTGCGCAAGCGCATCAAAGGAAACGTCCGGAAAGGACAGAAGCGCGAAGGCCGTGCGCCGCTGGCCGTCCTGATTCACCCGGAACCCGGCCTTCAGCGCCTCGGTCGGGGTCAGTGATTCGGCCTCGAGGAGCGCCCGGCCCCGATCGAGCGCATCCATCTTCCGCGCAAAGGCCTCGGCACGCGCGGCCCCCACGCAGCCAATCTCCTGGCCCAGCCCGGTCAGCCGCTGGTCGGCATTGTCCGCACGCAGCGAAAGGCGGAACTCGGCGCGCGAGGTAAACATCCTGTAGGGTTCGCTGACCCCCCGAACCACAAGATCGTCGATCATCACGCCAATATAGCTGTTCGTCCGGCTGAAGATCACCGGGTCGCGCCCCAGCGCCCGCGCCGCCGCATTCAGCCCCGCGACAAGCCCCTGCGCGGCCGCCTCTTCATAGCCGGTGGTGCCGTTGATCTGCCCGGCAAGATAAAGCCCCGCCTGATCGCGCAGCTCGAGCGTCGGGCGCAGGGCGCGCGGGTCGATGAAATCATACTCGATCGCATAGCCGGGTTGGAGAATCGCCACCTCTTCCAGCCCGCGAATCGAGCGGACATACCGCTCCTGAACATCGGCGGGCAGCGAGGTGGAGATCCCGTTGGGATAGACCGTGTGATCGTCAAGCCCTTCCGGCTCAAGGAAAACCTGGTGCGCGGTCTTGTCGGCAAAACGCACGACCTTGTCCTCGATCGAGGGGCAATAGCGCGGGCCGACCCCCTCGATATGGCCGCCATACATGGCCGAGCGGGCAAGATTCTCTCGAATCACCTCATGCGTGGCTTCGTTGGTATGGGTAATCCCGCAAGAAACCTGCCGCACGAAGGGCGCATGGTGCAGGAAGGAAAACATCGCGGGCACATCGTCGCCCGGCTGCGATTCCAGCAGATCCCAGCGAATCGTGCGCCCGTCCAGCCGCGGCGGGGTTCCGGTCTTCAACCGGCCAAGCGGCAGGCCAAGTGCGCCAAGCCGTTCCGCAAGTGCAACGGAAGGTTTGTCTCCCATCCGGCCGCCGGGGGTCTTGCGGTCCCCGATATGGATGATGCCGCGCAGGAAGGTGCCCGCCGTCAGCACCACGGCGCAGGCGCGGATCTCGGCCCCGTCCGCCAGCCGCACGCCCGCGATGCCCTTACCCTCAAGAAGGAAATCGGCGGCTTCGCCCTCGATGACCTCAAGATTCCCGGTCGCCTCGGTCAACGCCAGCATCGTTTCACGATAGATTTTGCGGTCCGCCTGAGCTCGCGGCCCCTGAACGGCAGGGCCCTTGCGACGATTGAGCAGCCGGAACTGGATCCCCGCCCGGTCCGCGACACGCCCCATCACACCGTCCAGCGCGTCGATTTCTCGCACGAGGTGGCCCTTGCCCAGGCCCCCGATCGCCGGGTTGCACGACATCACGCCGATCGCATCGCGCCGCAAGGTCACCAAAGCCGTCTGCGCACCCATGCGCGCGGCCGCATGCGCGGCCTCGGTGCCCGCATGGCCACCCCCGACAACGATGACGTCAAAATGTTTCACGTGAAACACTCCTTACTTGCCGATGCAGAAGCTGGCGAAAATTTCGTCCAGGAGATGCTCGACATCCACCCGGCCAACCAGCGATTCCAGCGACCGCGCGGCCTGGCGCAGATTCTCCGCCGCGAACTCGGCGCG
>CALMEG010000181.1 GCA_937863185.1 uncultured Paracoccaceae bacterium | reverse complement strand
GGAAACCTCGCTTGGCGGGCTGGCCGTCAACGTGCCAAATTGCTGAGCGGAGCGGTGGCTTTTCCATAATGGCGCGTTCAAGGCGCTATGGCGAATGTCGGCGTGGAGGCCAAAATACCGGATTCTGCGCGTGGTATGAATGTCGTCTTAGCCCAGGTAACCGTCACTTCCAGCGGTAACAAATGCCCTTTTGGCTAGGCGGGCGCAACAATTCATGACCCGAACCTAACGGTTGATTTCGGCTGTCAAATACTTCCTAACTAGCCGCCCAAGACCGACCAATTGGGTTGAGAGAAGTTGCTCGGCAGATCGTAGGGCTAAACAGAAGCCTGTAAGCCAAGAATGCCCTTCGCCGCGAAAATCAAATTATATCAGGATAATAAACGACTTGTTCGACAACATAAATACACAGTTCCACAATCAGATTCTAAGAAAGTGCAAATACTTTAGGGACTTGCGTCTCAGCGGTGCGATGGGCGACCAAAAGTTACCTATCGCTGCAACTGACTGCGCTGCGGCGTTATTTCATTTTCGGGAGCACATTCCCGCTGAACACAAACTATCTCGAAATGCAGTGTCCTCGCGATGCCCCGACTATAAGCTGATCGCTGACGTAACCAACGCGGTCAAGCACGGCGAGATAACCAGAGAACCAAGCGATGGGCCAGCTTTGCTGAATACCTCAGCGGACATTTATGAGCTTGGCATAATTATCAATTTTGATGGGGAGGAAGAACCATATTCGCACTCGGAAGTCGTCGTCTGCGTTGATTGCACCGACGGTCAACGTCGGTGCCTTGATGAGGCGATTGTCAATGTAGTCAATTTCTGGGGCCTCGAGCTAGAACCTCTGGGCGTTCGCAATTTCAAGCCTTTTGAGCAGCTGCCATTTCCCGGCACCACCTACATCGAACGAAGCAAGGCTGGCTCATTGAAATTAGGTATCACTCAAGGTTTAACATATGCCAGCAAGTGGCAATTTATGAAGTGGGACTACGAAGCTGGAATTGCCAGCCCAGTCGATCTTACTGGAGCCGATGTCCTACTCAACATATATCGTCCCAAACACTCACTCGATATCATGATCAACACTCCCGGTGTTGAAGGCGAATACGTGCATACAGTAGAGTTGTCTGACGAAGAGTCTCAGCAATATATGTCGCTGGAGACAGAGGCCGAAAAGGAAGCATTTCAGATCAGTCTCGCCAACGAGAGAAAAACGGAAATCGAAGAAGGACTGGCCACATTTTTCGAACAGCGTTCGGGCAATTCCAATCAATAGAACTTTTGTCCGTTTGCGATGACCGCTAGCTGCCTCTAGGCGATTGCGTGCGCCCAACCACTTGATTCGACGGCATTATTTCCGGCCGTATCGTATGTTCCATAGTCATTTGCCCATGGAAAAAGATGGCTTCGGAAAGCCTCGCGGCAGCATTTCAGAGACAGATCCGGAATTGTTTCATTTACAGCCGTCCAGGCAATTCGTTTGACCGGCAGCAAAGTCCGCATCGCTACCCTTGCCCCCCCCCGGCATCACCTGTCGCGCAGCGCGGCCTCGGCGGCGGTGCGGATTGCGCGGATGTTCTCGCCATAGGGGGCTGGGTTTTCCACGCTGCCGCCCCGGAACACCGCCGAGCCGGCGACCAGCACGTCGGCCCCTGCCGCCGCGACCAGCGGGGCGGTGTTCGGGTCGATCCCGCCATCGACCTGGATATGGATTGGGCGATCCCCCACCAAGGTGCGGGTGCGGCGCACCTTGTCGACCATCGCATGGGTGAATTTCTGGCCCCCGAAGCCCGGATTGATCGTCATCACGAGGATCATGTCGATATCGCCGAGGATATCCTCGATATGCGAGATCGGCGTGGTCATGTTCAGCGCGACCCCGGCCTTGGCGCCAAGCGCGCGCACCGATTGAAGCGAGCGGTGCAGATGCGGCCCGGCCTCGGCATGGACGGTGATCATGTCCGACCCGGCCTTGGCGAAGGCCTCGATATAGGGGTCGGCGGGGGCGATCATCAGGTGCACGTCCATGAAGGTTTTGACATGCGGGCGGATGGCGGCCACGACATTGGGTCCGATGGTCAGGTTGGGCACGAAATGGCCGTCCATCGGATCGACATGGATCCAGTCCGCGCCCTCGGCCTCGACCGCGCGGATCTCGGCCCCGAGATTGGCGAAATCGGCGGACAGGATCGAGGGGGCGATCTTGATGCTGCGGTCGAATGTCATGCTGGCGCTCTCCTTGGTTTCACCCTTCATGCACCGGGGCGCGCTCAAGGTCCAGCCCGCCCTGAAACACCCGGCTGGGGCGGATATCGGCCTCGGTGATCAGGCTTAGTCCGGCTGCGTCCAGCGGCCCCGTATCGGCCTGGAACAGCCGGTTGGCCTGCCGCAGGCGCGCGCGATCAAGCGCATTGCGAATCGAGCGGGCATTGGCGAAATGCGGTTGCCGGCGGCGCAGCGCGATATATTCCGCCATCGCTTTGTGCCCTGCCGCGTCGAGGTGATAGTTTTGCGCGCCCAGCATCGTGTCGGCGATGCGGGCAAGTTCGGCATCGGTGTAGTCGGGAAAGTCGATGTGATGCGCGATGCGCGAGCGGAACCCCGGATTTGCCGAGAAGAAGCGATCCATCCGGTCGGCATATCCGGCCATGATGACGACCAGATCGTCCCGGTTGTTCTCCATGACCTGAAGCAGGATCTCGATCGCTTCCTGCCCGTAATCGCGTTCGTTGTCGGGGCGATAGAGGTAATAGGCCTCGTCGATGAACAGCACCCCGCCCATGGCGCGCTTCAAGACCTCCTTGGTCTTGGGCGCGGTGTGGCCGATGTACTGGCCCACGAGGTCGTCGCGCGTGACCGAGACGAGGTGCCCTTTGCGCACATAGCCAAGCCGGTGCAGAAGCCCCGCCATCTTCAGCGCGACCGTTGTCTTGCCGGTGCCCGGATTGCCGGTGAACGACATGTGCAGCGTGGGCGTTTCATGGCAAAGCCCAAGCGTGCGGCGTGCGCGTTCCACCAGCAAGAGCGCCGCCGTTTCGCGGATGCGGTTCTTGACCGGGGCAAGGCCGATCAGTTCACGGTCCAGATCGTCCAGGATCTCGCGCACGCCCGAGGCTTCGTATTCGGCATGCAGATCCACGCTGGCGGGGGGCGGGGGGGCTTCGGCCGTGTCGCTGTCGATCGCGTCCATCGTCATCTCCTGCAAGGGAAGGGGGCCGCCCGACAAGGCGGCCCGTTCGTTCAGCGGACCGCGTGGGTGTAGCGCAGCGCGCGACTGTCGATCTCGGTGCGTGTCATGCGGATTTCGGGCTCTTTCGCGGGGCGGTTGACGATGAAGCTCATCGTCACCGTCTCGAAGCCGCGGGTGCTGTCGAAGGCGTTAAGGCGGATATAGGCCTCGGGATGTGCCTTGCGGCATTCCGCCAGTTCCATCAGCACCCCCTTGGCATCCCTGAGGTCGAACATTGGGTGGCCCCACATGTCCCAGTAGGTGTTGCGCGGATGGGGATCATAGGTGAACTCGATCCCCACCGCCCAATCGCGCGACAGGCAATAGTCGACCTGCGCGGTGATCTGCACGTCATCCAGATCGGGCAGGAAGGAAAAGCAGCCTTGGGTGATACGCATTGCTTGGATCTCCTTTACGAAACGGACGCGGTCGGAACGAAGTCCGAGGTGTCGGTGGAGGCATAGTTGAAGGTGATGTTGCCCCAGGTATCGAGCGCAGCCTCGAGCGGCTTGCACCATTTGGCGGCGCGGCGGAGGACTTCCCGCCCCTCGCTCTTGAGGTCGCGACCCTCGTTGCGTGCCTGAACCATGGCCTCGAGCGCGACGCGGTTTGCGGTGGCACCAGCCTGAATACCCATCGGATGCCCGATGGTGCCACCACCGAACTGGAGCACGACATCGTCGCCGAACAGATCCAGCAGCTGGTGCATCTGGCCGGCGTGGATGCCGCCGGACGCAACCGGCATCACCTTCAACGTGTCGGCCCAATCCTGCTCGAAGAAGATGCCACGCGGCAGATCAACCTCGTTCTTCAGCTCGCGGCAAACGTTGTAGAAGCCCTGAACGGTAAGCGGATCACCCTAAAGCTTGCCGACCGCGGTCCCAGCGTG
>CALMEG010000180.1 GCA_937863185.1 uncultured Paracoccaceae bacterium | reverse complement strand
TCGCCGAGGTCACCGGTTTCGCCATGACCTCGGACGCCTCCGACATCGTCACGCCGAACCTCGACGGGGCGGTGCGCGCCATGGTGGGCGGGCGCAAGACGAAAGTGTCCGGCGCCTTCAACCGCGCGACCCAGGCGCGCCGGCAGACCGGATCCACGTTCAAGCCCTTCGTCTATGCCGCCGCGCTCGACATGGGCTATACCCCCGACACGATCGTCGAGGATGCGCCGCTGACCATCAACGTCCGCGGCTCGGGCCCCTGGTCGCCCAAGAACTACAGCCGGGAATATCGCGGTCCGATCACGCTGACCGAGGCCCTGGCCAATTCGGTGAACACGGCGACCGTGCGGGTGTCCGAAGCGGTGGGCCGCGATGCGGTGCGCCAGGTCGCGGGCGATTTCGGCTTTGCCTCGGATCTGGCCGACGGGCCCGCGCTTGCGCTTGGCGTGTCGGAATCGACGCTTCTGGAAATGACCGGCGCCTTTGCGGGCATTCTCAACGGCGGCTCCTCGGTGCGGCCCTACGGCCTGACCGAGCTGCGCCTGAAAGACGAGCAAGAGCCGCTGTTCGGCGCCGGTGGCGGGATCGGAGAGCGCGTGATCTCACAAAAGGCCGCGCGAGAGCTGACCTACATGATGCATCAGGTCGTGTCCGCCGGAACCGGCGGCCGGGCCCGGCTGCCCGATCGCCAAGCGGCGGGCAAGACGGGCACCACGCAGGCCGCGCGCGATGCCTGGTTCATCGGCTTCACCGCCGATTATGTGACGGGCGTCTGGATGGGCTACGACGACAACCGCCCGCTCTCGGGCGTGACCGGCGGCGGTCTGCCGGCCGATATCTGGCGCGAGGTGATGGTGCGCGTGGAAGAGGGGCTTCCCGCAACCGCCCTGCCGATGGCCGACCCGTCCGAATGGCGCACCACCGCGCCGCAATATGGCGGCCAGGTCTACAGCGCCGGGGACCCGGCCCCGGTTGCGCCGCAGCCGCAACAGACGCGCGAGCCCGATATTGCTGAACGCATCCTGCGCGAGGTGCTGGGGGTTCTGGGGGGCAACTGAGCCGCCCCCCGCAAGCGGGCGGGCTTAGCCCGCGCTTTTCAGATCCTGGATCAGCTGGTCGATATTGCCGCGCCGGCGGTCCAGCATCGCGCCGACCTCGGTGCGCTCCGAGGCGAGCATGTTCACGCCTTCGATGATGATGTTGAAGAACAGGTGCTTGCCGGATTTATCCGACACATGCCACAGCACCTCGAACGGGGATTCGCCGCGCATATAGGCGATCGACTTCACCTCGTAGAAGCTTTTCACCGGCCGCGCGCCCGTCACCTCGAAGCGCGAGCCCTGGAATTCGCGGAAGCGCCGCCCGTATTTGCGCGAGATATAGCCCCGGAACGCGGTGGTGAAGGCCGCCATCTGCGCCGACGAGGCCCCCCGCGCCGCAACCCCCAGCGCCGAGCGCGCGATCACCGGAACATCGGCATAGCGCACGAAGATCCGCTCGAAATCCGCATAAAGCGCCGCGCCGCTCTTGCCCGAGGCGATGGCCGCGTTCACTTCGCCCAGGGCGGTGTCGATCAGCTGGCGGGCCTGCGCATCGCTCAGCGCGAAGGCCGGCACTGGGGCCATGCTCAGCGCCAGACCGCCGCCGATCATGCCAAGCGCCGCGCGGCGCGTCGGGTTACTGGCCGTAGGGGTCCGCATATGGGTCATAGGCATCCTCGTCATTCTCAACCTGCATTCCAAGCTCGAACCGCCGGTTCTGCAAATACAGCAGGCGGGTCTGGGCATAGCTATCAGCACTCTCGTGCAGGATCGAATCAACTGTGTCGCCAAACCGCAGCCGATCACTGATTTTTGAGCCGATCTTGGCCGCGGTGGCGATCTTGGCATCGTCGCCGTCCAGCACGAAGCCCAGCGGGTCGATCAGGCTGTCGACCACCTTGCCGGCAAGGTCGCGCTCGGTCGAGGGGCCAAGGATGGGCAACTCCAGATAGGCACCCTCGCCTGCGCCCCAGACATGCAGCGTCTCGCCGAAATCGGTATCCGATTCGGGCAGGCCAAAGGACGACCCCGCCGGATCGAACAGCCCCGCAACGCCAAGGGTCGAGTTGATCACGAAGCGGAACGAATTGCTCAGCGCCGGTTCCGGCCGCCCTTGCAGCAGCGAATTCAGAACCTTGCCCGGCAAGCCAAGGTTACCCCCGAAATTCGACACTGTGCGCAGCACCGGCTCGGGGATCGCGTCCTTCTTGTTTCCGCCCGAAAACAGGGCCTTGTCCACCGATTTGTTGAACGCATGCACCTTGCGGTTCTCGGCCTCGTAGGGATCATGCACGCCCGATGCGGGCGGCGGCGCGGTGCACCCCGACAGGACGGCCGCGACAAGCACAGGGCCAAGAACTGGAAGGGCACGGGAAAACATCTGGCTTGGCAATCGACTGTCTCGTCTTTACGGCCCGGCATGCGGTGGCTGGCCTGGTTGCGGCGTTCGAAAGTGGCTGGTCCTTTGCCTAACTAGCGGTCAGCGCGTCCGGAAACAAGTCTGGCACCCATGACCTGCCTAGAGCCTGTCGAGAAGCGTGCGCGTCGGCCACGCATCGGGCGGCAGGCCCAACCGGCCCTGCTCTTTCTGCACCGCGTCGCGGGTGCGCGCGCCCAATATCCCGTCAATCGCCCCCACATCATGCCCGCGCGCCGCCAGCTTGCGCTGAAGCGCCTTCATCTGCGCATCCCCAAGCGCCGCCTCCGGATTGCCGGGACGGAAGGGGGGGGCGCCCTCAAGCCGGGTGGCGAAATAGGCCGCGGTGGTCACATAGACGAAGCTCTTGTTCCATTCGAACAGCACCTCGAAATTCGGATAGACCATGAAGGCGGGGCCCTTGCGCCCCATCGGCAGCAAGACCGATCCCTGCAAATGCGGCGCAAGCGCGCCGTCGCGGGCACGCACCCCCATGCGCGCCCATTCCGCGGTGGGCAGGCGGGTCGTCAGCCCGGTCCGCGACCAGTCGAGGGTTTCCGGCACCGTGATCTCCTGCATCCAGGGTTCGCCCGCGCGCCACCCCAGATCCGCAAGCATCTTCGCCCCCGACATCAGCGCATCCGCCGACGAGGTCTTGAGCGTGACATGCCCGTCACCATCCCCGTCGATCCCGTTATGCAGTATGTCGAGCGGCAGCATCTGCACCTGCCCGATCTCTCCGGCCCAGGCGCCCGTCGTGCCGGCCGGGTCGAAATCGCCGCGCGCGTGCAGCCGCATCGCCGCAATCACCTGCGGGCGGAACAGCTCTGGCCGGCGGCAATCATGCGCCAGCGTCACCAGCGCATCGCGCGTGTTGAAATCGCCCTGCACCTGGCCGTAATCGGTCTCAAGCGCCCAGAAGGCCAGAAGAACCCCGCGCGACACACCGTATTCGGCCTGAATTCGGTCGAAAATCCTGTCGTGCCGCTTCGCATTGGCCGCGCCGTTATTCATCCGGTTCTGCGAGATGACGGCCTTGGCGAAATCGGCGAAGGTCTTGCGAAAGACCCCCTGAGAGCGGTCGGCCTTCAGCACGCGCGCGTTCTGACGCACACCCCGGAAGAACGTGTCGACCTGCGCGGGCGGCAGCCCGGCGGCGCGCGCCTCGGCCTTGAGTCCTTCGACGAACGCTCCGAAATCGCCCCCGCAGGCGGCCTGGGCCCCGCCGGGAATCAGCATGGACAGGCACAGGGCAAGTAACAGACGCATCGGGCAACTCCGCAAACAATGGGCCGCCTGGCGCGGCCTTCGGGACAATCTTCGCAACAATGGCCGCCGCGACATGCCGCCGGGGGGGGCTGTCACAGAGGATTCTTGAAAGGTTAACTTGATTTTTGCCTTTGCGCACGCATCCTTGGACATGCGGCCGCCACACCATCAGGAGGGGATGATGGAAGTCCTGCCCAAAGAGGTTCTTCTTGCGCTGAAAGAGGCACGCAGCCGCGACGCCCGGCAACGCGCGCGCCTCAGCGTGCATGCCGCAGGCTCTGTCTGGCCGATCCTGCGCCGCTGGCGGGGCGGGGGCACGCCCCCGGCCGCCCCCGGCCGCCCCATTGGCGGCCCCGGCCGGGGTTTCCAAAGGAGCCCCCCCCCCCCCACCCCGCC
>CALMEG010000179.1 GCA_937863185.1 uncultured Paracoccaceae bacterium | reverse complement strand
GTTCGGATTTCCTTCAGGGCCCGCTCCAGATCCGGGGGCCGCCCTCGGATCGCAAGGCCCGGCTGACCTCTTTCTTGTGCAACAGATGGTTCAGATGCGCCACCGCCTCGACCAGGGCAAGGCCATATTCCGCCTCGCCTATGGGACGCTTGAACAGCGCAGGGAAGCACTCGACCGCGCTGCGGGGCTGATCCCGCAACAGCTTGCGCAGACGCCCGAGCGCGCCGAGGTGGTTGTCGATCATCTGCCCCAGGCGCAGCGGAAGGCCGGTGAAGGGCAGCTTGTGGCCCGGCAGCACCAGGTGGCGATCCTCGGCGATCCCGGCAAAGCGCGCGCAAGAGGTCAGCCATTCCGCGACCGGATCGGCCAGCGGCTCGGTCGCATAGACCCCCAGATTGGCGGAGATCGAGGGCAGAAGCTGGTCGCCGCCGATCACCAGATCGTCCGAAAGGCTCCAGAAGGTGGCGTGTTCGGGGGCATGGCCATCGCCCGTATGCACGCGCCATTCCCGCCCGCCGATCGCCAGAACCTCGCCCTCGGCGATCCGCCGGTAGCCAAGCGGCAGCGGGTGCACCATATCGGCGAAGTTGAAGGGCCGCTCGGCCGCGCGGCGCGCCATCAGGTCGGGGGCCATTCCCGCGCGGCGCCAGAACCCGACCGTTTCGGCGGTGGCCGCGGGCTGTTCGTCCAGCACCAGCATGCGCGCGAAAAGCCAGCTGGTGCGCGTGGTCCAAAGCTCGGCCCCCCGCGCCATGAACCACCCGGCAAGGCCGATATGATCGGGGTGATGATGCGTGACGATGATCCGGCCGACGGGCTTGCCCGCAAGCGGCCCGGACAGGACCGCCTCCCACACCGCGCGGCACTTGGGCGTGTCCATGCCCGGATCGACCAGGGTCCAGCTGCCGCCCTCGTCGAAGGCGAAACAGTTCACATGGTCAAGCGCCATCGGCAGCGGCAGCCGCACCCAGAAGGCGCCGGGCGCGATCTCGGTCACGCTGCCCGGATCGGGCGGCGTGGCCCATGGCGCATGGATCCCCGCGGGGCGCGGGGCCGTCATGCGACCAGATCGTCCACGGAAAGCGCATAAAGCCCCGCCGCGCCCTCCTTGGCCTCGGCAATGGCGGCGGCGTGCTGCGGCAGAAGGCGGCGCACATAGACGCGCGCAAGCGCGGTGCGCGGGCCCTTCGCCCCCTCGGCGATGGCGGCCTTGAGGTGGTAATAGGCCCCCAGCACCCGCGCGAAGGCCCGCAGATAGGGCACCGCGCCTGCGAAGCGATCCTGATTTTCCTGCGCCACCAGCCATTCGGTCGCTTCGCGCAGGGTCTCGGCCGCGGCCCAGACATCGCCTGCAAGATCGGGCAGGACATCGCGCGCGGCCTTCGCCTCGTCCTCGATCTCTTGCAGAAGACGGAAGGCGGCGGCGCCCGCATCCATCATCTTGCGGCCCACAAGGTCCATCGCCTGAATGCCGTTCGTGCCCTCATAGATCGCGGCCACGCGCACATCGCGGTAGAACTGCGCGGCACCCGTTTCCTCGACGAAGCCCATGCCGCCATGCACCTGCACACAGGTCTCGGAGACCGCCATCCCGGTATCCGAACCATAGGCCTTGGCGATCGGCGTCAGAAGCGCCGCGCGGGCCTGCCAGTCCGCATCCCCCGTCGCGCGCCCCATATCGAGCGAGACCGCGCAGGCCAGCGCGATGGAGCGCGCGGCAAAGACCTCGGCCTTCATCGTGGCCAGCATGCGGCGCACATCGGCATGGTCGATGATCGCCCCCATCTGCGCGCGGTCGCGGGCATATTCGGCGGCCATCTGATAGGCCGCCTCGGCCACGCCCACGCCCTGCACGCCCACCGCAAGACGCGCGTTGTTCATCATGGTGAACATGGCGGCCATGCCCTTGTGCGGCTCGCCCACCAGATAGCCGATGGCGCCCTCGAAGCTCATGACGCAGGTCGGAGAGCCGTGCAGCCCCATCTTGTGCTCGATGCTGACGACCTTGAGGCTGTTGGCGACACCGGGATTGCCATCGGCATCGGGAATGAACTTGGGCACCATGAACAGGCTGATCCCCCGCGTGCCGGGGCCGCCATCGGGCAGCCGCGCCAGAACCAGGTGGCAGACATTGCCGACAAAGTCGCAATCGCCCCAGGTGATGAAGATCTTCTGCCCGGTGATGGCATAGCTGCCATCGCCCTTCGGCTCGGCCTTGCTGCGCAGCGCGCCCACATCCGAACCGGCCTGCGGCTCGGTCAGGTTCATGGTGCCCGACCATTCCCCGGAAATCAGCTTGGGCAGGTAGGTCGCCTTGATCTCGTCGCTTCCGTGATGCTCCAGCGCCTCGATCTGGCCCTGGGTCAGCAGCGGGTTGAGTTGCAGCGCCATGCACGCGGCCGACATCATGTCGTTCAGCACGATATTGAGCGTCTGCGGCAGCCCCATGCCGCCATATTCCGGATCGGCCGCCAGCGCGACCCAGCCGCCCTCGGCGATCGCGCCGAACCCTTCGGCAAACCCCGGAGAGCTGCGCACCACGCCGTTCTCAAGGCGCGCGGGCGTCAGATCCCCCGCCCGGTTGAGCGGCGCCAGAACCTCGTCGCACATCCGCGCGGCCTCGGTCAGGATCGCCTCGACGGTCTCGGGCGTGGCCTCGGCGAAGCGGCTGGTCCCGGCCACCGGGGCCAGCGGAACGACATGGTCCAGAATGAAGCGGAAATCCGCGACGGGCGAACGATATGGCATTATATGCTCCCTTTCGCGTCGGTCTTGGCAAGGGGCCGGGTGACGCGTATGTCTGCTGATCTGTCCGGGACAGGTTACCGCAAGGTCAGTTCCCTTCAACATCAACGCTGCGTCACGAAATGCCCATGCCTGTGGAAACCCGAACCTTTGGCCCCGATCCCGACGGCCTTGCCGCCGCCGCCGCGCTGCTGCGCAAGGGCGAGCTTGTCGCCTTTCCGACCGAGACGGTCTATGGCCTTGGCGGCGACGCGCGCTCGGACATGGCGGTCGCGCGGATCTTCGAGGCGAAGGGCCGGCCGCGCTTCAACCCGCTGATCGTGCATCTGCCCGATCTGGAGGCCGCGCGCGCCATCGCCCGGATCGGCCCCGAGGCCGAACGCCTGGCCGCGGCCTTCTGGCCCGGACCGCTCAGCCTCGTGCTGCCGCTGCGCGCGGGATCGGGGATCTCGGATCTGGTGACCGCGGGGCTCGATACGGTGGCGATCCGCATTCCCGCCCATCCGGTGGCGCAGGCGCTGCTGCGCGCCTTCGGCGGGCCGCTGGCCGCGCCCTCGGCCAACATGTCGGGAAAGATCAGCCCGACGCGGCCCGAACATGTGACCGAGGGGCTGGGCGGGCGCATCGCGGCGGTGCTGGATGGCGGGGCCTGTGCGGTGGGGCTCGAATCCACGATCCTGCGGCCCGATCCGCCGACCCTCCTGCGCCCCCGCGGCATTCCGGCCCAGGCGCTGGAGGCCTGTCTTGGCGGCCCGCTGGCAACCGGCGGGGATGCCGCGAAACCCACTGCGCCGGGGCAGCTTTCCTCGCATTACGCGCCGGGCGCGCAGCTGCGCCTTCTGGCCCGGGCGCCCGAACCGGGCGAGGTCTGGATCGGCTTTGGCCGCGATTGCGCCGGGGCGGAACTGACACTGTCGGCGCATGGCGATCTGGTCGAGGCGGCGGCGAACCTGTTTGCCACCCTGCGCGCGGCCGACGCGCTTGCCGCCGCGCGCGGCACGGCCCGGATCGCGGTGGCGCCGGTTCCCGAAACCGGCCTCGGACGCGCCATCAACGACCGGCTGCGCCGCGCGGCGGCCCCCCGTCCTTAAGGCCGGCCCCTAGGCCCGCCCCGCAGCAGCCGACAGCGTCATCGGGTCCACCCCGAGGGCACGCAGCGCGCGCGCCCATTTCGTTTCGTGATCGCGGTCGAAGATAAGGTTGTCATCACGCTCGACCGTCAGCCAGCCATTGGCCAGGATCTCTGATTCGAGCTGCCCCGCCCCCCAGCCCGCATAGCCAAGCGCCAGAACCGCCCGCCGCGGGCCGGTGCCAAGGCCGATCGCCTCAAGCACGTCGCGCGTCGCGGTCATGTGAAGATCGTCCGAGATCGCCATGCTTTCGCCCCTGCCCTGCCATTCCGACGAATGCAGAACAAACCCGCGCGAGGTTTCCACGGGCCCGCCGAACAGAACGGGCGGAAACGCGGGGCCCGGCCGGTCGCTTGCGATCGCGGGGGCCTCAGCCACGCCGATCTGGGCCAGAAGCTCGGAAAAACTGGGGCGATGCAGGGGTTTGTTCACGATCAGCCCCATGGCGCCATCCGCACCATGCGCGCCGATCAGGACAACGCCATGCTCGAAACGGGGATCGCCCATCCCCGGCATCGCGATCAGAAGCTTACCCGTCAGATCCATAGGCCCTGCTACCCCCATGTCCTAAAGATCGCGCGCGCGGCCCCGCAGTGCAAGGGGCGGCCTGTGGCAAAGCCGCACAACACACCCCTGATGGCGCTTTTGTGACTTTGCCTTGAGGGGCCCGCGGCGTTATCGGAGGGGCATGAAACCGCTTCTTGCCCTTCCCGTCCTTTGCGTTGCGCTTGGCGCAGCACCGCCTGCCATTGCCCAGCAGATGGACGACCTGCCGCCCGGCATGCAGCGCGCCGAGGTGCTTGGCGGCTGGCAGACCCCGTCGGGTAGCCGCATGGTGGCGCTGCGCATCGCGCTGGACGCCGGCTGGAAGACCTACTGGCGCGCACCGGGCGATGCGGGCATCCCGCCGCAGTTCAACTTCGCTCGGTCAGAGAACCTTGCCGACGTGACCTTCTTCTGGCCCACGCCCGAGGTGTTCGACCAGAACGGCATGCGCTCGGTCGGGTATGACGACGAGCTGATCCTGCCGATCGAAATCCGGCCTGCGGACCCGGACAAGCCGATCAGCCTGTCGGCCGATCTCGATTTCGGCATCTGCCAGGAAATCTGCGTGCCGGTCTCGGTTGCGCTGTCGGCCGATCTCGATGGCCCCGGCGCCCCGGACGAGGCGATCCGCACGGCCCTGCTGGACCGGCCCGAACCGCGCCCCGACCATGCCCGCTGCATGATCGAGCCGATCTCGGACGGGGTGCGCGTGACCGCGATGATGGACCTGCCCCCGACCGGGCAGGAAGAGGTCGCGTTGTTCGAGCTTGCCTCCACCCCGGTCTGGGTGTCGGATTCGGTGGCGCATCGGGATGGCAACACCCTGACCGCGATGGCCGAATTCGTCCCCGAGAACGCCCAGCCTTTCGCGCTGGACCGCCAGGATCTGCTGATCACGGTGCTCAGTGGCGACACCGCCGTGGAGATCAGGGGCTGCGCCGAGTAATCCGGCCACGCAGAAGCCGGGGCGCCACGATGCCGCCCAGGACCACGACCGCAAGCGCAACCGCCGCGAAACCGGCATAGGCCGCCCCGACCCCGCCGCCCGCCAGCATCGCCCGCCCCATGGTCAGCGCGAAGCCTGCGGCCAGCACCGCCGCCACGCCCCCCAGCACGGCCCGCAACCCCGGCACGCGCAAGCCGCGCCGCAACGCCCGGAACTGGCGGCCGACATCCTGCTGAACCGCCAGAACGGCCGGAACCACGACCAGCACGATCACCATGCCGAAGCCCAGCCCGTAGACCAGCGTGATCACCGTCGATTTCAGGAACAGCGCTGCGCTCGAGGTCTCATAGAGCATCGGCGCAAGGCCCAGCACCGTCGTCATCGTGGTCAGCAGGACCGGCCGCAGCCGGTCGGCCACCGCGTCCACGATGGCGGGCACAAGACCGCGGCTGCGGGCATATTCATCGACGGTCGAGATCAGCACGATGGCATCGTTGATGATGATCCCGGCCATGCCGATCCCCCCCACCACCGCGAACATCGAAAGCGGCAGCGACCAGACATAGTGCCCCCAGATCGCACCGATAAGCCCGAAGGGAATGACCGACATCACCACGATGGGCCGGGTCCAGCTGGAAAAGATCCAGGCCAGCACGATATAGATCCCGACAAGGCACAGCACGAGCCCCATGAGCGCATCCGACATGAATTCACGCTCCTGCTCGGCCAACCCGGACATCAGCCATGTCACGCCATGCATCTCGGCGATCCGAGGCAAGATGGTCTGCTCCAGCTCGCGCGTGATCTGGGTGGCGCGCTCGGGGTCGTCCTCCGAGATGTCCGCCGTGACCGATACAAGGCGCAGCCCGTTTTCGCGCCGGATCGTGGAGAACCCCGTTTCCGATGTGACATGCGCGATATCGGCCAGGGGAACCCAGTTTCCGCCCGGCGTACGCAACTGCATCCGCTCCATGAAATCGGCGGCCAGTTCGTCCTCGGGGGCCTCGACGCGGATCTTGGCAGAGCGGACGCCATCAGGGAAGCTGGCGGCCTCGATCCCGTTCAGACGGGTGCGCAGCTCGCGCCCCAGCCCTTCGATGCTGAAGCCAAGCGCCGCCCCCTGCGGCGTGAGGCCAAGGATCAGTTCCTCCTTGTCATAGGCCAGGTTGTCCTCGACCGCCGAAACCTCGGGATAATTCGCAAGCGCCGTCTTCAGGTCTTCGGCCGCGTCCTTGAGCACCCGGCTTTCGGCCCCGGTGAACTGCACCTCCAGCCCATCCCCCGCAGGCCCCATACGAAACCCGCGGAAGCTCAGCTCTTCCAGAAGGGGGTGGCGCGGGACAGCATCCTGCAAGGCCGCAATGAACTCGAACGAGGAATAGGGACGGAAGTCGGAATCGATCAGCTCGATCGCGATCGAGCCCAGAAGATCGGCATCCTTGCTGTCGGCCGAGGCAAGCGCCCGCCCCGAGGCGCCGCCGACCTGCGCGATGGCATATTCCACCGGATTGGTCCCGTATTCGGCCTCATACTTCGCGGCGACCTCGTCCACGGCGCCCTGAAGGGCGCGCACCATCTCCAGCGTGTCCTCGCGCCCGGCCCCGGCCAGCATGGCGAACGCGCCCGAGACCGAACCCTGTTCGGGGGCGTTGAAGAAGCGCCACTGCACCTTGCCGGTCATCACGAAGCCGACCTGCCAGGTCAGAAGCGCCACCGCCGCCGCCAGCACCGGGTAGCGCGCCACGATGACCGCGCGCGTCAGCGGCCGCATGATGACGCGCCGCACCCAGTCCAGCCCGCGGTTCACCTGCCGCGAGGGCCAGTCATACCAGGCGCCGTCATGGCTGCGGCTGAGGGCATGGGCCATGTGGTTCGGCAGGATCAGGAAACATTCGATCAGCGAGGCGGCAAGAACCGCGATCACCGTGAAGGGAATGTCGAAGACGACATTGCCCATTTGCCCCCCGATCACCATCAGCCCGGCAAAGGCGATCACCGTGGTCATGGTCGAGGCGAAGACCGGCGCCGCCATGCGCCGCGCGCCGTTCTCGGCCGCAAGCACGGCGCGCTCACCAAGGGTGCGGCGCCGGAAATCCGCGTGCTCGCCCACCACGATCGCATCGTCGACCACGATCCCCAGCGTGATGATCAGCGCGAAAAGCGAGATCATGTTGATCGTCATCCCCGCGACATACATCGCCGCGATCGCTGCCATCATCGAGGTGGGAATGCCCATCGCCACCCAGAAGGCCGTACGCGCGTTTAAGAACAGGAACAACAGCACCAGCACCAGCCCAAGCCCCATTGCCCCGTTCTTCAAAAGCAGTTGAAGCCGCTGCGTGATCTGGTCCGAGCGAGTGCGGATCAGATCGATGGTCACGCCATGGGGCAGCGTCAGTTCCATCTCGGCGACGGCGGCCTCGACCTCGTGCTGAAGCGCAATGGCGTCGCCCTTGTCCGAGCGCGCCACGTTGATCGTCATCGCCGGATCGCCGCCCACATAATAGGCCCGCGCACGGTCCACCCCCTCGACCCGGATGCGCGCGACATCGCCCACGGTCAGCTTCGTGCCGTCGGTTTGCGAACGCAGCACCAGCGCCGCGATCTGCGCCGCGTCGCGCTTTTCCTGCCCGGTGCGCACGCGCGCTGCCCCGCCGGCCACGTCGCCCGCCGGCAGGGTGCTGGCCTCGGCACCGATCACGGCGGCGATCTCGGCCATGGTCACGTCATGCGCGATCATGTTGACGGCGGGCACCTCGACCAGCGTTTCGGGCGCGGCAAGGCCCTGCACCGTCGTGCGCGTGACCCCCACGGCATAAAGCCGGACCACCAGTTCATCGGCCAGCCGGCCCAGCTGCTCGACCGAAAGCGGCCCGGTGATCACCACATCCGTCACCGTATCGCGCCAGACCCCGCGCGTGACCTCGGGGGTTTCAGCATCCTCGGGCAGATCGCCCGCAAGGGTCAGCGCGGCCTCGACGTCATCGACGGCGCGGCCCATGTCCCAGCCGGGCTCGAATTCCAGCGTAATGCGGGCCACCCCTTCGGTCGCGCGGCTTTCCGTGGCCTCGACACCCTCGACGACCAGAAGCGAGGGTTCGAGGACCTGCACGATGGCTCGGTCTACATCCTCGGCGCCTGCGCCATCCCACACGACCGAGACGGTGACCTCCTCGACGATGGAATCGGGAAAAAACTGCGCGCGGAGCCGCGGCATCGCGGCCAGACCCGCGCAGATCAGCATCACCAGCACGATATTCGCCAGCGTCTTGTGGCGGGTGAAATGCGCGATCAGGCCACGCGGCGGGGGCAGAGCGTCGGCGGCCATGCCTAGCCCCCCATCCGCTGTTCCAGCCGCTCGACGACCTGCATGGGAACCTCGTCCTGCTGCAGCTGCCCCATGATGCGGGCCTTGGCCGCGGCGGGCATGGCACTGTTGCCTTCGACATAGGCGATGAGGCGGGCGCGGCGCTCGGGGTCAAGCGCGATGGTCGCCGGCGCGGTCGGCGCGGCGGCCCCGGCATCGGGCCGCATTGGGCGGACCTTCAGCCCGGTGCCCAGAAGCGGGGTGCGCTCGGACACGATCTCTTGCCCGGGCTTCAGCGCCGTGGCGCGGATGATCACGGCATCGCCCTGACGGCGCAGCACCTCGACCGGGGCTTCGCCAAGACGCTCATCCGTCCCGACGACAAGGACGGTGCCTTTCGCGTCGACCGCCGAGGCGGGCACCATCGCTACATTGTCCAGCGGCGGTTCGGCCAGCCGGACGGTTACGAAATCCCCCGCGCGAAAGCCGGCCGCCCCGGTCTCGATCCGGGCGTAAAGCAGCCGCCCGGTCTGCCCGGCCTCGACCGCCGCGCCGACACGGGTCAGCCGCGCGGTCGCCGCAAGTTCGGCCCCCATCACATCCAGAACCACCTCGGCCTGCGCCGGGGCCAGTTGCCCGTCATCCCCCACGAAACGCGCGAATTGCGCGGTCGACACCCGGAACGCCACCTCGAGCGCGGTCGGGTCGATCAGCTCCCCCAGTTGCTCGTTGGTGGCAAGAAGACCGCCCGGCACCGCGCTGACACCCGACAGCAACCCGTCGAACTCGGCCCGGACCTCGGTATCGGCCAGCTTGCGCGCGGCTTCGGACACCGCGATCTGGGAACGCACCACGGCGGTCTGCGCCTGATCCAGCCGCGCTTCGGCCTGCGACAGCGCAGAGCGGCGGGGTAGGACCCCCCGCCCCGCCGCGCCTTCCCGCCCTTGCGCGGGTTTGGGTTCTGGGGGGCCCCCCCGCGCCCGGGGGGCGGCCCGAGCGCGAGCGGTCGCGCCCCGTCCAGGAAGCGCTGCAGGTCGAGCGCCAGCTCGCCCGCGCCCTCGTAGCGGCGGCGCGGGTCCTTCTCCAGGCAGCGCAGCGCG
>CALMEG010000178.1 GCA_937863185.1 uncultured Paracoccaceae bacterium | reverse complement strand
AACCCCTGACCTCGTCATTGCGAACGACGCGCTCTCCCAACTGAGCTACTGCCCCTCACCGTGGGCGGGTGTTTCGCTCAAGCACGGGGCGTTGTCAAGCGATGCTCTTTGCGCCGCTCGCTTTTTTGGCGCCCCCGCGCCAATCGGGCGCAGTCAGGCGGGATCGTGCACCTTGCTGTGGACCAGCGCCACGAGGTCTGCGGCGGGGCGGGCGCCCGCAAGCCGCACGACCTCGCGTCCCTTGTGGAACAGGATGAAGGCCGGGATGCCCCGGATGGCGTAGCGGATCGCGGCGTCGGGGTGGGATTGCGTGTCGACCTTGGCCAGCCGCACCTTCGGCGCAAGCATCCGGGCGGCCTTCTGGAACTCGGGCGCCATCGCGCGGCAGGGGCCGCACCAGGGCGCCCAGAAATCCACGAGCAGAGGAAGGCCGTCGACCTTGGCGGCCTTTTCAAGCGTTTTCAGATCAAGTGCTGCAACCTTGCCCGACACGAGCCCCGCCCCGCAGACCCCGCATTTCGGGGCCTCCGACAGCTTGCCCACCGGGACGCGGTTGGCCTGCCCGCAGTCGAGGCATGTGAGTTTCACGAAATCGGTCATGGCACCCTTTTGCATTCAGCTTTCCGAATACATTGGAAGCCCCGGGCGTGCTTTCAAGGGGGACACGGCCTGTGCTGCCCTCCGCCGGAAGCGCGGGTGAAAATCCGTGGAGGCCTCCGGCGGGGATATTTCGGCTCTGAAGAAGTCACTCGGCGGCGTAGGCTTCGAGCGGGGGGCAGGTGCAGACGAGATTGCGGTCTCCGAACACGTTGTCGACGCGCCCGACGGGGGGCCAGTATTTGTCGACCCGGAAGGCGCCCGGCGGGAAGCAGCCCTCTTCGCGGCTATAGGCGCGGTCCCATTCGGCGACCAGATCCTCGACCGTGTGGGGGGCGTGGTGCAGCGGCGACTCCCCGGGGGCGATCCGGCCGTCTTCGACGGCACGGATTTCCGCGCGGATCGCCAGCATCGCGGTGATGAAGCGGTCGATCTCGGCCTTGGTTTCGGATTCGGTGGGCTCCACCATCAGCGTGCCCGCGACGGGCCAGCTCATCGTCGGGGCGTGGAAGCCGTTGTCGATCAGGCGCTTGGCGATATCGTCCACGCTTACGCCGGCTTCGGCGAAGGGGCGGGTGTCGAGGATGCATTCATGCGCCACGCGGCCGCGATTGCCCATGAAGAGGATCGGATAATCCGATTTCAGCCGCGCCGCGATGTAATTGGCATTCAGGATCGCCACGCGCGTCGCCTGGGTCAACCCCGCGCCGCCCATCATCAGGCAATAGGCCCAGGAGATCAGCAGGATCGAGGCCGAGCCATAGGGGGCGGCCGAGACCGGCCCTTCGGCCCCGCCGGTCGCGGGATGCCCCGGAAGGAAGGGCGCGAGATGCGCCTTGACCCCGATCGGCCCCATGCCGGGCCCACCGCCGCCATGCGGGATGGCGAAGGTCTTGTGCAGGTTGAGGTGGCTTACGTCCGAGCCGATCTCGCCGGGTTTCACGAGGCCCACGAGCGCGTTCATGTTGGCGCCGTCCAGATAGACCTGTCCGCCCAGATCGTGGGTGATCTTGCAGATCTGGCGCACGGTTTCCTCGAACACGCCATGGGTCGAGGGGTAAGTGATCATGCAGGCGGCCAGCCGGTCGCCCGCGGCCTGTGCCTTGGCCTCGAAATCCTCCAGGTCCACGTCACCATTGGGGGCGGATCCGACCACGACGACCTCCATCCCGGCCATATGGGCCGAGGCGGGGTTCGTACCATGGGCCGAGACCGGGATCAGGCAGACCTTGCGATGCCCCTCGCCATTGGCGCGGTGATAGGCCGCGATCGTCAGAAGCCCGGCATATTCGCCCTGCGCACCGGAATTGGGCTGCATCGAGAAGGCATCATAGCCGGTGATCTCGCACAGTTTTTTGGTCAGATCCTCGATCGCCTCATGGTAGCCCTGCGCCTGATCGGCCGGGGCGAAGGGATGCAGCGAGCCGAATTCGGGCCAGGTCAGCGGCATCATCTCGGCCGCGGCGTTGAGCTTCATCGTGCACGACCCCAGCGGGATCATCGCGCGGTCAAGCGCGAGGTCACGGTCCGACAGGCGGCGCATATAGCGCATCATCTCGGATTCCGCGCGGTTCATGTGGAACACCGGATGGGTGAGGTAGGCGGACTGACGCAGCAGCGCCGCGGGAACGGCCGGCGCGGCGGGTTCGGGCGCAGGATCGGCAATGCCGAACGCATCAAGCACCCGCGCGATGATGTCGCCATCGGTCAGCTCATCGACCGAGATGCCGACGCTGTCACGCCCCACCTTGCGCAGGTTCAGCCCGCGCTGCGCAGCCGCGGCAAGGATGCCGGCCTGCCCGACCCCCACATGCACGGTGATCGTGTCGAAGAACGCCTCCGGTCCGACCTCGGCGCCAGCCGCGCGCAGCGCGTCGCGCAGGCGGATGGCGTTGAAATGAACCATCTCGGCGATCGCGCGCAGCCCGACCGGCCCGTGGAACACCGCGTAGAACGAGGCCATCACCGCCAGAAGCGCCTGCGCGGTGCAGACATTGGAGGTGGCCTTTTCGCGGCGGATATGCTGTTCGCGGGTCTGAAGGCTAAGCCGGTAGGCCTTGTTGCCGCGCGTGTCGACCGAAACGCCCACGATCCGGCCCGGCATGGCACGCTTGAACGCGTCCCGGCAGGACATGAAGGCGGCATGCGGCCCGCCATAACCCATCGGCACGCCGAAGCGTTGCGCGGAGCCTACGGCAATATCGGCCCCCATCGCGCCCGGCTCTTTCAGAAGGCACAGCGCCAGAAGATCGGTCGCCATCACCGCGACGGCCCGGGCGGCATGCAGCGCCGCGATCGTGTCGGTGAAGTCGCGCACATGGCCAAGCGTGCCGGGATACTGGAAGATCGCCCCGAAGACCTGCTCGGGCACCAGATCGTCGGGCGCACCGACGATCACCTCAAGGCCAAGCGGCTCGGCGCGGGTGCGGATCACGGCGATCGTCTGGGGGTGGCAGTTCTCATCGACGAAAAAGGCACGCGCCTTCGATTTCGCCACGCGCTCGGCCATGGCCATCGCCTCGGCGGCGGCGGTCGCCTCGTCCAGAAGGCTGGCATTGGCGACCGGAAGGCCGGTCAGATCCGACACCATGGTCTGGAAATTCAACAGCGCCTCAAGCCGGCCCTGCGCGATCTCGGGCTGATAGGGGGTATAGGCGGTATACCAGGCGGGATTCTCAAGGATGTTGCGCTGGATCGCGGGCGGGGTGACGGTGCCGTAATAGCCCTGCCCGATCAGCGAGGTCATGACCCGGTTCTTCGCCGCCACCGCGCGCATCCGCGCCAGAAGCGCATGTTCGGTCAGCGGCGCCCAGGACAGCGGCTGCGCCTGCCGGATGGATGCCGGCACGGTTTCGTCGATCAGCGCATCAAGGCTTGCCGCGCCAACCGCCTTCAGCATCTCGGCCATCTCGGCCGGGCTTGGCCCGATATGGCGGCGGTTGGCAAAATCGTAGGTGTTGTAGTTCGTCGCGGTGAAAGCCATAGCAACCTCGGTCAACTGGGGTCCGCGTGTCGCGCGCGGGGAATATGCCGGGGGGAGCCCCCCGGCGCGGCGCCATTATCCGACAAGGTCGTTATAGGCGTCCTCGTCCATGAAATCGTCAAGCTGGGCCATGTCCCCGACCTTCATCTTGAAGAACCACGCCGCCCCCGTCGGGTCTTCGTTCACAAGGCCCGGATTGTCGACCAGCGCCTCGTTGATCTCGACGATCTCACCATCGACCGGGGCCAGGATGTCCGAGGCCGCCTTGACCGACTCGATCACCACCACCTCGTCGCCCTTGGCGACCACGGTCTCGGGCTCGGGCAGTTCGACAAAGACGACATCGCCCAGTTGCTCGCTTGCATGTGCGGTGATGCCCACCACGACCAGGTCGCCCTCGACGCGCAGCCATTCGTGATCTTCGGTATATTTCATGGGGTCGCTCCTCAGCGTTTGTAATTCGTGGGATGGAAGGGCATGGCCGCGATCCGCGCAGGCAGACGCTTGCCGCGCAGCTCGCCATAGACGGTGGCCCCTTCGGCCAGACTGGCAGGCAGATAGGCCATGGCGACGGGCGCGTTGACCGAGGGGCCGAACCCGCCCGAGGTCACCGTGCCGATCGGCGCCCCGCCCTCGGGCCCGGCAAAGATCTCCACCCCTTCGCGCATCGGCGCCCGACCCTCGGGCAAAAGGCCCACCCGCCGGCGCGCCGCGCCCCCGGCCAGCTCGCCCAGGATCCGCGCGGCGCCGGGGAAACCGCCCGCGCGCGCGCCGCCTGCCCGACGCACCTTCTGGATCGCCCAGCTCAGCTCCGCCTCGACCGGGCTGGTCGTGGTGTCGATGTCATGACCGTAAAGGCACAGCCCCGCCTCAAGGCGCAGGCTGTCGCGCGCGCCAAGGCCGATCGGTGCGACCGCATCGTCCTTCAGAAGCGCGCGGGCGAATTCCACCGCACGCTCTTCAGGCAGCGAAATCTCGAACCCGTCCTCGCCCGTATAGCCCGAGCGCGAAATCCACAGCTCCGCACCGTTCCAGCCGAAGGTGGCCACATCCATGAACCGCATCACGGCCACGCCGGGCACCAGCCGCTCAAGCGCCGCCTCGGCCGCAGGCCCCTGCAAGGCCAGCAAGGCCCGGTCCGTGATCTCGATCACCTCAAGGCCCCGATGCGCGCGCAGATGCGCGATATCGGCCGCCTTGCAGGCCGCGTTGACCACGACGAACAGATGATCGCCCCGGTTGGCCACCATCAGATCGTCAAGAATGCCGCCCTCGGGACCGGTGAACATCGCATAGCGCTGCCGCCCCTCGGCCAGCCCGGCAATATCCACCGGCACCAGCGCCTCAAGCGCAAGCGCGGCCGCCGGAACACCCCCCGGCGCGCCCAGGATCACCTGCCCCATATGGCTGACATCGAACAGCCCCGCCGCCGCACGGGTGTGCAGATGCTCCTTCAACACCCCCATCGGGTATTGCACGGGCATCTCGTAGCCCGCGAAAGGCACCATCTTCGCACCCAGTTCGACATGCAGGTCATGAAGACCGGTCCGCAACAAGTCAGCCATCGCCGCCCCCTTATGTTCGCCGGTCGCATCCCGGCACCGAATCCCGGACAGGCCATTCCCGTCCAACCCGATGCCCCCTCTGTCCCTGCCCGTTCCGGGGCGCCTGAGATCGTTATCCCTTCGGCGGGCCGCAAGGCCGCTCTCCAGAGTCCGTTGCCAGAACGGTCCTTTGCGCCTGAGAGTTTACCGGGGCGGTTGCTCCTTCGGCACCGGACGGCCCCCGAAGGGCCCGGCCGGATTCTCCCGATCCTGACCCCTCCTTGCTACCCGAGGCGCGCGCCCCCGCGCAAGCGGCTAAATCGCTTCCGACCCATCGGGCACGAAAAACGACCCCCGACAGGGGCACAGGCTCTTCATCTTCGCGGAAATATCCCGGGGTCCGGGGCAGCGCCCCGGCGCCCTTGCAGCCCGATGACCGGATCAGGACGCTGCACGCACCTTTTGCAAAAGCGGCATCAGGTCGGCCATCTCGGGGCCGTGCGACTGCCCCGTCAGCGCCTTGCGCAACGGCATGAACAGCCCCTTGCCTTTCCTCCCCGTCGCGGCCTTGACCGCCGCGGTCCATTCGCCCCAGGTCGCCTCGGTGAAGGGCGGCGGAGGCAGCATCGCAAGCGCCTGCGCCACGAAATCGGCATCCTCGGCGTCGATCGCCGGCGCGGCACCTTCCAGGACCAGCTCGGCCCAATGGCGCAGATCCTCCAGCGTGTCGATATTCTGCGACGCAACCGCCCAGAAGCGCGGCGCAAGATCGTCGGGGATTCCCAGCCCGCGGATATGCTCGGCCACGGCATCGAAGGGCAGATGCTGGTTGCGTGCACGGGTCAGCGGGATCAGATCCTCGGCATCGAACTTGGTGGGGGCCGCGCCGAACTGGCCCAGATCGAACCCCTCGGCCAGCTCGTCCAGGCTCATGCGCAGCTCGACCGGTTGGCTGGAACCAAGCCGCGCCATCAGGCTCAGAAGCGCCTCGGGCGCGATCCCGCGCGCGCGCAGGTCGCGCAGCGACAGCGTGCCAAGCCGCTTGGACAGCTCTTCGCCCTGCGCGCCGGTCAGCAGGCTGTGATGCGCGAAGGCCGGCGGCTTGCCCCCAAGCGCCTCGATGATCTGGATCTGCGTGGCGGTATTGGTCACATGGTCGGCCCCGCGCACGATATGCGTGACCCCCATCTGGATGTCGTCGACCGAGCTGGCGAAGGTATAAAGCACCTGCCCGCCCGCCTTGATCAGCACCGGGTCCGACACCGAGCCCGCGTCGATCGAGATCGGCCCGAGGATGCCGTCGGTCCATTCCGTGCGCACCTGATCGAGAAGGAAGCGCCAATACCCCTCGCGCCCCTCTTCGCGGTAACGCTCGATCTGTTCCGCGCTCAGCGACAGCGCCGCACGGTCATAGACCGGGGGCCTGTGCATGTTCAGCAGCTTCTTGCGCTTCAGGTCCAGTTCGGTCGGGCTTTCGAAACATTCGTAAAGCTTGCCGGACCGGCGCAGGCTTTCGGCCGCCGCTTCGTAACGGTCCAGCCGCTCGGACTGGCGCTCCACGCGATCCCATTGCAGGCCCAGCCATTCGAGGTCTTCCATGATCGCATCGACATATTCCTGCTTCGAGCGTTCCTGGTCGGTATCGTCGATGCGCAGGATGAAGGTGCCGCCCGACTTGCGCGCGATCAGATAGTTCATCAGCGCAGTGCGCAGGTTGCCGACATGGATATAGCCGGTGGGCGAAGGGGCAAAGCGGGTAACGGTGGTCATGGGTGCAACTCCTGTTGGTCTCCGCTCTTTCACAAGGCGCCGCTTTTGTCCATATCGGGACAAGGCCGAAGGAGGATCGTGATGGAAGACTGGCAGGAAAAGGCGGCACCGGATCTTGCCACGATCGAGGCCTTGGCCGAAGCCGCGCGCGCGGCCCTGCCCGCCGCGTTCCTCGACGCCGCCCGCGATGTGGTGCTGCGCGTCGAGGATTTTCCCGACCAGGCCCTGCTCGACGCGCTGGAGATCGAGGATCCGTTCGAGCTGACCGGGCTTTACGAAGGCGTGCCGATGACCGAGAAATCGGTGATGGACCCAGGCGGCGGCCCGGATGTGATCTGGCTGTTCCGCCGCCCGATCCTCGATGAATGGGCGGCACGAGGCGATATCGGGCTGGCCCGGCTGGTGGCGCATGTCTATGTCCACGAACTGGCGCATCATTTCGGCTGGTCGGATGACGACATCGCCACCATAGACCGCTGGTGGGAATAGCGCGGCACCGCACACAGGCCTGTGCACCCGCGCCAC
This sequence comes from uncultured Paracoccaceae bacterium, assembly GCA_937863185.1. Classification (GTDB taxonomy): domain Bacteria; phylum Pseudomonadota; class Alphaproteobacteria; order Rhodobacterales; family Rhodobacteraceae; genus CALMEG01. Next base: position 575 of record CALMEG010000178.1, on the reverse strand, counting down.
ATTGCCATAAGGCCCGCCTGCCCTATCCTCGTCTCATGACACCATGACGGGAGGACAAGATGACCAAAGTGATGACGACGCGCCGCACCGCCCTTCTGGGCGCAGCCGCCCTGCCTTTCATTGGCGCGGCGCCTGCGCTGATCGCGCGCCCGGCGCGCGCCGAGGCGCCGATGGCAGGCCCCATGATCGCCCCCTTCCACCGCACGACGCTTGGCAGTTACGAGGTCACGACGCTGCTCGCCGGCACCCGCATCGTCGAGAAACCCCAGGAGATCTTCGGGCTGAACGCAAGCGCCGAGGAATTCGCCGCCACCTCGGAGGCCGCGTTCATCCCCACCGATGCCGCGCGCTTCTACTTCACGCCCACGCTGGTCAATACAGGGGCGGGGCTCGTGTTGTCCGATCCCGCTACCGACACTGCCGGTATGACGGCCGCACTTGCCGCGGCCGGCGTCACCCCCGAACAGATCGACATCGTGGTGCTGACGCATATGCATGGCGACCATATCGGCGGGCTGTCGGACCGCACCACGCCCACCTTCGCCCATGCGCCCGCAGTGACCGCCTGGGGCTCG
>CALMEG010000177.1 GCA_937863185.1 uncultured Paracoccaceae bacterium | reverse complement strand
CGCGCGAGGGGACATGGGCGACGATGCGGGTCTTGCCGTGGCCGGCGGGGCGCATCTCGACCAGGTCGCCCTTGCGCGGGCCGGTCAGTTTCTCGATCACGGCGCCGGAATATTCGTCGTCGACATCGACGATGACTTCCTCGACCGGCTCCAGACGCTCGCCGCCTTCCTCGCGGAAGATCACCCGCGGGCGCGAGATCGACAGCTCGAACCCCTCGCGGCGCATGTTCTCGATCAGCACGCCCATCTGCAATTCGCCCCGGCCCGAGACGATGAAGGCGTCGCCGCCGGGGGTGTCCTCGACGCGGATCGCCACGTTGGTTTCGGCCTCGCGCATCAGGCGTTCGCGGATGACGCGGCTTTGCACCTTGTTGCCGTCCTTGCCGGCAAGGGGGCTGTCGTTGATGCCGAAGGTGACCGAGATGGTCGGCGGGTCGATCGGCTGGGCGGGCAGGGCGGTTTCCACCTCGGGCGCGCAGAGCGTATCGGCCACGGTCGCCTTGGTCATGCCGGCGATGGTGACGATGTCGCCCGCCTCGGCCATGTCGATCGGCTGCTGGCCGAGGCCGCGGAAGGCGAGGATCTTGGTGCAGCGGAACTGCTCGATCCGCTCTCCGGTGCGTGACAGCGCCTTGAGGGTTTCGCCTACTTTCAGGCGGCCGGATTCGACCCGGCCGGTCAGGATGCGGCCGATGAACGGGTCTGCGCCAAGGGTGGTGGCAAGCATCTGGAACGGCTCTGCCGCGCGGCTTTGCTGTCTGGGCGGCTCGACATGGCGCACGATCAGATCGAACAGCGCCGAGAGATCCTTGCGCGGGCCGTCAAGATCCGTGTCGGCCCAACCGCCGATGCCCGAGGCGTAGACATGGGGAAAGTCGAGCTGTTCGTCTGAGGCGCCCAGATTGGCGAAAAGGTCGAACACCTCGTTGAGTGCGCGGTCGGGTTCGGCGGCGGGCTTGTCGACCTTGTTCAGCACCACGATCGGCTTCAGCCCAAGCGCGAGCGCCTTGGAGGTCACGAATTTCGTTTGCGGCATCGGCCCTTCGGCGGCGTCGACCAGCAGGCAGACCCCGTCGACCATGGACAGGATCCGCTCCACCTCGCCGCCGAAATCGGCGTGGCCGGGCGTGTCGACGATGTTGATGCGCGTGCCCTTCCACTCGACCGAGGTGGCCTTGGCCAGGATCGTGATCCCGCGCTCGCGTTCGATGTCGTTGCTGTCCATGGCGCGCTCGGCCACGGCCTGGTTTTCCCGAAAGGCGCCGGATTGCTTCAGAAGCTGGTCAACCAGTGTCGTCTTGCCGTGGTCAACGTGCGCGATGATCGCAATGTTGCGAAGGTCCATGTGTTCCCGCCATTTGATGCTGCGGTGCCGCGCATAGTCGAATTCCGCGGCGATGGCCAGACTAATGCGCAGAGACGCCGGAAAAGAGATTGATGATCAGGATGCCCGCAACGATCAGCCCGATCCCCAGAAGCGCGGGGAAATCAAGACGCTGGCCGAAGATCAGAAAGCCCGAGGCCGAGATCAGCACGATGCCGATCCCCGACCACAGCGCATAGGTGACGCCAAGCGGCAGCACCTTCAACACCAGCGTGAAGAACCAGAACGCCGCGCCGAATCCGACGAAGACCCCGACCGTGGGCCAGAATCGCGTGAATTGCTGGCTGGCTTGCAGGCAGGTAGAGCCGAAGGTCTCGAACAGGACGGCGATCAGGAGGTAGGCATAGGTTTTCAGCATGGCGTCACGTTGCGATGTAGCGGTCGCGCCGGTGATTGAACGCGATCACCATATTCGTGACCAGCGCCCCAAGGAAGGACCAGGCCACCGTCTGCACGTCGCGCAGCAAAAGCGCCAGCGAGAAGACGCCGATATCGAACAGGATCTGGGTCCAGCCGGCGCGGAACCCGGTCTTGTCCTGAAGGTAAAGCGCCACGATGCCGACGCCGCCCAGGCTCGCGCCATGGCGAAACAGCGCCAGCAGCGCCGAGCCCGAGACGAAGCCGAACAGCACCGCCCCCACCGCCGGATGCAGGGTTTCAAAGCTGACATAGCGCGGCAGGATCATCGATGCCGCCGAAAAAAGCGCGACCGCCACGAAGGTCTTGAGAACGAAGACCCGCCCCATGCGAAGATAACCGAGCCAGTAAAAGGGCAGGTTGATCAGAAAGAAGACGATACCGAAGCTCCAGCCCGTCGCGTATGAGATCAGCACCGCAAGCCCCGCGGTCTGGCCGGTGACAAAGCCCAGATGGGTCAGGATCACGATGCCGAAGGCCGCCATAAGCCCGCCATAGGCGATGCCCTGCGCGTCTTCGAGGGGGGAGTGCTGGTTTGGATCTGTCATGATGCGAGATGTCTCATGCGCCGCGCGCCGCCGCAAGAGGGGCCATGCACAGCGAAAAGGGCGGCGCCACCGGCGCCGCCCCTGATCTGGATCGCGTCCGCGATCAGCCCTTGAGGGCCTTGTTGAGGTATTCGTCCACCTTTTCCAGATAGCCCATCGTGGTGAGCCATTTCTGGTCGGGGCCGACCAGCAGCGCGAGGTCCTTGGTCATGAACCCGTCCTCGACGCATTGCACGGTCACCTTCTCCAGCGTTTCGGCGAAGGTTTGCAGCGCCGCGTTGTTGTCGAGCTTCGCGCGGTGCTTCAGGCCGCCGCTCCAGGCGTAGATCGAGGCGATGGAGTTGGTCGAGGTTTCCTTGCCCTGCTGGTGCTGGCGGTAGTGACGCGTCACGGTGCCATGCGCCGCCTCGGCCTCGACCGTCTTGCCATCGGGCGTCATCAGCACCGAGGTCATCAGGCCAAGCGAGCCGAAGCCCTGCGCCACGGTATCGGACTGCACGTCGCCGTCATAGTTCTTGCAGGCCCAGACATAGCCGCCCGACCATTTCAGCGCGCTTGCCACCATGTCGTCGATCAGGCGGTGCTCGTAATGGATGCCGGCCTTCTTGAACTGCTCTTCGAACTCTTCCTCATAGACCTTCTGGAACAGATCCTTGAAGCGGCCGTCATAGGCCTTGAGGATGGTGTTCTTGGTTGACAGGTAGACCGGCCAGCCCTTCAGCAGCCCGTAGTTCATCGACGAGCGCGCGAAGTCGATGATCGACTGGTCGAGGTTATACATGCCCATGGCCACGCCGGCGGCGGGGGCGTCGAAGACCTCTTTCTCGATCACGGTGCCGTCCTCGCCGACGAATTTCATCGTCAGCTTGCCCTTGCCGGGGAACAGGAAGTCGGTCGCGCGATACTG
>CALMEG010000176.1 GCA_937863185.1 uncultured Paracoccaceae bacterium | reverse complement strand
TTTCTCGGCGATTGCGCACCTGAAGGCCGCCGTCGCGGCCACGGTCGCCGACCGCCTGGTGCGCGGCGAACGCAACGGGCAGGCCAGCAAGGAAGACGAAGCAGCCGAGGCTTATCGGGACGACCTGAACCATGCCGTGCAGCCGCGCCGCCCCGTCGTTAGCGGCGAGGCGCACACCCGCCGCCCCGCGCTGCCGCAGGCGCGCCCCGCGCCGCTCATGCTGGTGTCGGAGCAGCGGATCGACCGTGCCGACGATGAGGACGCCGTGGTGCGCCCGCGCCGGATCTCGGCCACGCGCCACAGCGCGCGCCCGGATGCCGAAGATGCGGCCCCCACGGGTCCGATCTCGGCCGAGGATGCGCGCAGCTTTGCCGAATTCGCGGAATCGCTCGGCTCCAGCGGGCTTTCGGAGCTTCTGGAGGCTGCCGCGGCCTATACCTCGACCATCGAGGGCCGGCCGCATTTCTCGCCGCCGCAGATCCTGCGCAAGGTCGCCTCGGTCGCCGACGAGGGCGATTTCAGCCGCGAGGAAAGCCTGCGTTCGTTCGGCCAGCTGCTGCGCCAGGGCAAGATCGCCAAGATCCGCCGCGGCCAGTATGCGATCACCGAACAGTCGCGGTTCTTCGAGGAAACCCGCCGCGCCGCCAATTAAGGCCGGACGCGCAGGGCATCATTGGACGGAGGGGCCCTGCCCCTCCGTTTTTCATTCGGACCTGTCGTCCGGATCGGCCTGCCCCACGCCACGGAACACCTTGCGAAACGGCAGCGCCCACAGGAAACCCAGCCCGAGATAGACCGCCAGTTCCGCCAGAAGCGGCAGCCGCCCGAACCGCGCATCGGCCCAGTTCACGACCGTCACCGCAACGACGATGTAAAGCGGCAGCCCGATCACGAGGATCAGCAGCGACCAGCGGCGGCGAGCCTTGTAGCTGAGCGTCATCGGATCAGTCCGCGAAGGGGTCGGTGACAAGGATCGTGTCGTCCCGCTCGGGGCTGGTGGACAGCATCGCAACCGGGCACTGGATCAGCTCCTCGATCCGGCGGACATATTTGACCGCCGCGCCGGGCAGATCGTTCCAGGACCGCGCCCCCGCGGTCGATTCCTGCCAGCCTTCCATTTCCTCATAGACGGGCCGGGCGCGCGCCTGCAACGCGGCCTGCGTCGGCAGATAGTCATAGGCGACGCCGTCGACCTCGTATCCCACGCAGATCTTCAGCGTCTCGAACCCGTCAAGCACGTCAAGCTTGGTCAGCGCGATGCCGTTGATGCCGGAAATCGCGCAGGTCTGGCGCACGAGGACCGCATCGAACCAGCCGCAGCGCCGCTTGCGCCCGGTCACGGTGCCGAATTCATGGCCGCGCGTGCCCAGGCGTTCGCCATCCGCGTCGTCCAGCTCGGTCGGGAACGGGCCTTCGCCCACGCGGGTCGTGTAGGCCTTGACGATGCCCAGCACGAAATCGATCGAGTTCGGCCCCATGCCGACCCCGGTCGCCGCCTGCCCCGCGATCACGTTCGAGGAAGTGACATAAGGATAGGTGCCGAAGTCGATATCCAGAAGCGAGCCCTGCGCGCCCTCGAACAGGATGCGCTTGCCGGCCTTGCGCAGCTCGGTCAGCACCTTCCAGACGGGGGCGGCGTATTTCAGGATTTCGGGCGCGATCTCGCGCAGCATGTCCACCGTGGCGTCGCGGTCGATCGACTCCAGCCCAAGGCCCGCGCGCAGCGCGTTGTGATGCACCAGTGCGCGGTCGACGCGCGATTGCAGCGTCTCGTCATCGGCCAGGTCCGCCACGCGGATCACGCGCCGGCCCACCTTATCCTCATAGGCCGGGCCGATGCCGCGCCCGGTGGTGCCGATCTTCGCATTCGACCCCGCGGCCTGCGCCTCGCGGGCCCGGTCAAGTTCGCCGTGGAAAGGCATGATGAGGGGCGTGTTTTCCGCAACCATCAGCGTCTCGGGGCTGATGTCCACGCCCTGCTCGCGGATCTTGTCGATCTCGGAAAGCAGGTGCCAGGGGTCAAGCACCACGCCGTTGCCGATAACCGACAGCTTACCGCCGCGCACCACGCCCGAGGGCAGCGCGTTCAGCTTGTAGACCTTGCCGTCGATGACGAGCGTGTGGCCCGCGTTGTGACCGCCCTGGAAACGCGCGATCACATCGGCGCGTTCGCTCAGCCAGTCTACGATCTTGCCCTTGCCCTCGTCGCCCCATTGGGCGCCGACCACCACGACATTGGCCATGTCTCTCTCCTCGCGGGTTGCAAAACCGTGCGACATATAGCGGGGGGCGCCTGCGGGGGGAACCGGAAAATGATGCGCCGGCCTTGCGGCCCTTCGTGGCGGGCAAAGGCGCCGGGTTCCGGTTCCGCCGCACCACGCGCCCCTTGTTTTCCGGCAGGGGTTTCCCCGGCACGCCCGCCAACGCGCCTTTCGACCTTGCACCGGAGGGCCATTGCGCCTATCTGAGGGCGTCGAAAGAAAGAAGGCCCGTCCCCGTATGGAAAACGTCGTCCTCTCCGTCCCCCTGATCCTGGCGCTGCTGCTGATCGGCGTGGTGCTGCTGCAACGCTCCGAGGGGGGCGGCCTTGGCATGGGCGGCGGTGGCGGTGGCGGCGGTGTGATGACCGGCCGGCAGGCGGCGAACGCGCTGTCCAAACTCACCTGGATCCTTGCCGTGGGCTTCATCTGCACCTCGGTCGGGCTGACCATCCTTGCCGCGCGCAAGGCGACCGAAGGCTCGGTCGTGGACCGCGTGCAGGATGCGCCCGTAACCGAAAGCGCGCCCGCACTGCCCGATCTGTCGCTGCCCCCGGCCGCGACCGACGCGCCCCTTACGCCCCCGCCCGCGAACTGATTGCGGTCGGGCACAAGACGTAGGGACTTGCGCCAGACAACACCCAACTGATTGCGGTCCGGTTGCGGGCGGACTGCGAATCGTATTAAGATCAAATCCCGTGGTGCTGATCCGTCCGGACAGCAGAAACTCTTGCATTTATCTCAAGGTCACGGGGGCTTTCATGGCGCGTTACGTTTTCATTACAGGCGGCGTGGTGTCTTCGCTTGGCAAGGGGCTTGCCTCGGCCGCGCTTGGCGCGCTGTTGCAGGCACGCGGCTTTTCGGTGCGGCTGCGCAAGCTCGACCCCTATCTCAACGTCGATCCCGGCACGATGAGCCCGTTCGAACATGGCGAGGTTTTCGTGACCGATGACGGGGCCGAGACGGACCTCGATCTTGGCCATTACGAACGCTTCACCGGGGTCAGCGCGCGCAAGACCGACAGCGTGTCTTCGGGGCGGATCTATTCCAACGTGCTGGAGAAAGAGCGCAAGGGCGCCTATCTGGGCAAGACGATCCAGGTAATTCCCCACGTCACCAACGAAATCAAGGACTTCCTTGACGTTGGCGATGACGAGGTCGATTTCATGCTCTGCGAGATCGGCGGCACGGTGGGCGATATCGAGGGCC
>CALMEG010000175.1 GCA_937863185.1 uncultured Paracoccaceae bacterium | reverse complement strand
CCCAGATCCAGCGCCGAGCCGCCGCCGAAGCAGATCACCCCGTCATGGCCGCCCGCGCGATAGACCGCAAGGCCGTCGGCCATGTTGCCCTCGTTCGGGTTCGGGTCGACCTGCGAGAAGGCCGCACGCCCCAGCCCCGCCGCGTCCAGGCTGTCAAGCGCCGCGGCGGTGATCGGAAGCGCGGCAAGCGCCTTGTCGGTCACCAGAAGCGGCTTTTTCACCCCCGCGGCAAGGCAATGCTCGGGCAGTTCAGAAATCCGGCCAGCGCCGAATTTCACCAGCGTGGGATAGGACCAGTTTCCCTTCAGTTTCATTTCGTCACCTTCTTGAGATGGTAGGATTTCGGTCGAGTGACCGCATAGAAGCCCAGAACCGACAGCGAACCGCCCCGCCCGGTATCCTTGCACCCTGTCCAGCACAGCGCGGGGTCAAGGTAATCGCAACGGTTCATGAAGACGGTGCCCGTCTCGACCTGTGCGCCGATGCGCGCCGCGCGTTCGGCATCTGCGGTCCAGAGCGAGCAGGTCAGGCCGTAGGGGCTGTCATTCATCACCGCCACAGCCTCGTCATCGCCCGAGACCGGCATGATCCCGACCACGGGGCCAAAGCTTTCCTCGCGCATCACGCGCATCTCGTGGTTCACATCCACAAGGATCTGGGGCGCCAGATAGGCGCCGCCGTCATCGGCGGGAAACAGCGCCGGGTCGATCAGCGCGCGGGCGCCTTCGGCCACCGCCTCGGCGATCTGGTCGCGCACGGTCTGGGCAAAGCGGACATTGGCCATCGGGCCAAGCGTGGTGTCGGCCTCGAACGGATTGCCGAGCCTGAGGGTCTTCACCCAGGCCACGGCCTTTTCGACGAAGGCGTCGTAAAGGCTGTGATGGACATAGATCCGCTCGATCCCGCAGCAGCACTGGCCCGCGTTATACATCGCGCCGTCCATCAGACTGTCGACCGCGGCATCCAGGTCGGCATCGTCCATGACATAGGCCGGGTCCTTGCCACCCAGTTCCAGCCCCAGCCCGGTGAAGGTGCCTGCCGCCGCCCGCTCCATCGCGGCGCCCCCGGCGACCGAGCCGGTGAAGTTAATGAAATTGAAGGCACGGTTGCGGATCAGATGCTCGGTCACGTCATGGCTGAGCACGACATTCTGGAACACGTCCTCGGGCACGCCCGCGGCATGGAACGCCTCGGCCAGCCGCTCGCCCACCATAAGGGTCTGGCTGGCATGTTTCAGCATCACCGTGTTGCCTGCGATCAGCGCGGGCGCCAGCGTGTTGATCGTGGTCAGGTAGGGGTAGTTCCAGGGCGCCACGATGAAGACCACGCCGACCGGCTCGCGCAGGATGCGCCGCTCGAACCGGTCCGAGGCCTCGGCCACAAGCGGGGCAAGCGCCTCGGCCGCGATCGAGGACATGTAGTCGGTGCGGTCGTTCACACCGCCGAACTCGCCGCCATAGCGCGTGGGGCGGCCCATCTGCCAGGCGAGTTCTTCAACCAGCAGATCCTTCATGTCGTTCAGCTTCCGGACGCCCGCCTTGACCAGCGCGATGCGTTCCTCAAGCGGGCGGGCCGCCCATTCGTGCTGTGCCGCGCGGGCGCGCGCCGCCGCAGCCTCGGCATCGACCGCGCTGAGCGACTGGCGCTCGGCATAGACGCGCCCGTCCACGGGCGAGATGCATTGGATGATCCTGCTCATCTGATCCTTCCTTCGGGCCGTCCGGGCCCACAAGAGACGCCCTCAGGCGCGTTCAAAGCCACGCGCGCGGTCCCAGTTGGTGACGACGCGGTTGGTTTCCGAAATTTCCCAGCTTGCGGCATGGTGATAATGCGCGATGACATCCTCGCCGAAGGCGTGCAAGAGCATCTCGCTGCGGCGCATGGCCTCTGCGGCCTCGCCAAGGGTGGCGGGGATCGCCGCGGCGCCTTCGGCGTGATAGATGTCGCCCTTGACCGGGGCGCCCAGCTCCAGCCCCTTCTCGATCCCGGCAAGGCCCGCGGCCAGAAGCGCCGCGCAAGCCATGTAGGGGTTCAGATCCGCGCCGCCGATCCGGCATTCGACACGCACGGCCTTGGTATCCTCGCCGCAGACGCGGAAACCGGCGGTGCGGTTGTCAAGGCTCCAGACCGCCTTGGTGGGGGCGAACATGCCCACGCAGAAACGCTTGTAGCTGTTCACATAGGGCGCAAGAAAGGCCGTGATTTCAGAGGCATGCGCAAGCTGCCCGGCAAGGAAGTGACGCATCACCGACGACATGCCATGGGGTTCGGCCGCGTCGTGGAACACGTTGCGGCCCTCGCGCCAGAGCGACTGGTGCACATGGCTCGACGATCCGGCGCGGCGGTGGTCGTATTTCGCCATGAAGGTGACGGATGCGCCGTGCTGCTGCGCGATTTCCTTCACGCCCTGCTTGATGATGCAATGCATGTCGGCGGTATCGAGGGCGTCGGAATATTTGGCGTTCACCTCTTCCTGCCCGGCATCGGCCTCGCCCTTGGAGCATTCGATCGGAATTCCCGCATCCCACAGGTCATTGCGGATCGCGCGCATGATCGGTTCATCCCGCGCAGTGCCGAAAAGCGAATAATCCACGTTGTATCGGGCGATGGGCGTGGGGTCCGGATAGCCATTATCGAACAATTCGGGGAAGCTTTCCTCGAACAGGTAGAATTCCAGCTCGGTCGCCATCATCGGTTCGAACCCCATTGCGCGGGCGCGTTCCACCTGCCGCTTGAGCACCGAGCGCGGGGCGTGCGGCACCAGTTCGTGGCTGTGGTGGTCGAGCACGTCGCACATCACCATCGCCGTGCCCTCAAGCCAGGGCAGGCGGCGCAGCGTGGCCAGGTCGGGCTTCATGACATAATCGCCATAGCCCGCCGCCCACGAGGTGGCGCGATAGCCCTCGACGGTGTTCATCTCCATGTCGGTGGCCAGAAGATAGTTGCAGCAATGCGTCTCTTCCCAGGCGCTGTCGATGAAGTGGCGGGCATGGAAGCGCTTGCCCTGCATGCGGCCCTGCATGTCGACGATACAGGCGATCACGGTGTCGATCTCGCCGGCTTTGACGCTGGACTTGAGCTGATCGAAGGTCAGGTTCGCGGGCATTTCGTGCTGTCCTTTGCAAGGGGATGCCCCCGCAACTGCCGGGATGCGGGGGGGCGGTCGTCATTCCGGCGCCGGGGGCGCGCGGCATCCGGT
>CALMEG010000174.1 GCA_937863185.1 uncultured Paracoccaceae bacterium | reverse complement strand
GATTTCATCTCCGAGCGGGGGGCCCCCGACCGCGTCCCCGAACATGCGCCCCTGCCGGGCGTGGCGGGCTTCCGCCTCCATTATCCCCTGAACCGCCCCGACGTGTTCGACGAGCTTGTGGCCTTCCAGGGGGCGTCCTATTTCCGCGCGCTCGGGCGCGGATCGGCCTATGGCATTTCGGCGCGCGGGCTTGCGGTCAATACCGGGCTTCCGGTGGCCGAAGAGTTCCCCCGCTTCACCCGCTTCTACATCGAGCGCCCGGCCAGCGAGGCGGGCAGCATCGTGCTTTACGCCGCGATGGAAAGCACATCCCTGACCGGGGCCTACCGCTTCGTCATCACGCCCGGCGCGAATACAGCGATGGAGGTCACCGCGCGGCTGTTCTTCCGCACCGATGTCGAGCAGCTTGGCGTGGCGCCGCTGACCTCGATGTTCCTGTTCGCCGAACGCAACCGCCATGCCTTCGACGATTTCCGCCCCAACGTGCATGACAGCGACGGGCTGGGCATCGTGCGGGCCAATGGCGACCGGCTGTGGCGCCCGCTGGCCAACCCGCCGCGCCTTGCCTCGAGCTATTTCACCGAGGTGGCGCCGCAGAGCTTCGGCCTTTTCCAGCGCGACCGCGACTTTGCCAATTATCAGGACGCCGCGGCGCATTACGAACGCCGCCCCTCGCTGATGGTGCAGCCGATGGGCGACTGGGGCCGCGGCGCCGTGCGGCTGGTCGAGATCCCCTCGGACCTTGAGGTCAACGACAACATCGTCGCCTTCTGGGTGCCCGAGGCCCCGGCACGGGCCGGCGATGCGCGCGAATTCTCGTATCGGCTGCTGTGGGGCGACCTGCCGCCCGACCCGCGGGACGACCGCGCCCATGTGCTCGAGACCCGCGCGGGCGTCGGCGGCGTGTCGGGTGTCGAGAATACCGAGGGCACGCGCAAGTTCGTCATAGACTTCGTGGGCGGCCTGCTGGGCAGCCTTCCCGCCGACCAGGCCGACCAGCTGGAAGCCGTGGTCACCGCCTCGGGTGGCGAGATCGTGACGAAGACGCTTTCCGCCATCCCCTCCGAAGGAGTCTGGCGTCTTGTGCTGGATGTGAAGGCCGCCGATGCGGCCACCGTGGAACTTTCCGCCCATGTCGCGGGTTTCGATCGCAAGCTCTCGGAAACCTGGCTTTATCAATGGATCAAGGCATGACCGCTCAATACCCGACAATCACCGGCACGCTCACGCCCGAGGATCTGATCGCGGGGCCCTGCGCACTTCCCGATGCGCCGCTTGCCATGCCGCGGCAGGTTCTTGAGGCAAGAACCGGCCTGCTGCGCCGCATCCTGTCGGCATTCCTGCCCCGACCGCCCGCGCCGACGGGCGCAAAAGGCTGACGCCATGTCCGGCTTGCACATAAAGCGCGTGGCCTTGACGGGGCTGCGCGCTTCGGCGCTTCTGGCAAGCGTGCTGGCGGGGTTTGGCGCCTTCGTCCTGTTCCTGCAATTCGGCGATGCCGACGGGCTGGACACGCTTGATGTGGTGCGCGCGCTGCTGATCCTGATCTCGACGCTCTGGCTGGCCTGGGGCGCGGTTCAGGCGCTGATCGGGCTGACGACCCGCCCCAAACCGCCCGCGATCGACCGTGACCGCCCGATCACGGGGCGCTGCGTCATCCTCATGCCGGTCTATAACGAAGATCCGCTTGCCACTTTCGCGCGCGTGGCGGCGATGGATGCCTCGCTTGCCGCAACCGCAGAGGCAGAGGCCTTCCACTTCGCCATCCTGTCGGACACCCGCAACGAGGCGATCGCCCGGCGCGAAGAGGCGCTTTTCGCCCATCTGGTGACCGAGCGCGCCGGGCTGGGGCGGTTCTTCTACCGCCGGCGCACGCTCAATACCGGCAAGAAGGCCGGCAATATCGAGGATTTCATCAGCCGCTCGGGCGCCGCCTACGACTATGCCCTGATCCTTGACGCCGACAGCCTGATGGAGGGCGAAACCATCGTCGAGATGGTGCGCCGCATGCAGGCCGAGCCGCGCCTTGGCCTGTTGCAGACCCTGCCGCGCGTCATCAATGCGCGCTCGCGCTTTGGCCGGGCGATGCAGTTCTCGGCCAGCTTCTTCTCGCCCGTCTTCGCGCGCGGCCTTGCGATGATGCAGGGCGAAGCCGGCCCCTTCTGGGGCCACAACGCCATGGTCCGGGTGCGCGCCTTCGCCGAAAGCTGCGGGCTGCCCGAACTGTCGGGCCGGCCCCCCTTCGGTGGCCATATCATGAGCCATGATTACGTCGAGGCGGCCCTTCTGGCGCGCGCGGGCTGGATCGTGCGGCTGGATGACGATCTGGGCGGCAGCTACGAGGAAGGCCCCGAGAACATCGTCGACCACGCCAAGCGCGACCGCCGCTGGTGCCAGGGCAACCTGCAACATGCGCGCGTGATCGGCGCGCCGGGGCTGAGGGCCTGGTCGCGCTTTGTCTTCGCGCAGGGGATCATGGCCTATATCGCCCCGCTTTTCTGGCTGGGCTTCATCCTGGCCTCGATCGCGGCGCCGCTGGTCGCGCCGCCGCCGGACTATTTCCCCGAGCCTTACTGGCCCTTCCCCTATTTCCCGCCTTCGGGCGCCTCGAAGGCCATCGGGCTGGCCATCGGCATTTTCGGACTGTTGTTCCTGCCCAAGATCCTGATCGCCGCGCGGGCAAGCCTGAGCGGGCAGACGCGCGGTTTCGGCGGGCCGTTCATCGCCTTCGCCTCGACGCTGGCCGAGCTTGTCTTCTCGTCCCTGACCGCGCCGATCCTGCTGCTTTTCGCCACCCGCTCGGTCATTCAGGTCCTGCTGGGGCGCGATGGCGGCTGGCCCACCAACAACCGGGGCGACGGACGGCTGACACTGGCCGAGTCCTTCGCCGCATCGCACTGGATCGTCACCATCGGCCTTCTGGGGCTGGCCGCGACCTGGGCCTTCGCGCCGGGCCTGCTGCTGTGGCTGTTGCCGGTGGGCGTGCCGATGATCCTGGCGCCGCTGATCCTCGGCTGGTCCTCGCGCGACAGCAACAGCATGCTGATGGCCGTGCCCACGGAATACGCCCCCGCCCCCGTCATGCTGGCGCAAGAGCGCATCTTCGAGCGCTGGTCGGCGCAGTTCGCCCCCCCTGCCGCCGCCGGTGCCCCGGCGCCCGCCCCCGTCCCCGAGGTCGCCCATGCGTAACAGCCCGATTCCCCCCGGCACACGCGATCCACGGCTGGATTTCTTCCGCGGCCTGTCCTTGGTGATGATCTTCATCAACCATGTCCCCGGCACGGTCTACGAGCATTTCACCTCGCGCAATTTCGGGTTCTCCGACGCGGCCGAGGGGTTTGTCTTCATGTCGGACGTGGCGGCCGCGCTTGCCTATGGGCCGGGGCTTGCCCGGTCCCCGCGATGGCCCACCGTCTCGCGGATCTGGGGGCGGTCCTGGCTGCTTTACCTGGTCCATATCATGACCGCGGCCTGGGCGATCGGCATCATCTCCGCCGCCGCGCTGTGGTTCGGGGCCGATGTGCTGCTGACGAAGAACGCCTTCCGCCCCCTGACCGAAGAGCCGCTGGCCTTCCTGATCGGCATCGTCACGCTTGGCCACCAGCTTGGCTATGTGAATATCCTGCCGATGTATGCGGCGCTTCTGCTGGCCGCCCCCTTCCTGATCCGGCTGGGGCAGGTGCGGCCGGGCTGGCTGCTGATCGGCTCGGTCGGGTTCTGGGCGCTGGTGGGCACGTTCCGGCTCAATTTCCCGAACTATCCGTTCGAGGGCGGATGGTTCTTCAACCCGCTGGCGTGGCAGCTGCTGTTCACCCTTGGCATTCTGACCGGGCTTGCCCTGCGCGAGGGGCGGCGCTTCGTTCCGCAGCGGCAATGGCTGTTCTGGGCCGCGGCCGGCTGGCTGGTCTTCTGCCTTGTCTGGGTCAAGTCGGACGCCATGCTGAAGGGGCTGGGCCATGTGATCTGGCAGTTCCGCCAATGGGGGGCGCCGTTCTGGCTGGTGGATTTCGACAAGACCTTCGTGTCGGGGCCGCGCCTCTTGCACATCATGGCGCTTGCCTATGTGCTCAGCATGCCGGGGCTTGTGCCGCGCATCGCGGCCTCGCGCGTGGTGGCGCCGATCCGGCTTCTGGGCCGTCAGGGGCTGCCCGTCTTCGCGCTTGGCACGGTGCTGGCGATCTTCGCCCAGGCGGTCAAGGCGGTGCACCCGGCCGGGATCTGGCAGGATACCGCGCTGATCCTGGGCGGGCTTGCGCTGCAATGGGCCTTTGCCGCGGCCCGCGAACGCCTGTCGCCCAAAGCGGCACAGCGCGCGGCCGCGGCCCTTTCAGCCGCACCCACGGAACCGCCGGCCCAGCCGGACCTGAAATGGGTGGCGGCCCCGGCGCGCTAGGCCGCCGGGCCGCAGGCCGCGGCCGCCTCTTTCAGCGCGGCCAGTGCCGCCTGCACCTTCGGCGTGCGGTGCAAATCGACATGCGTCACCAGCCACAGCGGCGCATCCCATTCCGGCTTCGGTCCCATCACCTCGAGAAGGCCGTTCCCGGCGCGGGCCTCGTGCACGGGCAGGAAGCCAAGGCCGATGCCAAGGCGGATCGCCCTGGTCTGGGCCTCTGCCTCGTTCGAGCGGAACACGAACCTCTCGGGCGGGATACGCTCTGAAAGCCAGCGGAAGAAGGGCGCGCGGCTATCCTGCGCATCGGGACCGATGAACCGGTGCCGGGCCAGATCCTCGGCGGTTTCGGGCAGGCCATGCGCCTCGGCATAGGCGGGGGCGGCGTAAAGCGCGTGCTGCTGGCTGGCAAGCACCTGCACGACGTTATCGGGTTCCGCCGGGCGGGTTCCGGCGCGGATCGCCACATGGGCCTCGCCATATTCCAGGCGGAAGATCCGCTGATCCGTCAGATAGCGCAGCCGCAGGCCGGGATGGTCCACCATCAACCGGCCCAGCGCGGGCAGGACCAGCGTCGCAAGGGTCGGCAGCGAGGTCACGATCAGCTCTCCGGTCACCTCTTCGCCCGCGCCCGCGATCCGCGCGGCCAGCTGCGAGAACTGATCCTCGGTCGCCTGCCCGACGGACAGAAGCTGCAGGCCCGCCTCGGTCGGGGTGTAGCCGCGCGAATGGCGCTGGAACAGCCTGGCCCCAAGCCGCCCCTCCAGCGCGTCGATATGGCGGATCACGGTGGCATGATGCACGCCCAGCACCTCGGCCGCGCCCGAAACAGTGCCGATCCGCGCGACCTGATAGGCGGTGCGGATCTCATCCCAGTTTTCAAGTCCCATATGTGCACCAAAGAACAGACATGGTGCATTCTTGGCCATTGCGTTCGCGCGGGCAAGAGACGATTTTCCCCCTCATACCCATTCAGGAGCCCAGAGCAATGACCCATATCCTCCGCGTCGACGCGACGATCAAGACCGACGGTTCGGTCTCGCGCCGCCTGACCGACCGTATCGTGAACCGCCTCGAGGCCGCCAATCCCGGCGCCACCGTGACCACGCGCGACCTTGCCGAAGGCGTCGCCCCGATCGACGCCACCTGGCTTGGCGCGATCTACACCCCCGCCGAACAGCGCAGCCCCGAACAGGCCGCCATCGCCGCCCAGGCCGACGAATACCTAAACGAGATGCGCGCCGCAGACATCATCGTCATCGGCCTGCCGATCTACAATTTCGGCGTGCCGTCGCACATGAAGGCCTGGATCGACCAGCTTGCGCGCAAGGGCGAAACCTTCACCTATACCGAGACCGGCCCCGTGGGCCTGCTGACCGGCAAGCGCGCGATCGTCGCGCTGTCCTCGGACGGGACCGGGTTCGGCTCGGAGATCGACTTCGCCTCGGGCTATCTGCGCCATATCCTGGGCTTCTTCGGCATCACCGACGTGGAATTCGTGGCCGCCGACCGCATGGTCTTTGCCCCCGAGGACACGCTGTCGCGCGCCGAGGCCGAGGTGATGGCGATCGCCGCCTGATCGCGGGCGGTTTCTTGCAATGCAATCCAGGGGCTCCGGTTGACTCCGGGGCCCTTTTTCCATAGATGAGCCGGGATTCCCCGAAGGCCCGATGCCTTCGGTCCCCGCAAGAAGCGGGGATCGCCACCAGTCAGCGCGTTGCGCCCACTGGTGCGCTTGTCGTTTTCCGCCGGTCCTGCCGGCACCCGCCCGAAGGAGGGTCGCGATATGTTCGAGAACCTGTCAGAACGCCTTGGCGGCGTGTTCGACCGGCTGACGAAACAGGGCGCCCTGTCCGAGGACGACGTGCGCACCGCGCTGCGCGAAGTGCGCGTGGCGCTGCTGGAGGCCGACGTTTCCCTGCCCGTGGCGCGCGATTTCATCAAGGCGGTCGAGGCGAAGGCCACCGGCGCCGCGGTCACGAAATCGGTGACCCCCGGCCAGCAGGTCGTCAAGATCGTCCATGACGAACTGGTCAAGGTGCTCTCGGGCGAGGACGATGCCGGCGCGCTGAAGATCGACAACCCGCCCGCGCCGATCCTGATGGTCGGGCTGCAGGGCTCGGGCAAGACCACCACCACCGCGAAACTCGCCCGCCGCCTGAAAGAGCGCGACAAGAAGCGCGTCCTGATGGCCTCGCTTGATACCAACCGCCCCGCGGCGATGGAGCAGCTTGCGATCCTCGGCACCCAGATCGGCGTGGACACGCTGCCCATCGTGAAGGGCGAAACCGCCGTGCAGATCGCCCGGCGGGCGAAGCAGCAGGCGACGCTGGGCGGCTATGACGTCTACATGCTCGATACCGCAGGGCGGCTGCATATCGACGAAGTCCTGATGGACGAGGTGCAGGCCGTCCGCGACGTGGCCGCCCCGCGCGAAACGCTTCTGGTCGTCGACGGGCTGACCGGGCAGGACGCGGTGAACGTGGCGACCGAGTTCGACAGCAAGGTCGGGATCTCGGGCGTGGTGCTGACGCGGATGGATGGCGACGGGCGCGGCGGTGCGGCGCTGTCGATGCGCGCGGTCACCGGCAAGCCGATCCGCTTCGTCGGCCTTGGCGAAAAGATGGACGCGCTGGAAACCTTCGAGGCCGGCCGCATCGCCGGGCGCATCCTTGGCATGGGCGATATCGTGGCCCTTGTCGAGAAGGCGCAGGAAACCCTTGAGGCCGAGCAGGCCGAGCGCATGATGAAGCGCTTCCAGAAGGGCCTGTTCAACATGAACGACCTCAAGGGGCAGTTGGACCAGATGCTGAAGATGGGCGGCATGCAGGGCGTCATGGGCATGATGCCGGGCATGGGCAAGATGGCCAAGGCCGCCGAGGATGCGGGCTTTGACGACCGCACGATCCGCCGCCAGATCGCGCTTATCAATTCGATGACCAAGAAGGAACGCGCCAATCCCGACCTGCTGCAGGCCAGCCGCAAGAAGCGCATCGCC
>CALMEG010000173.1 GCA_937863185.1 uncultured Paracoccaceae bacterium | reverse complement strand
TACGCCAGCCCCCGACAGTCGAACGCCGTCCAGCCGCGGCTGCGCCAGCCAGTGTCACGAGGCCTCCAACGCCGCATGCGTGACCCCCGCGGCGGCCATGTCGGCCAGAAGCCGGTGCAGGGTGACGGGTTCGGGCGTGGTATGGGCCGACGGCGCGCTATAGGCGCCCTCGACGCCGGTGGTGCCGATGTTGGCGCCCTCAAGGCCGAGATGCTGCCAGATCTGGCGCGTGAAGGTGGCGACCGAGGTCTTGCCGTTGGTGCCCGTCACCGCGACCATGGTCTGCGGCTGCGCACCGAAGAACAGCGCCGCGGCGAAGGCGAGCGCCTGGCGCGGGTCCTCGGTCACGACCAGTGCGGCCTGCGCCCCGGCAAGCGCCTCGCGCGCGATCTCGGCGCCCGCGCGGTCGGTCAGCACGGAGCGCGCGCCCATGCGCAGGGCATAGGCGATGAACTCGGCGCCATGCACCTTCGTGCCGGGCAGGGCCGCGAACAGATGGCCCGGCTTCACCAGCCGGCTGTCCACGCTGATGCCGGTGACCTCGGCATCGCCGCCATGCGATGCGGTCAGCCCCAGCCCGGCCAGCGTTCTTGCCCCGTCACCCATGTCATGCGCCCTTTCGATTGACCCGGCCATTTACCGGGCGGGCCAAGGCTGCGTCAATTCCGCACAAGCGTCAGCGCCTCCGGATCGGCGGGTTCCGCCACCGGGCGCAGGCCCAGAAGCGGCGCGGTGCGGCGGATCACCTCGGCGGCGACCGGCACGGCGGTCCAGCCTGCGGTGCGGCGGGCCTCGCCCGCGATCACCTCGACCGGCTCGTCCAGCGTCAGCACGAGGACATATTTCGGGTCCGAGGCCGGAAAGACGCTGGCGAAAGTGGCGATCACCTTGTCCTTGTAATAGCCGCCGGTGGGCTTGGCCTTGTCGGCGGTGCCGGTCTTGCCCGCCACTTCATAGCCCTTGATTTCGGCGAAAGAGGCGGTGCCGCGCGTCACCACGGCGCGCATCATGTCAAGCGAGGTGCGCGCGACCTCGGGGCGCATGACCTGGGCGCCGGGGGTCGGGGCCGCGCCATGCAAAAGCGTCGGCGTGACCTTGCGCCCGCCATTGGCGATGGTGGCATAGGCCGCAGCAAGGTGCAGCGGGCTGGCCGAAAGCCCGTGCCCGTAGGCGATGGTCATCGAGGAAATCTCGGACCATTTCTGCGGCAGGATCGGGCGCCCGGTCGGGGCCTCGACCATCTCGACCCCGGTCGGCGTGAGGAAGCCCAGACCGTCAAGGAAGCCGCGCTGCCGCTCGCCCCCGATCATCATGGCGATCCGCGCCGTGCCGATATTCGAGGATTTGACGATGATGTCGGTGACCGACAGTTCCTTGCCGTAATTGTGGAAATCACGGATCCGGTGGCGGCCGTAGATCATCGGGCTTTTCGTGGCGATCATGGTGTCGGGATTGACAAGCCCCAGTTCCAGCGCCTGCGCGACGGCAAAGATCTTGAAGGTCGAGCCAAGCTCATAGACGCCCTGCACCGCGCGGTTGAACAGCGGGCTGTCCGAGGCATCGCCCTTGGTCAGCGGCGCGGGGCGGTCGTTGGGGTCGAAATCCGGCAGGCTTGCCATCGCCACGATCTCGCCCGATCCGACCTCCATCAGAATCGCGGTCGCGCCCTTGGCATCCATCAGGCGCATGCCGCCGGCCAGAACCTCTTCCATCGCCGCCTGCACCGTCAGATCAAGCGACAGGCTGAGCGGCGCGCCCTCGTTGCCGGGATCGCGCAGCCAGCCGTCGAATGCCTTCTCGACCCCGGCGACACCAAGGATCTCGGCGGAATCAACGCCTTCACGGCCAAAGCTCGCGCCGCCCAGGATGTGCGAGGCAATCGCGCCATTGGGGTAAAGGCGCATCTCGCGCGGGCCGAACAGAAGCCCCGGATCGCCGATGTCATGCACCGCCTGCATCTGCTCGGGGCTGATCTTCTTCTTGATCCAAAGGAACTTGCGCCCGCCGGTGAAGTCCTTGACCAGCCGGTCGCGGTCAAGATCGGGGAAGATCTCCACCAGACGTTCGGCCGCGCCCACCGGATCGACCATCATCTGCGGCTGCGCATAAAGCGCGTGGGTGACAAGGTTGGTCGCCAGCACGCGGCCTTCGCGGTCGACGATATCGGCGCGCTGCGCAAGGATCTCGGTGCCCGAAGAGGCAAGCTGCGGCTCATAGGGTTCGGACGCGGCAAGCGAGCCCATGCGCGTGCCCACGGTGACGAACGCGCCCAGAAACAGCAGCGCCATCACCAGAAGGCGCCCCTCGGCCCGCGAACGGGCCTTGTCGCGGTTCATCTCGCCCCGCAGGCGGATATTCTCGCGCTCGATTGCGTCGGGGTTCTCGCCCCTGGCGCGGGCCGAAAGGATGCGGGCCAGAGGGCGCAGCGGCGTGCGGATCATTGGGCATCCTCCGTGGCGGTTCCGGGCGTGGAGATCACGTCCACCGGCTCAAGCACCGGCAGATTCTCGGGCTTGGGATAGGCAACCTGCGACACCGCGCCGAACTGTTCCGGCGCCAGCGGCATGAGCGCGAGGCGCTGGAAGTTCAGGTTGGCCAGTTCGCGCAGCCGGTCGGGGCGGTTCAGATAGGCCCATTCCGCCTTCAGCACGCCCAGACCTTCGCGCAGCGATGCGATTTCGGTCTGCAGGCGGCGCATCTCGGATTGCCGCGACTGGGTCTGATAATTCTCGCGGTAGGCCCAGAAAGCCAGCCCCATCACGCAAAGCGCGGTGGCAAGATAGATCAGAGACCTCATCTGGACCCTCCTTTCAACACGGGCGCGGGCAGCCCGAGACTGGCGCGGTCGGCACGGCCTGCGGGCGCGTCCGTGCGCTGCGCAACCCGCAGCTTGGCCGAGCGTGCGCGCGGGTTTTCCGCAAGCTCTTGGTCATCCGGCGCGATGGCCTTGCTGAGCAGCCTGAAGGCGGGCGGCACGGTCTGGCGCGCGGGTGCGTATCTGGACCCCTGCCCCTCGCCCCCCGAACGCGCCTGGAAGAAGCGCTTCACCACGCGATCCTCAAGCGAATGGAAGGATACGACCGCCAGCTTGCCACCGGGCTTCAGCGCGCGCTCGGCGGCCTCCAGCCCCTCGATCAACTGGCCGAATTCGTCATTCACGGCGATGCGGATCGCCTGGAAGGACCGCGTTGCGGGATGGCTTTGCCCCGGTTTCGGGCGCGGCAGGCAGCGCTCGATCACCGCGACAAGCTGCAAGGTGGTCTGGAACGGGCGCGCCGCCACGATGGCCCGTGCGATCCGCCGCGAAGCGCGCTCTTCACCGTAATGGTAAAGGATGTCGGCCAGTGCGCCCTCATCGAGCGTATTGACCAGATCGGCGGCGCTCGGCCCGCTGTCGCCCATGCGCATGTCGAGCGGCCCGTCGCGCAGGAAGGAAAAACCGCGCTCGGGCATGTCAAGCTGCATGGAGCTGACGCCAAGATCCAGCACGACCCCGTCAAGCGGCTCGCCCGCCAGCCGGTCAAGGTCCGAGAACGTGCCCTCGACAAGACGCAGCCGGTCGCCATATTCGCCGCGCCAGCTTTCGGCCATGGCGATGACCATGGGATCACGGTCCACCCCGATTACCCGCGCGGCCCCCGCGGCAAGCAGGCCACGGCTGTAGCCGCCCGCGCCGAAGGTGCCATCCAGCCACACGCCCTCAACAGGCGCGACCGCCCGCAGAAGCGGGCGCAGCAGGACGGGAATATGGGGGGCGGCAGCCGACGTCATGGGCTACCTCGGCGGCGTGGGCAGATTTACCAGCGGATCATAGCCCTTGGGCCGCTTTGCCGAACGTTCGGCGAAAATCTCGGATTGCGCGGCCTCATAGGCCGAGGGCTCCCAGATCTTGAACGAGGTGCCGGCCGACACGAAGAACGCCTCGGTCTTCAGGCCGATCTTCTCGCGCAGCTTCTGCGGCAGGACAAGCCTGCCGTCATCGTCGATCTGCGCCTCGTGCGACTGGCCATACATCAGTTCTTCGATCTCGGCACGCTCGGGACTGCCGCGCTGCATCATGTCGATCTGCGCGTCGATCTCGGCAACCGCCTCCATCGTGTAGACCTGAAGCCAGTTCTGATCGGGGCCGCCATAGACGATGACGATATTGGGGCGATTGGTGGGGGCCCAGTCGGGATCGCTTGCCTCGATCACGCGGCGGAAAGAGGCGGGGATGGAAACGCGACCCTTCGCGTCCACCTTGAAAGTCTCCGAACCTCTGAACCTGCGTGCCACCGGCGCGCTCCTGTCCCGTTTCCCCTGGTGAGCCTGTAATGAAAACGGCGGATCGGACTGCTGCCACTGTCCGATCCGCCGCCCTCGTCCCATCTCTGGGCTTGTCCGACTGCGCGCGCCACCTGGGGGGGGATGTCTGCTCGCTCACGCGCCGGATCTCTTTTTTTCGTGAAGCGGGTGCCTGTATGAAACCTGCTTGTTTTCGCCGTGAGGTCTTTTTGCCTCTTGAGCCCGCCTTCTCGATGAACAAGGGATGACACGGGAATTCATGGGAAGCAATAGGAAATTATGGGCCGAGGCACGATATCTGGTGCCGGGAGCGCTATGAAAACAAGGCCTAGCTCGGCTGCGCATCCAGAAAAACAGGCACTTATAGTAAGAGCTGAAAGATCGACTACAAAATATAGACAGGAATGGGCGAAGGCCGGGCAGTCCCGCCATATCCCATTTTTCTTTCGAGGCGCACCCGAATTTGCGTAGAAAAGCTCGGAAAATGCGGCTGGATCACAGCCAATCACAGCCAAGTGATTCGTTTACGGGGGGCCGAAGCCCCCCGTTTCCCATGAAATACCATGACGCAGCGCCGGGGCCTGCGCGGATCAGATCGCGCCCTGCCCGATCAACTTCCGCGCAAGGGCGGCATAGGCCGCGGCCGCGGCACCTTCGCCGGCGGCCACCGGGGTTCCCGCATCGCCCGCAAGCCGCACCGACAGGTCCAGCGGCAATTCACCCAGATAAGGCAGGCCAAGTTTTTCCGCCTCGGCCCCCACACCACCATGGCCGAACAGATGCGCCTCATGCCCGCAGTTGGGGCATATATAAGTAGACATGTTCTCGATCAGGCCCAGCACCGGCGTGCCCAGCCGGTCGAACATGTTGAGCGCCTTGCGCGCGTCCAGCAGGGCCACGTCTTGCGGTGTGGATACCACGATCGCACCGTCGAGCCGGGTTTTCTGGCACAGCGTCAGCTGCACATCGCCCGTGCCCGGCGGCAGATCGACGATCAGAACGTCAAGCGGGCCGTCATGTGCCCAGGCGACCTGCCCCAGCATCTGCTGCAACGCGCCCATCAGCATCGGGCCGCGCCAGATCACCGCCTCGTCCTCTTTCAGCATGAGGCCGATGGACATCATCGTCACCCCATGCGCCCGAAGCGGCAGGATCGTCTTGCCATCGGGCGAGGACGGGCGGCGATTCACCCCCATCATCCGCGGCTGGCTGGGGCCGTATATATCGGCATCCAGCAGCCCCACCTTCTTGCCCGCCCGCGCAAGCGCTACCGCAAGGTTCGAGGCGACGGTGGATTTGCCCACGCCCCCCTTGCCCGATCCGACCGCGATGATCCTGTGCACGCCGGCCACCGGTTCGGGCCCCGCCTGCGGCTTTGGATGGCCGCCGATCTTGGGCGCCCCCATACCGCCGGGCGCATGCGTCGTGGTCAGGATCGAGACCTGTTCGACCCCCGGCAATCCCCGCACCGCCGATTCGAGGGCCGGGCGCACCGATTCCAGCATCTTCGCAACCTCGGCCGAACCGCCCTCGAGCACGAATCGCACCGTTCCGCCCTCGGCGGCAAGGGCGCGCACGAAATCGCGCGACACGACATCGCCGCCATCGGGCAGGGTGATTCCGCGAATTGCCGCCAGAACGGCGTCCTTGGTGACGGGCATGTGATCCCCTTTCGTGAAAGCTTTCGGGAAATGTGTTCTCTTTGCAGCATAAGGCAAGCCCCCGGACAAACATCGCCCATCTTTTAGACAAGATGACGCGGGGTTAGCCTCTTTTAGGTCAGCATCTGTTATGCACTTTCTGCATGGCAGAATTGACACTCCGAGGTATTGTGCAAGTGCAGCATTGAGCGCATGTTAGCCCCAACAAGATGACCGATCAGGTTCAGGCCGGTGGTGATCTGCAAAGACTAGAGGCGAAAGACAATGGCACTCATTCAGGACATCCGCGGCGCTCAGGGCGGCCTTGCCGAGCGCGTATCGGACTTCTTCACGGCACTGGCCGAAGCGCGCGCCCGCCGCGCGGTCTACCGCCAGACGCTGCGCGAACTGAAGGCCCTTTCGGGCCGTGAGCTGGCGGATCTGGGTATCCCGCGCTCGACGATCACCCGGGTGGCACTCGAAGCCGCATACGGGAAGTGAGTTTATATTCCTGAGGCCCCTCCTCCTCCCTGGGTCTCGGAAATAGGCGGCGCCCTCCTCCTCCTCCCTGAGGGCGTCGCCACAGATACCGGCCCAAGGATCACCGCGTGATCCATGCCGGACGCCGAAGCGAAGACCTCCTCCTCCTCCCTGAGGTCTCGTGATGAAGGCGGCGACCCCTCTCCTCCTCCCTGGGGTCGCCGCACTTCACCCGGCATGAAATACGTGCGGCCCCTCCTCCTCCCTGGGTCGTGCGTGAAGAAGCGATGGCCTCCTCCTCCTCCCTGAGGTCATCGCTGGAAATACCGAAGGCCCCCTCCTCCTCCCTGGGGCCGACGGCAAAGATGCGGCGACGCCCCTCCTCCTCCCTGGGCGTCGCCGTTTTCTTTTCGGAAATCTTCTTCTCGACCCGATCACGAATGCGCCCGCCCTGCAGGGCCTATGCGCATGGGTGGCGACCTTCAGGCAGACACTGCATCAGCGGCATATTGTGCCAGGAACTCCTGACTGGGAGGGATAGGGGTAATGACGTCGATCATCACCCCCGCCGGATCGCGCGTGATGAAATGCCTCTGCCCGAACGCCTCGTCCCGCAGCGGCAAAAGGATCGGTAATCCGCGTGCCTCAAGGTCCGCATAGACGCGGTCTACATCCGGAACTTCGAAATTCAGCAACAGGCCCGCTGCACGAATGTCGCGGCCCGGTGACGGGATGGTCTCATGACCAGCATCCAGAATCGCGAGGTTGACGTTCTCGTCACCGACCGATTGCAAGTGCACATACCAATCGGCTTCGAAAAGCGGTCGAAATCCAAAATGGGCCTGATAAAACGCGCTGACCTGCGCGACATCGTCAACCATCAAGACGGGATAGTATTGCGTCACCTTCATCTCTTGCACCTCCCCCAAAAAACATACAGAGTGTATGTAGACATCAATTAACATACAGGCTGTATGTATGCAAGAAAGACGAACAAATTCCGACCGAAGCCTGGAAACCCGCGGCGCGCTGCTGGCAGCCGCGCGCGCGTTGTTTGTCGAAAAGGGCTACGCCGCCGCGGGAACCCCCGAGGTCGTGGAACGCGCCAAGGTCACGCGCGGCGCGCTTTATCATCACTTCAAGGACAAGCAGGCCTTGCTCCTGGCGGTGATCGAAGCCGAAGCAGCGCAGATCGCCGCCGGAATCGAGGCGGGATCGCAGCACGCCGGAACCCCGGCCGAGGCATTGCGTGAAGGAGCGGCGGCTTATTTTGCGGCGATGCGTTATCCCGGGCGCATCCGGCTGATGCTTCTGGAGGGGCCTGCCGTCCTTGGCCCAGAAGTCATGCGCAGGATCGACCTCGAGGCAGGCGGGCGCGAGGTGCGCATCGGCATTGCGGCGGCGTTGGGCGATCGAGCATCGCCCACGAAAGTCGAAACCATCGCCGACCTCGTTTCGGCAATGTTCGACCGCGCCGCCCTTGCCTGTGACGCCGGGGCGGACCCGAAGACCTATGAGGATGAAATCGGAAGCCTTCTTACGCTTATTGTCCGCTAGATCCGTGTCGCCCGACCCGGCAATCGGTGCAGGCTTGTGACAACGCAGCCCGGGGCGGCACCTTGCACGGTTGCACAATGCGCCATGGCGGGGCATGGGTGGGCGGTCATGCGGCGCAAGGGGGCGGGATGCTTTCGTATCAGCACAGCTATCACGCGGGAAATCTGGCCGATGTGCACAAGCACGCGCTGCTGGCCACGATGCTGGATTACCTGACGCGCAAGGACAAGCCGCTGAGCTATATCGAAACCCATGCCGGGCGCGGGGTCTATGCGCTTGACGCGCCCGAGGCCACAAAGACGCAAGAGGCGGCGCAGGGCATCGGGCGCATCGAAGGCGCGGACTGGTTCGCCCCCGACCACCCCTATAGCCGCGCCTTGCAAGCGACGCGGCAGGCGCATGGGCGCGTGGCCTATCCCGGCTCTCCCATGATCGCGGCCAGCCTGTTGCGCCCTGTCGACAGCCTGCACCTGTGCGAACTGCACCCGAAGGAATTCGCGGCGCTGCGCGCGGCGATGGCACCGCATGGCGGGATCTTCCACCAGAAGGACGGGTTGCAGATGGCACTTGCGCTGTGTCCGCCCACGCCGCGCCGCGGCCTTCTGCTGATCGACCCGAGCTATGAGGTCAAGGCGGATTACGCCACCCTGCCCAGGGTCATCGCCCAGATCGCGCGCAAATGGAATGTCGGCACGCTGGCCCTGTGGTATCCGATCCTTGCCGCGCAGCCCCATCGCCCGATGGTCCGCGCCCTGCGCGCCGACCACCCCGAGGCCCTGCTGCACGAGGTCCGCTTCCCCCCCGCGCGCGAGGGCCATGGCATGACCGGATCGGGGATGTTCGTCCTCAACCCGCCCTGGGGCCTTGCCGATGAGGCGGCCCGCCTCGGCGCGCTGTTCCAGGGCCTCTGACCGCGCCCCCTAGAAGGGCAGATCGTCGACCGCATCGGCCGCGATCACGAACGAGGCGACCAGCTTCTTCTCGCCCGCCTTGTCGAAATCGACGGTCAGCTTGTCCCCTTCGATCCCGCGCACCGCGCCATAGCCGAATTTCTGGTGGAACACCCGGTCGCCGATGTCAAAGGCGCTTGCCGCCTCATGGTCGATCACCTGGGGACGCGGGCGCGCGACCGGGCGCGCCGCCGCCCCGCGATCCTGCATCCGCTTCCAGCCCGGAGAGTTGTAGACATCGGCCCGCGCGGCCCGTTCCTCGATCCCGGCGGACGCGCCCCCGAAACCGCCCGCCGCGCCAAAGCCCCCGCCATAAAGCCCCGGCGGCGTCAGCACCTCGACATGGATCGCGGGCAATTCGTCGATGAAGCGCGACGGGAGCTGGCTTTGCCATTGGCCATAGACCCGCCGGTTCCCGGCGAAACTGATCGTGCAAAGCTGCTCGGCGCGGGTGATGCCCACATAGGCCAGCCTGCGCTCTTCCTCCAGCCCGCGCAGACCGGTCTCGTCCATCGCGCGTTGGCTGGGGAACAGCCCGTCTTCCCATCCGGGCAGGAAAACGGCCGGAAATTCAAGCCCCTTGGCGGCATGCAGCGTCATGATCGACACTTTCGCCTCTGCGTCCTCGCTTTCATTGTCCATGATCAGCGCGACATGTTCGAGAAAGCCCTGAAGGTTGTCGAACTGCTCCAGCGCCTTGACCAGCTCCTTGAGGTTTTCCAGCCGGCCCGGCGCCTCGGGGGACTTGTCGTTCAGCCACATCTCCGTATAGCCCGACTCCTCCAGGATCGTCTCGGCCAGGCGGACATGGTCCTCCCCGGCCAGAACCGCCCCATGCCAGCGCCCGATCCCCTCGACGAAGGCGCGCAACTGACCCGCCCCGCGCCCCCCGATCAAGCCCTCGGCTAGAACCGCCTGCGCGCCCGTCACCAGCCCGGCCCCGGCCTCGCGCGCGCGGCGCTGGATCACCTGCTGCGCCTTGTCGCCAAGCCCGCGCTTGGGCGTGTTCACAACCCGCTCGAAGGCCAGATCGTCATCCGGGCTGACCGCAAGGCGGAAATAGGCCATGGCATCGCGGATCTCCATCCGCTCATAGAACCGCGGGCCGCCGATCACCCGGTAAGGCAGGCCGATGGTCAGGAAACGGTCCTCGAAGGCGCGCATCTGATGGCTGGCGCGCACCAGGATGGCCTGATCGTCCAGACTGACGGGATCAAGCCCCCGCGTGCCACGCGCAAGCGCCTCGACCTCGTCCCCGATCCAGCGCGCCTCTGCCTCGCCGTCCCAGTGCCCGATCAGCCGCAGCTTTTCGCCGCCCTCGGCTTCGGTCCACAAGGTCTTGCCCAGACGCCCCGCATTGGCCGCGATCAACCCCGAGGCCGCCCCCAGGATATGCTCGGTCGAGCGGTAGTTCTGCTCCAGCCGGATCACCTGCGCGCCGGGAAAATCCTTCTCGAACCGCAGGATGTTGCCCACCTCCGCACCGCGCCAGCCATAGATCGACTGATCGTCGTCGCCCACGCAGCAGATGTTGCGATGGCCCTGCGCCAGAAGCCGCAGCCACAGATACTGCGCCACGTTGGTATCCTGATACTCGTCGACCAGGATATACCGGAACCAGCGCTGATACTGCTGCAACACATCCTCATGCGTCTGGAAGATCGTCACCATGTGCAGCAGCAGGTCACCGAAATCCACGGCATTCAGCGTGCGCAACCGCTCCTGATAGGCGGCATAAAGCTCGCCCCCGCGATGGTTGAACGCCCCCGCCTCCCCGCCCGAGATCCTGCCCGCCACCAGCGCGCGGTTCTTCCAGCCGTCGATGATCCCCGCCAGCTGCCGCGCGGGCCAGCGTTTCTCATCCATGTTCGCGGCCACGATCAACTGCTTGAGCAGCCGGATCTGGTCATCGGTATCGAGGATCGTGAAATTCGACTTCAGCCCCACCAGCTCGGCATGCCGGCGCAACAGCTTCACGCAGACCGAATGGAAGGTGCCCAGCCAGGGCATCCCCTCCAGCGTATGGCCCAGAAGCCGGCCGACCCGCTCCTTCATCTCGCGCGCGGCCTTGTTGGTGAAGGTCACGGCCAGAATCTCGTTCGGCCGCGCCCGCCCGGTATTGAGCAGATGCGCAATCCGCGTCGTCAGCGCCCGGGTTTTGCCTGTGCCCGCCCCCGCCAGCATCAGAACCGGCCCGTCCATCGCCTCGACCGCGGCGCGCTGCGCGGGGTTCAACCCCTCAAGATAGGGCTGCCCCCGCGCCGCCATGGCGCGTTGCGACAGGGGCACGGCTGCCTCGAAGGCACTTTCGTCATCATATCCGCTCATGGCCCCAATCTACCCCGCATGCCCGGCGACGCCAAGGCAAGTTCCGCAAATGTTCTTCATCTTCGCAAAAATATCCCGGGGGGTGCAAGGGGGGCAGCGCCCCCCTTTGCCCGCTCAGCCCGGATGCACCAGCGATGCGAACAGACGCGGATCAAGGCTCTGAGCCGCAAATGTCGGCCCCTCGGTCAGAAGGCTCACCGCATCATGCGAATGCAGGCTTTCCTGATGGCTGGCCAGCACCCGGAAATCCCCGATCCGCGGATCGGCCAGAAGCTCCGCAGCAAAGGCACGGGCGGCATCCTCCACGAAGATCGGATTGGCGGCGTTCAGCTCGGCAAAGGCCTGCTCGTCCTCGCGCTTGACCATGACCTGCGTTTCCGTCGGCACCGCGCGGCGCGCCATGTCGATCAGATCCTCGAACCACAGGCAGCGCCCTTCCTCGGCCACGACCGAGATCCGCGCGACCGAACGCTGCGAATGCGGCGTGGCAAGCTGCCCGCGCGTGTAGCGCGCATGTTCGGACAGTTCCAGCGAACAAGGACAGGTCGAGGAATAGACGTAATCGAGATGGATGATCTTCCTGCGCACCCCGGCGGTTTCCACCAGTTCCAGCGCGATGTCGTAATACTGCCATCCCACAAGGCCGGAACGCAGGCTTTCCACCTTCGCCGGAAAGGAAAACCGCATCTGGATCCGCGCATCGAAACTGTCCAGGTGGTCCTTGTAATCGTCCAGCGCCGCCGCGATCACCTCGAACGAGAACGACCGCTCCGCATGACCGTAGAACGAGCGCATGATCCGGCTCATGTTGATGCCCTTCTTCTCGGCATCAAGGCTGACCGTGCCCGTCACGCTCGTCTCCAGCGTCAGATCGCCGTTGTCGCGGGCATGGTAGCGGATCGGCAGGCGGAAATTCGAGATCCCCACATGCTGGATCTGCGCGCGCGCGCCCACGATCAGGCTGGCCGGGCCGTTCTGAAGGTCGGGCAATCCGGCCTTGTAGGCGGCATCCGCGACGAAATCCTCGGGGTAGTCGCGCTTCAGGTCGGGGTAGTTGGACGGCACCCGCCCCGGCAAAAGCCGCGCGATCGCGGGATCGAGCGCGGCAATCTCCGCCTCGGTCGCCCCGGCGGCCCATGAACGCAGGACGCGCAGCGCCTCGCGGGCGTCATCAGGGGCCGGAGGCATCGGGCCCTTGCCTTGAATGTTCATCCTGTCACCCTCCAGCGCGAACCAGATGCCGCCAATATGGGCGCCGGGCTGCGGTTATCCAAGGAAATACGCGCGGGAATATTGCGGGCGCCCGGAACGGGCGCAATCGCAAAACCACACACCGTTGCCCCCCTGCCATGGCTTTCGCCTATCGGTCGCGGCGGTTTGCGCGCACAGGAGGAATGTGCTTTATGGCCCGCGTTGGTTCAGGGGAGTTCACGATGATCCGCAGGGCATTGTCCACCGTTCGAAAGAAGCTTGGCCTTGTGAGCTATTCCGAAATGATGCTCCTGCATGATGCGAACCTGCTGGCACAGGCACGAATGGGCAATTTCTGGCAAGACGTGCCCAAACGCAAGAAATCCAACGAAGCCCTTACCAAGCTGTTTTACGGCCTCGTGCGCGAAACCGAACCGCGGCTCTTCATCGAAGCGGGCGCGGAAACCGCCTTCGCCTCGCGCCATGTGCGGTCGCTTTTGCCCAAGGCCCGCATCGTCGCCTTCGAGGCAAGCCCCGAGAATTACGCAACCTATTCGGCCAGCCATCCCTTCGAAAAACTGCGCATCGACTATCGTCACTGTGCCGTCTCGGACCATACCGGAACGCTGACGCTGAACATGCGCAACGACGGGACCGAGAATTTCGCGGCAAACAGCCTTTTGCACCGCAGCGAGGACAACTACCCCGTCCGGCAGGTCACGGTCCCCTGCACAACGCTGGACGACGCCTTTCCAGACTGCCCGCGCTGCGCCTTGTGGATCGATGTGGAAGGCGCTTCCCGCCAGCTGATCTCGGGCGCGCAGAACGTGCTGAAACGCGCCAATGTCGTGATGATCGAGGTCGAGGAAAAGCAATACTGGAAAGACCAGTGGTTGGCGACCGATGTCAGCATCGCTATGATGAAGATGGGCCTTGTTCCCGTGGCGCGCGATTTCGAGATGACGGCGCAGCACAATATCGTCTTCCTGCGCGCCAGCCTGTTGCGCCACCATGACCGGGCGCGCCGCTGCGTGGAATATTTCCACAGCGTTCTGTCACATCTCTGAGCAGCGGGCGGGCGGCGAACCGCCCGCACCCCGCTCAGGCGTGGTCAAGCGCCTGCATCACATCCGCAACCAGATCCGCACCGTCCTCGATCCCCATCGAGATCCGCACCAGCCCCGGCGTGATGCCCAGCAGGTCCTTCTGCTCTTGCGGCAGACGCTGATGCGTCGTCGTGGCCGGGTGGGTGGCGATGGATTTCGCGTCCCCGAGATTGTTGGAGATCTTCACGATCTCAAGCGCGTTGAGGAAGCGGAACGCCGCCTCCTGCCCGCCCGCGATATCCAGAGAGACCATTGTACCGCCCGAGCCCATCTGCTCCATCACCAGCGCATGCTGGGGGTGATCCATCAGGCCCGGATAGATCGCGCGCGCAACCTTGGCATGCCCCGCCGTGGCCGAGGCGACGGCCGCGGCATTGGCCGCCTGCGCCCGGACCCGCAGGTCCAGCGTCTGCATGCCGTTCAGCATGATCCAGGCGTGAAAGGGACTCATCGCGCCGCCGGTATGCTTCATGTAGGTCTCGAGCAGGCCGCGGATATAGTCACGCGTGCCGCAGATCACCCCGCCAAGCGCGCGCCCGCCGCCGTCGATATGCTTCGTCGTGGAATAGACCACCACATCGGCGCCCAACGCGACCGCGCGGCTGAAGACCGGCGTGGCGAAAACATTGTCCACGACGACCAGCGCACCGACGCCATGCGCGATCTCGGCCACGGCCCGGATGTCGATCACCTCAAGCGTCGGGTTCGACACGCTTTCAAAGAACACGGCCTTCGTGTCGGCGCGCATGGCACCGCGCCAATGGTCCAGGTCAAGCCCGTCGACCAGCGTCACCTCGACCCCGAAACGCGCAAGAATCTCAAGCACATAGAGGCAAGAGCCGAACAGCGCCCGCGCCGCGACGACATGATCGCCCGCCTTGAGGATCGCGGTCAGCGCCCCATTGACCGCGGCCATCCCCGAGGCGGCGGCAAAGGCGTCCTCGGTGCCCTCGATCGCGGCGATGCGATCCTCGAACATCCGGGTGGTGGGGTTGCCGTAGCGGGCATAGATGAATTCGTCATCGCCCGCCTGGACAAAGCGCGCCTGCGCCTGCTCGGCGCTGTCATAGACGAAACCCTGCGTCAGGAAGATGCCCTCGGCCATCTCGCCATACTGGCTGCGGCGGATACCTTCGTGAACAAGCTTGGTGCGGGTCTTCCAATCGGCCATGGGCGCCTCCTGCGACAGGCTGTCGCGATTTCGTTCTGGCGATAACAAGCGCGCGCGCGCCGGTCAATGGAAAGGGCGGCGCGGCGCTTGCGGATCGTGGCCCAACTGTCATGCTGCGCACCCGAACAGGAGGCTGAGATGATCGAACTTTATTACTGGCCCACACCGAACGGCTGGAAAATCACCATCGCGCTGGAAGAGATGGGGCTGCCCTACCGGATCAACCTGGTCAATATCGGCGCGGGCGAACAGTTCGCGCCCGATTTCCTGAAAATCGCGCCGAACAACCGCATGCCCGCCATCATCGACCCCGATGGCCCCGATGGCGCGCCGCTGTCCATCTTCGAATCCGGCGCGATCCTGCAATACCTCGCCCGCAAGACCGGCCTCTTCTGCGGCAGGACCGAGCGCGAACGGGTTGCCGTGGATCAATGGCTGATGTGGCAGATGGGCGGGCTTGGCCCGATGGCCGGACAGGCGCACCACTTTCTCAAATACGCCCCGGCCATGGACCCGCCGCAGGACCTGCCCTACGCCAAGGACCGCTACCGGCGCGAGGTTGCGCGGCTTTACGGCGTGCTGGACCGGCAACTGGCGCAGGGCGCGTTCGTGGCCGGCGATGCGCCCACGATCGCGGATTTCGCAATCTGGCCCTGGGCCAGTCTCTGGGAAGGCCAGGAACAGACCCTTGAGGACAAGCCCAACATGGCCCGCTGGCTTGACGCCATGGCCGCGCGCCCCGCGGTGCAGCGTGGCCGCGCCGTGGCCGCCGAAATGCGCAACGATCCCGCGAAGGACCGCGCCGCGCAGTCGGTCCTGTTCAGGCGTTAGGGTCTTTCTTCTCGATCCCGTAGCGGGCGAACAACCGGCCCTGCGCCATGAAGAAGGCGAACATCAGCACGGTCAGGCCGAAGGTCTTGAAGTTGACCCAAGCCTGATCGGACATGGTGCGCCAGATCACCTCATTGGCGACGGCAAGCGCCAGGAAGAACAGCGCCATGCGCTGCGTCAGGATGCGCCAGCCCTCGGCCTCCATCGGCAGGGTCTCTTCCATCACCAGCGCAAGCCACGGGCGGCGCAGGAACAGGCCCAGCCCCAGGATACCCGCGAAGATCAGATAGATGATCGTCGGCTTCATCTTGAAGAAACGCTCGTCATTCAGCCAGACCGACAGCCCGCCGAACACCACCACCAGAACCAGCGTGGCGATCTGCATCGGCGCAAGCCGCCCGGTCAGCCGCCACAAGACCAGCGTGCTGAGCACGATCAGCGGCACGAACCCCGCCGTGGCAAGGATGAAGCCCGAATATTCCGTGCCCGCGATGACATGGGTTTCGCCCTTCAGCCGCGCGAAGGCCACGAAGAATATCAGCAGCGGGCCGAATTCCAGCGCGGCCTTGAGCCAGGGGTTGATCTTGCGTCCAGCCATCTGTTCGTCCTGCATTCCTCGCATCACGCGAAATGTTCGATTTGTTCAACTATCCGCCATTGCAGGCGGCGAAACCGGCACGCGGCTGTCGGTCTTGCAACAGCCACGTAGCGCCTAGCCCTCTTGCCCGACAAGCGCGCGCGCGAATTCCCCGGGGTCGAAAGGCGCCAGGTCGTCGATCTGCTCGCCCACGCCGATGGCGTGGATCGGCAGGCCGAAGCGGTCGGCAAGCGCCACCAGGACGCCACCTTTCGCGGTGCCGTCGAGCTTGGTCATCACCAGCCCCGATACGTCCGAGATCTTGCGGAACGTCTCGACCTGGCTCAGCGCGTTCTGCCCCGTGGTCGCATCCAGCACGAGGATCGTGTTATGCGGCGCGGTTTCGTCCTTCTTGCGGATCACGCGCACGATCTTGGCCAGTTCCTCCATGAGGTCAGCGCGGTTTTGCAACCGGCCCGCGGTGTCGATCATCAGAAGGTCCGCGCCATCGGCCTGCGCCTTGGTCATCGCGTCGAAGGCAAGGCTGGCGGGGTCCGAGCCTTCGGGCGCGGTCAGCACCGGCACGCCGGCCCGGTCGCCCCAGACCTGAAGCTGCTCGACCGCGGCGGCGCGGAACGTATCGCCCGCCGCGATGACCACCTTCTTGCCCGCCGCGCGGAATTGCGCGGCCAGCTTGCCGATCGTCGTGGTCTTGCCCGAGCCGTTGACCCCGACCCCCAGCACGACCTGCGGGCGCTTGGGATAAAGCGGCAGCGGGCGGGCGACGGGCTCCATGATGCGGGCGATCTCGGCGGACAGAAGGCCCTGGATCTCGGGCACGGAGAGGCGCCTGCCCATGCGGCCCTCGGCCAGGTTGGCGGTCACGCGCAGGGCGGTATCGACCCCCATGTCCGAACGGATCAGCAGCTCTTCCAGGCTTTCGAGCATCGCATCGTCCAGCACCCGGCGCGGCACCTCCGCCTCTTCTGTGCGCCCCAGAAGGCGGCCGAACAGGCCCGCCTTCTTCGCGGGCGCCTCGGGTTCGGGGGCCGGGGCCGGTGCGGGCTGCGGCTCTGGCACCGGGGCGGGCGTTGCGACCGGCATGGCGGGCGCGGGCGCCTCGGGCGCAGGGGGTTCAGCGGCAGGGGCCTCCGGCATGGAAGGCGCGGGGGCCTCGGCGACGATATCCTCAAGCCCCTCCTCCAGTTTCGAGGAAGACTTCGTGAGCCGCGCTTTCAGCTTCTGGAAAAAGGACATCGGGGGCCTTTCGCTTGGATCGGGGCCGCCTTCCGGGGCGCCGGATGTCTTTTCACCTAATCAATCCGGGGCCGCGATGGAAGGGCCGGCGATCATGCGGGCAACGATCCCAGCACGATCAGCGCCTGCCCGCACCAGTAAAGTGCCCACAAGAGCCGCTTTACCCCCGCCCGCAACGGACCATTGTCCAGCACGAACATCTCCAGCGCCAGAAGCAGGTCCGAGGCGACGAAGGCCAGCACGCCAAACACCAGAATGCCCCGCCCCTCGGGCAGACCCAGGGCGGCAAGCGCCATGGCCACGATCACCACGACATAGCCCCGCACCGGCCATCGCAGCGCCCCGGTGCGCGGCGCCAGCCATAGCTCGGTCGAGGCGCCAAGCGCCGCAAATCCCAGCAGCGCGGGCCAGGGCGGCACGCCCGCGCCCAGCCCGACGAAGGCCGCGACATAGCACAGATGCCCCGCCGCAAAGGCCGCCATGCCGGCCAGAAAGGCGCGCGATCCGGGAAGCGACAAGGCCAGATCGCCAAGCGCGCCAAGCGCGAGCCCCAGAACGATCCAACCCGGCGCGCCCGCCACCAGCCCAAGCAGGACAAGCGCCGCCACCGCCGCGGTTTTCACGATAGTTTTCGTTACCCCCGGCCCTTTTGTCGCAAGGAACACGCCCTGCCAAAGCGCAAGCGCAGCAGCGGAACCCAGCAGGATGAAGGCGGGAAAGGACAGCGGCATGCGGGCCACAAGCTCAGAAAAACTCGCACGGCGCAAGCCCTTGCCCTATTCTTGTCGGAATGATGCAGTAGCCGCGCTTAACTCGAGCTTTTGCCAAGGCCTGTGATGAACGCGTTGCTTTCCCGCCTGAAGACGTCCGCACCCGGAAATCCGCAAGGGCCGGCGGCGCGTGCAGCCTTCGGGGTGCGCAGCTTTGCCATCGCCACGCTAGGGCCGCTGGCATTTCTGATTCTGGGTGCGTTTTTCGGCGGAATCGTTGCCTGGGGCGCCTTCGTGACGCTTGCGATCCTGTTCCCGCTGGCCGACCGGCTGATCGCCACCGCCGCGCCGGATGCCCCCAAAGGAACCAAGTTTCCCGCCGCCGACCGGCTTTCGGCCACGCTTGCCATCGCCCATTTCGCGGCGCTTGGTCTTGCGCTTTTCGCGCTGACCGGGGGCACGGGCCTGTCGGGCTGGGACCGGGTCGCGGTGTTCCTCGGCTTTGGACTGTTCTTCGGGCAGGTGTCGAATTCAAACGCGCATGAATTGATCCACCGCTCGAACCGGCTTCTGTTCCGGCTGGGCAAATGGGTCTATATCTCGCTGCTCTTCGGCCATCACACCTCGGCGCACCGGCTGGTGCATCACCGTTTCGTCGCCAGCCCCGACGATCCGAATTCCGCCCAACTTGGCGAGGGGTTCTGGGATTTCGCGGCGCGCGCCTGGCCCGGTTCTTTCGTCGCAGGTTTCGAGATGGAGCAGAACCTGCGCACCACCCGGCCGCCGGCACAAGGCATCGGCGCGCAGATCCGGGCCATGAATCCCTATTACAGCTACATTCTGGGCGGTGCGGGTTTCATCGCGGCGGCCATGGCGGTTTTCGGTCTGGGCGGGTTGCTGGCCTATCTGCTCCTGTGCGCACATGCGCAACTTCAGATTCTTCTGGCCGATTATGTGCAGCATTACGGATTGAGCCGCCGCCAGCTTGCGCTTGACCGGCTGGAGCCGGTGGGCCCGCAACACAGCTGGGACGCGCCGCATCCGGTCTCGTCGCTGTGGATGCTGAACGCGCCGCGCCACTCGGACCACCACGCGCATCCGACCCGCGCCTACCCCGCATTGCGCCTTGGCGATGCAGGCGATTCCGCGCGGCCGCTCCTGCCGCGCTCGCTTCCGGTGATGGCCGCAATCGCCATGGTTCCCCCGCTGTGGCGGCGTATGATGGACCGCCGCGTGGCCGCCGTCACGGGCGGGCGCTAGGCGGCGGGTTGCGCATTCACGGCCCTGTGGCTGGCGATAATGCACGCTTTCTGGCAGTGTGGCCCAAACCGCGACGGAGACCTTCATGCACCCTGCCCATGCCGCTGCCACGATTGCGCTTGGCCTGTCGCGGCCCTTCCCCTCGTTTGCGCCCCTGGCCGAACCGCCGCTGAGCGCCGAGGAATTCGACGCGCGCACGATCGGGCGCACGATCACCTATTCCGCCTTCGGCCAGCCCTACGGCGTTGAACAATACCTGCCCGGCCACAAGGTCATCTGGGCCTTCGCCGAGGGCGAGTGCAAGGAAGGCACCTGGTTTCAGGACGGCGATTACATCTGCTTCGACTACCGCGACGACAGCGGCCTGCAATGCTGGACCTTCCACGACACCCCCGAGGGGCTGATGGCGCGCTTTCTTGGCGATGACGAGAACGAACCCCTCGTCTCGCTGAGCGAAAGCCCCGAACCGCTAAGCTGTCAGGGCCCCGAGGTCGGCGTCTGACCCCTGTCAAAACAGGCTGCCCTGATCGGGCGGCACATCGTCCTTGTCCTTGCGCGCGGGCCGTTTCGCCGCCGGCCGGACCTCTGGCGCGGCATCGGGGGCGGTGGTCCCGACCGGCAGGCGGCCATCGTGGAACTCGATCTCCAGCGCGGGATGGCGAAGCGCCTCGGCCCGGCTGGTGACAAGGGCATCCGCGCCGCGCACCACGGCATAGCCCCGGCGCAGGGTTTCGGTATAACCCAGCGTCTGGCGCAGCCGGTCCAGCCGCTCCAGCCCCTTGCGCAGATCGGCAAGCTGCACCTGCGGCGCGCGCTCCAGCCGTGTGCCAAGCGCCTCCAGCGCCTCGCGGTCGCGCCGGTTGCGCCGCGCCGCCTCGTCGCGGGTGCGGGCAAGCGCGGGGGCAAGGCGCGCGCCCAGGCCGGTCAGGCGGCGGCGCTCATCGGCCATGTAACGGCCCAGCATGCGCGGAGAGATCAGCGCGGCCAGCGGCGCGAAAGCCTCGCGCTTGCGCCCGGTGACGGCGCGCAGAGCCGGAACCAGCCGGTCGGACATCAGGTCGAAACGCTGCCGCGCGGGCGTGGTCAGCGCCTGCGGGCGGCCCAGGCCACGCGCCAGATCGACCAGCCGCTGGCGCCGCGCCTCGTTGCGCGCGCGGACCGCGCGGGTCATCCGGCTGGCCCCCTCGTCGACGCGCGCCAGCAGCTCCAGGCGCACGGGCCCCGCCATCTCGGCCGCCGCCGTGGGCGTGGGCGGGCGCCGGTCGGCGGCATGGTCGATCAGCGTGGTATCGGTTTCATGCCCCACCGCCGAGATCAGCGGGATGCGGCTTTCGGCAGCCGCTCGCACCACGATTTCCTCGTTGAAGCCCCACAGGTCCTCAAGGCTGCCGCCGCCCCGCGCCACGATGATCAGGTCGGGGCGCGGGATCGCCCCCCCCTCGGGCAGCGCGTTGAAGCCCCGGATCGCGGCCGAAACCTCGGGCGCGCAGGCCTGGCCCTGCACCGCGACCGGCCAGATCAGCACGCGGCGCGGAAACCGGTCGCGCAGGCGGTGCAGGATGTCGCGGATCACCGCGCCCGAGGGCGAGGTGACGACGCCGATC
>CALMEG010000172.1 GCA_937863185.1 uncultured Paracoccaceae bacterium | reverse complement strand
GAAACATAGCGGAAAACTCCAGCTTCAGGCGGTCCAGTTCTCAGGGGGCAGAGCAACCGAAGGGACGGACAATGAAGCGATCAAGATACAGCGAAGAGCAGATCATCGGCATCCTGGCCGAGCATGAGGCTGGGGCGAAGTGCGCGGAAGGGTCTGTTTGCCCCCGGTCGAATGCTCTGTCGGCACCAACCCCAGCCAGGCCGCCAGATCACGCGCCTTGCGGAATTGCCGGCCGTCTCCTGCGGCTGCGATGATCGCGGTTGCACCCAATGGCCCGATGCCAGGAATGGTGACAAGACGGCTGATCACCATTAAGCCTGCATATCAAAATTTGCGAATGGATCTCTTGCCTACGCCTGCCCTACGCCATACAAAGGCGTCATTACAGTAACCTCGACCACTGATTGCTAGCGCAAAAAAAACGCCTGCGAAATCAATGAGTTGCGCAAGTTTTGCTTCAGTCCCTACCGCCGGAGCCAAAATCTCTTAATACGATCAACGGCATAAAAGCCTCTCAAAAGCGAGGCCTTTGTCGTTTTCGGGGGCCTCCTTAACAACTCTGCCACATTCGGACTTCTACAATGGGAAAGGCCGCGCCCGAAGGCACGGCCCTGTTGTCGATATGGGCGGCGGTGGCGGAGATCGAACTCAATGGCACAGCCATCATCGACTTCCACGACACGGAAGAGGCACGCTCGTTCGCCGGGATTGGCGCTGCCGTAACACAAGAAGCGCATAACACCATGAAATAAATGAAAGATTAAATCAGCCTCGAAGATCAACCAACAGGCGCCGCCGAATCGCGGCCCATGCCGGCAACAGCGCAAGCAGAAGCGTGAGGCTGATGAATCCGGCGACCAGGTGCACCTCGTTCCAACCAAGCCGGGCGGTCACCAGAACATCGGTCCGGCTTGTGATGACGGCCGAAAGAAGCCGCGCCGCGCCCCAGCCAAGCCCGAGGCCCATGCCCGCCCCCGCCGCGATCAGCACCGCGCAATAGCTCCAGACCACGGCGAAGACGAAGCGCCCTGGCGCACCGATCGCGCGCAGGACAGCAAGACTGCGCGCGATCAGCCGCACCAGGATCATCAGGCCGATCAGTACCGACAGCGTCACCAGAACCTGGCTCAGCACCGCCAGAAGGGACATGGCGCTGCGAATCTCGCGCATCAGTCCATGAAGCTGCGCCAGCACCGTGCCGGGAAAGAAGGCCATCATGTCCTTGCGGGTGAATTGCGATTTCAGCGCGTAATTGCCCCAGACCTCGCGGGCGCGCACCAGAACCGCGGGGGTGCCGGGGATCTGGTCGCTCAGGAAGGGCGGGCCGATCCGCGCATCGCCCGGCGCATGGCCATCGGGCAGCCCGTGAACCGCCCAGACCCCTTCGACCGGCACGAGGATGGCGCGATCCCACGGGCTTCCGGTCGGCGCCATCCGGCCGGTCACGCGGTAGGAAACACCGTCATGCGCGTCATGTTCCGCAGCATCGGCTTCGCCATGAGCGGGGCTGAACGAGGCCCCTGGCGCCAGCGGCGCGTAGGCTCCGCCCCGGGCCTCACCCCGGGCCGGGAAAAGCGGCCCTTCGGCCAGGGGGCCCGCCATATGGGTCACGAATTGCGCCGTGGTACCGACGACCGGCGCACCCTGATAGCTGTCGCCGAAGGCGATAGGGGCCGCGAAATCGACCCCCTCGGCCCCGGCAATCTCGGCATACTGAGTGCCGGAAAGAAGCGCCATGTCAGAGGGTTGCAGATAGACGGCGGCCAACATCGCGGTCAGCTCGCTGCCCGGCGCGGCGACGATCAGGTCGAACTTCTCGGCCGCCCGCGCCGAGCCCTGCCGGAGCCCGCGCTCCTGCGCAACAAGGCCGGTCCCCACCCCGACCG
Organism: uncultured Paracoccaceae bacterium; assembly: GCA_937863185.1. GTDB lineage: Bacteria > Pseudomonadota > Alphaproteobacteria > Rhodobacterales > Rhodobacteraceae > CALMEG01. The sequence continues at coordinate 19,112 of CALMEG010000172.1, read as the reverse complement.
AGACCGCGATCAGCAGCACGAAAAGCGCATTCACCCAAGCGAAACGGCGCAGCATCGCCCGCACCAGCGCCCGGGGCGCAAGGCCGCCCAGGACGATGGCACCCGCCAGGATCCCCGGCGCGACAAGGAGCAGCGCGACAAGGGCGTCTTGCATGCCGGGCGACAGAGCACGCCACATCTCAGTCATGGCTGTCCTCGATAATGCGCCCATCGGCAATGACAAGGCGACGATCCAGCCGCGCAGCGAAGGCCGGGTCATGCGTGACGGCGATCAGCGTCCGCCCGTCCGCGCGCGCAAGCTGCGCAAGATCGGCCCCAAGCGCATCGGCGGCCGCACGATCAAGGCTTGCCGTCGGTTCGTCGGCAAGGATCACCGGCGGCTCGCAAGCAAGGGCGCGCGCCACCGCGATGCGCTGCCGCTCACCGCCCGAGCAACTGGCCACGCTGCGCGCATCCAGGCCCGCAAGCCCCAGCCGCGCAAGCCAGCCCCCGGCCCGGGCGACAAGGGCTGCGCGCGCGGCGCGCGGCGCAAAGGCCGCCGCAAGCGCTGCATTGCCCAGTGCCGAAAGCTCTTCGAAAAGGTGGTAATCCTGAAAGACGAGGCCAAAGCTGTGCCGGCGGATCGCGGCGCGACCGGCCTCGTTCAGCGCGGCGATATCCTGCCCGGCCCAAAGCACCTGCCCCTCGTCAGGCGGCAAAAGCCCTGACAGCACATACAGAAGCGTCGACTTGCCTGCGCCCGAGGCTCCCATCACCGCAACGGACTGACCTGCGGGCACGGCCAGGCGATCCAGCGCAAGAAGCCCCCGCCCCCGGCCCGACCACACCCGCACCCCTGTAACCAAAAGATCGGGGACCATCCGCTCAGGCCCGCGCGAAGGTGGCATCGGCAAGACGCACCTTCGAATAGAAGCCAAGCTCGGGATCGACATGATCGCCCAGTTCAAGGATCCCCTCGGCTAGGATGGGCACGTTGAAGGGCACGACATCGACGATCCGCCGGGCATAGACGGCCAGGATGTCGTCGGGCCAGGGCATGCCTGGCTCGCAAAATGGGCAGACCGCCATGGGACGGTTGGTCAGCACGAAGAACACCGATTCCGCCCGGAGCGGCGGCGCCATGAACCCCGAGACGGCGATCCGCTTGCCCATTGCCCCCTGCGCAAGATCGGAAAAGCTCAGATCCTTGTTGTAAAGTTCGCGCAGCCGCACCGGCCCAGGCGTTGCGGCGCGGGCCGCGCGCGCAATGGCCAGTGCGGGCATCATGGCGAGGATCCGGCGGCGGTTCATGGCACTCTCCGTCAAGGTATCGGGCAAAAAGGTGCAGGCCCCGGATCGCGCCGGGGCCCACAGTCACACCAGGCGCGCCCTATTCGGCGTGCACGGCGTAGTTCATGACGTGGAAGATTACGTTCTGCTCGATCACGCCGCCGAACAGATGCGCCCACGGGCCGCGCGCATAGACCGCCACATCCTCGCCCGAGTGGGTTTCCGAGGACAGCGGCACAAGCGCCTGCTGGATGTAGTCGACATCCGTGGCCTGCTCCTCGCTCACCTCCGGGCGGCTGCCCGCATAGCTGCCGTCAGCCTGCTGAACCAGCACCGAACCCACACCGTTGAGGAAGCCCGCCACGGTATAGGGCTTGCCGTCATCGCCCAGATTGGGAACTCCGGAATGTTCGACACCCTGCTCGTTCTCGGCCATGCACAGCCCCAGGATATTCGAGCCGCGCCCGCAATATCCGTTGAAGGCAAGGGCATGTTCGTGATCGGCCGTAACGATGATCAGCGTGTCTTCGGCATTCGTCATTTCGACCGCCTTTGCGATCGCATCAGCGAAGGCCTTGCCGTCGCTGACGGTGCGGTAAAGGTTGCCGTCATGGTTGGCATGGTCGACCCGGCCGCCCTCGACGGACAGGTAAAAGCCCTGCTCGTTAGCCGACAGCGTCTTGATCGCGGCCTCGGTCATCTCGGCCAGCGACGGCTCGCCCGTGCGGTCGACCTCGTATTTCATGTGGCTCGATTCAAACAGGCCGAGGATCGGGGCATTGCCCCCCTGGGCAAGCGCGGCAAAATCCTCTTCGCCATAGACCACTTGGGCGCCGATCGCGCGAAGCTCTTCGGTCAGGTCGCGGCCATCGGTGCGCTTGCCCGTCTTGCCTTCCACATCGGTCAGGCTTTCGGGCAGGAAGTGGCGGCGCCCGCCCCCGAGCGCGACATCGATCACGCCGGCCTTCATCTGTTCGGCAAGCTGGTCGGCGATGTCCTTCTGCGTGCAACCTTCGGGAAGCGCGGAATTGTCTTCCCAGTCACGGCTGACGGTGCGCGAATAGACGGCGGCCGGCGTCGCATGGGTGATGCGCGCGGTCGAGATCACGCCGACGGACTTGCCCATCTCGCTCACGATCTCGGCGAAGGTTCTGGTTCCGGCTTCGGCGCCCGCGGCGCAATCGCCCACATTCACCGTATCGAGAATGTTGATCATGCCGTTCTTCGTCTTGATGCCGGAATTCATCGCGGCCGCGGTCGGGGCCGAATCCGGGGTCTGGCCGTTCGACGAATAGGTCTTGACCAGCGCGACATTGGGGAAGGCCTCATGCGGCTGGACATAGTCGTCGCCCAGCCCCCCGGCCTGCTGGCCCGAGAACAAGCGGATCGCGTAGTTGGTGCCCACACCGTTGCCATCTGCCGTGAACAGGATCACGTTGCGGGCCTTGCCGGTAACCGGCTGGACCGCAAGACGCGCAGCGATAGTGTCCTGCGCCGCCTTGAACCAGTCCGATCCCGACTGCGGCAAATCCTGCGCCGAGGCCCCCGAAACGAGCGTCAGGGCAAGGGTGCTGGAATAGAGAATCTGTTTCATGGTCTGTCTGTCTCCTGAACCTACCGGGGGCTGGCTTACGAGAGGCAGATGACAGTTGGGTTACATGCCGCCAAAAAGTTTCCAGGCCTTAGCCGGACGGGTCGAACGAACAGCCCCAGGAAACCCGGAACTTTCAAGGCGATCATCAATGCATTGTTTTGAAAATAAAAAACCGGCGTCGCGGATGAAACTCCACGACGCCGGCCGGTTCGCTTTCTGGCCCGAACCATCGCCAACACTCAATACTCGTTACCAACACGGGAAGAAAAGGATTGGGCGGAAATAAACCGGATAATCTTTACTGGCCCTTTGTCTCACGAAAGTGGACGACCTGTGAATTCGCAACATTACCTAGGCAAATCTGCCTATTGCGAGGAAGCAATGCGTGCTTTTCAAGGACAATCTGGCCCTTTTTCTGTTACCGTGCCTGCGGAGCGGCGATCACCCGGCCTCAAATCGAAGACAGCGACGCGGCGCGCCGGCCGATTCCCCCCCCCGGCCGTCAGCGGTAAATGACGGAAGAGACGACAAAAATGCTGGGAATGAACAAGTCGCTGGGGATGGTGATCGCCATCTGCCTTGCCGGGCTTCAGTTTCTTGCGGTTCTGGCTGTGGTGTTTTCTTCATACATCTCGTCGGAACGTGCGCTGATCGGGCATGCGCGCGATCTTTTGCATGACGTCGGCGTCAACACGATCGAACATTCGCGCTGGTTCCTGCAGCCGGCCAAGGATGCGGCCGAGCTGGCCGCGCGGCTGGCCGAAAACCAGGTCATCGTCAGCGAAGATCTGAGCCAGCTTGAACAGTTCCTGTTCCAGCAGTTGCGCCTCGCCTCTCAGTTCTCGGGCCTTTACTATGGCGCCGAAGACGGCAGCTTCGTGTTCGTCATGCGCAGCCCTGACGGCCCCGGACCGTTCCGGACCAAATTCATCTCGACCGAGAACGGCGCGCGCAAGGTCGAACTGGTCTGGCGCGACGCAGATTTCCGCATCGTCGAGACCCGCCGCGACGACGCGGACCCTTACGATCCGCGCACCCGTCCTTGGTTCGTTCGCGCCAAGGACACCCGCGAGACGGTCTGGACGGATCCCTACATCTTCTATTCGTCGCAACAACCGGGCATCACGCTTTCCGCCCCTGTGCAAAACACCACAGGCGAGGTGAAGGGCGTGGTCGGCGTGGATATCGAGATCGGCATGATCTCGCATTTCCTGGCAAGGTTGCAGATTGGCGACCGGGGGCGCGCGCTGATCATCAACCGCAACGGCGACGTGATCGCCCATCCGCTCATCGACCTGATCCGCACAACGAATGTGGACGGAACCCTGCGCTTCGTGAACATCGCCGATTTCGACGATCCGGTGGCGCGCACGGCCTTTTCGGCCATCGCCGCGGGGGGCGGACAGGTCGGCAGCGAGGCGCCTTCGGAATTTTCCTACGAGGGCGAGCAATATGTGACCGCGATCCTGCCCATGCCCGGCGAAATCCTGCCCTGGACCATTGCCGTCTACGCCCCCGAGGACGATTTCACCGCCGCGATCAAGCGCAACCGCGCGATGAACATCTGGATCGCGGCGGCGGTGGCGCTGGTCACCGGGCTGATCAGCCTTGCCCTTGCCAACGCGATCCACAAGCCCTTCCGCGATTTCGCGCTGCGCTCGGCCATGCTGTCGCGCGGCGAGATCGACCCCAACGAGAAGCTGCCCCGCACCTATCACGAGCTTGAGCGCGCCAATGCCGCGCTGTCCGAGCAGATCGTGGCGCGCCAGCGGTCCGAGGCAGAATATCTTCAGACCTTCCGCCTTGCCCCGCAGGGGGTGGCCCATGTCGTTCCCGGCAGCGGCGCGTTCATCCGTGCCAACGAACGCTTCTGCGCCATTTCAGGCTATAGCGCGGGGGAACTGGCACATATGCAGCTGACCGACCTTGCCGCCCCCGAGGATCTGCCGGTCTGGCGCTCGGTGGCGCTCAAGGATGCGAGCGTGGCGGTACATCGTCAGATCCGCTGCCGGCGCAAGGACGGAGAGGTAATCTGGGTCTCGATCAACGCCATCCTCATCCACGGCCAGGGGCAAGAGCCGCTTTATACCGTCGTGACGATGGACGACATAACCTACAAGAAGCGCGCCGAGGGGCAGATCCGGCAGCTCAGCCGCGAACTGTCGCACCTGTCGCGCGGCAACACGATGGGGCAGATGGCCGCCGGCCTTGCGCATGAGCTGAACCAGCCGCTGACCGCGATCGCACAAAACGCGGATACGGCACTGCATCTGCTGGGGCAGAAGCCAACCGATGTTGCCGAACTGAACGAAATCCTGTCGGAAATCTCGCAGCAATCCCTGCGTTCGGGCGAGATCATCCGCGCGCTGCGCGGCTTCATCATGCGCGACGAGGGCGCGCGCATCGCCTTCGATTTCGGCATGCTGCTGACCCAGACCATGCTTCTTGTGCAGGCCGAGGCGACCGAGGCCGGCGTCACCATCGAAACTGCGGTGCCGGCCGACATGCCCATGCTTGAAGGCAACCGCGTGCAGGTTGCGCAGGTGCTGGTGAACCTGTTGCGCAACGCAATCGAGGCAATGTCGACAGGCGTTGACACCGACAGGCTTGTCACCGTGCGCGCCACCGCACACGGCAGGCAGGCAACGATCGAGGTCGAGGATAACGGCCCCGGAATCAGCCCCGACATCACGCTTTTTACCCAGTTCGACACCTCGAAACCCAATGGTATGGGGCTGGGCTTGTCGATCTGCCGCTCGATCGTCGAGGCGAATGGCGGCACATTGATCCATGACGACAGCTATGTGGGGGGCGCACGGTTCTGCTTCACCCTGCCCGTCGCCAGAGAGGTGCGTGACGTAACGGAACACCCTGAAACGAAAGAACATCTGGCAGAAGGCGCAGATGCCACATAATACCAAGGGGGAACAGGATCGCACCACGGAGGAGGAGGCCGCGAAGAATCCATGCCCGACAGCCCACTTACCATTTTCCTGGTCGATGACGACGATGCCATCCGCTCCTCGCTTTCGCGCGCCCTGAAAACCCGTGGCTTCGATGTCGAGGCGCATGCTTCGGCGTTCTCGTTTCTCGAATCCTATGGCGGCTCGCGTCAGGGATGTCTGATCCTCGATTACGGCATGCCGGGGATGGACGGGCTGGAATTGCAGGCACGGCTGAACGAGCTGGGGCATGAGCTGTCGATCATCTTCATCACCGGGCATGGCGGGGTGCCAGAGTCTGTTCAGGCGATCAAGGGCGGCGCCGTCGACTTTTTGGAAAAGCCGTTTTCCCAGGCCATACTGATCGAGCGCCTCGAGGCCGCCTGCGCACAGATACGCGAATCCCGGCAGCGCACTGCGGACGCGCGCGCGCGCCTTGCCCGCATCGACCGCCTGACCCCGCGCGAACGCGAAATCGTCGATCATATCGTGGCCCATCCTTCCGAGATTTCCAGCAAGGCGATTGCCGCGCGCCTTGGGGTCAGCCCGCGCACCGTCGATCACCACCGCGCCCGCATCCTTGAAAAACTCGGGGCAAGCTCGCTGGTCGAGGTGCTTGCCATGGCAACCCGCTAGGCGCCCTGCCCCACCTTGCACTATGTCCGCGCGGCTTGGCCGGTTTTCCAAATTAAACGGGCCGGCACTTGCTGCCGGCCCGTGATCCTGTCGCGCGCCTTCGGGTCAGTTCGGCGCCTCGGTCAGGGGCACGACCGACGGCGCCGGCGCCAGCATCGGCGCCGGATAGGCGAACTTCTTGATCTTGGCTTCGACCACCTCAAGGGTTTCGGGGTCGATTTTGGCTTTCACGACATTGCCACCGGGGTCGGTCGCAAGAACCTCATAGCAGCCATCGTCAACTTCCATCTCGCGCAGGGTCCAGTCGTAATTCCGTGCCAGCTCGATCACGGCATCCCAGGATTGCGGCTGCGCGGTCGGCCGGCAGTCAACGCCGGCAAGCGCCGCCCCGGCCGGAAGGGTGGCAAGAAGGGCAATGGCCATAAGCTTGGTTTTCATGGTGCTAACTCCTCTGATCGGTTTTTCCATGAAAGGACATTGCGCCGCGAACCTGATCGCGCACTGACGCGCCGCCACTTTCCCCGTCAGCCTCCGGTCAGCTTTGCGGCAAACAAAAAGGCCCCGCCTTCCGGACGGGGCCCTTGCCGGGCAATCTACCTTGCGCCTTGGCCGGTCAGGCGATGTCGTCCGGCCCCGGCGCGTGCTTGGTACCGGTCACCATGGCGCGGGCCAGGTTTTCACGATGGCGGAAGGATGCCAGCAGGACGCCTCCGACATGCAGCGCCACAAGCACAAGGGCAAATGTCGCCAGGGCTTCGTGCACATCCTCCAGCGCCTCCATGCCTTCATCGTCGTCCCTGTCGTGATCGTCCATTCCATCCGCGAAGGCAGGGGATACGGCTTGCGGAAGCTCCGGCACCAGCGAAAGCCGCGTCGGCTCTTCCAGCAGCCAGCCGGTCAGCGCGGTGCCCGCGAGCGTCAGCAGCAATGCCACGACCATCACCGCACCCGCCGGGTTGTGCCCGATATAGCGCCGCTCGCGCCCGCGCATCATATCGCCAAGATAAGACAGCGTCACGGCCGGGCCGCGCAGGAATTGCGCAAAACGCGCGAACCGGCTGCCGACGAATCCCCAGATCAGGCGAAAGGCGATCAGCCCCGCGACAGCATAGCCCGCAAGCTCGTGCACCGGCTGAACCTCATCGGCCGACAACCACGCGACGGCAAAGGCCGTCACGAGACCCCAGTGAAAGACGCGCAGCAGCGGGTCCCAGACCCGCACGCTATCCACCGGGCCGGACAAATCCGCGGGGTCTACATGTTTCATCGTCTCAGTCATGGTTTCACCCCTTATCATCGCGGCGGGCGCGATCGTCATCATCGTCATCGTCATCGTATTCGACCTCGATCACGGCTAGCGTGCCGGGGTGAACCGTCACCTCAATCTCGCGTCCGTCTGTGTCGGTGCCCTTGATCTCATAGCAGCCATCGTCGATCTTGATGCGCCGGACGGTCCAGCCATTTTCACCGGCAAGCTGCGCCACGGCCTCCTTTGGTTGCCAGTCGGCCATGGGCACGAAGCAGTCATCGTCGGCAAGCGCCGTCCCGGCGGGAAGGATCAAAATAAAGGCAAGAATTGTCAGCGACTTCTTCATGACGCAAACTCCGGATTGCAGCGGGTTGAAGGATGTTATGCACAGCGAACCTGACGGGATGCTGAAGCGCGCGGCGCGGCACGATCAGCTTTGCGTCAGCCTGGATTGCCAGTGATGCGCGTCAGGACAAGGAAGGGAATACGATGCGGATCCTGCTGATCGAGGATGACACGGTTCTGGGCGCCGCTATACGCGATGAGATCGCGGCAGGCGGCCAGTCGGTCGATTGGGTCACGCGGCTGGACGCGGCGGGGGATGCCCTTGCCGGTGCGGCCTATGATCTGGTCCTGCTCGACCTGATGTTGCCCGATGGGCGTGGCATCGTGTTCCTGCGCGCGCTGCGGGCGCGGGGCGATGTGACGCCGGTCATCATCCTGACCGCGCTTGATCAGGTGTCCGACCGGATCGAGGGGCTGAATGCCGGGGCCGACGATTATCTGGTGAAACCCTTCGACCTGGCCGAGCTGACGGCGCGGATCGGCTCGGTGGCGCGGCGCTACAGCGGAAATCCCAACCCGATCGTGATGCACGGCCCGCTTGCCATCGACCTGTCCGCCCGCACGATCCGCCGCGATGGCCGCCCCGTGCAGCTGACCGCGCGCGAATGGGCCCTGTTCGAGGCGCTCCTGACCCGTCCGGGGCAGCTTCTTTCCAAGGCCCAGCTTGAGGAAAAGCTTTATGCCTTCGACGCCGAGGTGGAAAGCAACACCATCGAGGTCCATGTCAGCCGGCTGCGCAAGAAGCTGGGTGCGGCGGTGATCCAGACCGAACGCGGGCTGGGATACCGGCTGGGGGGGCCCTGGAGAAGCCGCCCAGCCCTGAGCTTCGGCTCGGACTTTCCCCTGGCATCCTTCTTAGCCTTCTGTGGGTCCTGGCGGCCACCGTCACGGCGGTGGCGATGCGTCAGCAGATGGACCGGATCTTCGACTCGACCTTGCAGGAGGCCGCGCAGCGCCTGCTTCCGCTGGCCGTCGTCGAGATCGTCGGGCGCGAGGACGAAGGCGTGACCCAACGCCTGGCCGACCTGCGCGAACATGACGAGTTCCTCACCTATATCGTGCAGGACGATCAGGGCCGCGTCCTGCTGCAATCGCACAAGGCCGATCCGGCCCTGTTTCCGGCCTGGAGCGGGCCGGGCTTTCGCACCTCCGCCACGCATCGCCTTTATGGCGAAGAGGCGCTTCAGGGCACGATCCGCCTGACCATAGCGGAACCGCTGGATCATCGCGCGGCGGCGGCACACGATGTGCGCCTGCGCCTGTGGCTTCCGCTTCTGGTCGTGATCCCGGCCGCATTGCTGGTGATCGTTCTGGCCGTCCGTTCGGGCCTTGCGCCGCTCCGACGCTACCGCGACCGGCTTGCCGCCCGCTCGCCGCTGGACCTGACCCCGATCCCCTGCAAGGATCTGCCCGTCGAGGCCGCCCCGGTCGGCGCCGCGCTGAACCTGCTGCTGGCCCGCCTGAAATCCGCCTTCGACGCCGAGCGCAGCTTCGCCGCCAATGCCGCGCATGAGCTGCGCACACCGCTGGCCGGGGCCATTGCGCAGGCGCAGCGGCTTCAGGCGGAAACGCAGGACGCCGATGCCGCACAGCGCGCGGCCGAAATCGAGGCCTCGCTGAAGCGGCTGACCCGGATGGCCGAGCGGCTGATGCAGCTTGCCCGCGCCGAAGGCGGGCGGCTGCGGCTTGGGCACAGCGCGGATCTGCGCATCGCCGCCCGGCTGATCGTGGAAGACATCGAACGCAGCGTACCGGGCCGGATCGCGCTTGGCCTGCCCGCGCAGCCGGTGATGTCGGATCTTGACCCCGACACCTTCGGCATCCTGTGCCGCAACCTCATCGAGAACGCCCTGCGCCACGGCGCCCCCGAGGGGCGGATCGAGGTCGCCCTTGGGCCTGATGGCACATTCCGCGTCAGCAATGACGGCCCGGTCGTTCCGGCAGAGATGCTTGGCCGGCTGACCCGCCGGTTCGAGAGGGGAAGCACCGCAAACGCGGGCAGCGGGCTTGGCCTTGCCATCGTTGCGGCCATCGCGGAACGGATCCCGGCACCGCTCGTGCTGCGCTCCCCCCGGCCCGGAAGCCCATCGGGCTTCGAGGCGGAACTGGTTCTTCCGACCGGCACGGATTGATCCCCCCGGACCGCCCTGCCCCCTGACGGATACCGTCAGCCAGAAAGCCCGTTTCGCATTGCCCGCAGGCCGGCATTCAACGCCCCGACATCCGAGCCGATGGCCAGAAACTCGACCCCCATCTGCCGATAGCTGCGCGCAAGGGCCAGATCGCCGGTCAGGATTCCCGCGGCCTTGCCCGCAGCGCGGATCCGGCGCAGCGCATCGACCACGCGGGCCTGGACTTCCGCCGCACCGGGGTTGCCGATATGGCCCATATCCGCCGCAAGATCGGCGGGCCCCACGAACACGCCGTCGACACCGTCAAGCGCCAGGATCCCGTCCAGCGCCTCAAGCGCGGCCAGGCTTTCGACCTGAAGCAGCAGGCAGATCCCGTCATTAGCCTTTTGCAGGTAATCCGTCACGGTGCCGTAAAGCGAGGCGCGCGCCAGCGACGCCCCGATCCCCCGGACACCCAGCGGCGGATAGAGCACCGAGCGCACCGCCTCACGCGCCTGCTCGACGCTGTCGATCATTGGCAACAGCAGTGTTTTGGCGCCGACATCCAGTGCCTGCTTGATCAGGGCCCGGTCGTCGTTGCGCAGGCGGACGACGGGATGCGCGGCCGACCCGATGGCCCGCAACTGCGCCAGAATATCGCGCAGGCCGTTCGGGCCGTGTTCGGCATCAATCACCAGCCAGTCGAAACCGGCCTGTGCGCAAAGCTCGGCCGTGGTGGCCTCGCCAAGCGACAGCCATAGGCCGATCTGGGTTTTCCCCGTCCTGAGTCCGGCCTTGAAGGCGTTTTCCGCTGCGTCCATCGGGTTTTTCCTTACGCAAAATCCAGTGAAACCGCGCCGAACCTGCCGAAATCGGCCCGAATCCGGCTGCCCGGCGGGCATTCGATCGGCGGAATGAAGGACCCCGACAGAACGATCTGGCCGGCCTGCAATTCCTGGCCATAGCCCGCCATGCGCCGGGCAAGCCAGACGATGCTTGTTGCCGGATCGTCAAGCACCGCCGCCCCAAGCCCCGTGGCTTCGACACGGCCGTTCTTCTTCACGATGGACCCGATCCAGCGCAGGTCGACCTCGGCCGGATCGAAGCGTCCATCCCCAAGGACAAGCCCCGCATTCGCCGCGTTGTCGGAGATGGTATCGAAGATCACGCGCGGCGCGCCGGTATCGGCATCGACCCTCGTGATGCGCGTATCAAGGATTTCAAGTGCGGGGGTCACGAATTCGGTTGCGGCCAGAACCTCTTCGCGGGTGGCATTGCCCGAAATGCCCCGGCACAGCACGAAGGCGATCTCGGCCTCGATCCGGGGCTGGATGAAGCGGCCGCGCGGAACCGTCGCCCCGTTCCCGAACAGCATGTCATCGTAAAGCACGCCGCTGTCGGGCGTTTCGATGCCAAGTGCCTCTTGCATCGCGCGGGAGGTCAGACCGATCTTCCAGCCGACGATGCGCCGCCCCTCGGCCAGCTTGCGCGTCATCTGCGCGGACTGGATCGCGTAGGCGTCATCAAGCGTCATGCCCGGAAAGCGGCGCGAAATCAGGCCGATCTGACAGCGCTCGCGCTCAGCCCGCAGCAGATCGGCCGCGGCGGCTTCCGCATCCTCACGGCTCAGCACGCTTCGTCCTCCACACCGTTGACCAGACGACCGATCCCTTCGGCCTCGACCTCGATCACGTCTCCGGGCCTGAGCCAGACCGGCGGTTCCTGCCGGGCGCCCGCCCCGGTGGGGGTGCCGCACAGGATCACGTCGCCCGGCACCAGCGTGGTGAAGGTCGAGACATAGCTGATGATGTAGCGGAAATCGAACATCATGCGGCTTGTCCGGTCGCGCTGACGGACCTCTCCGTTCACGCGGGTCACAAGTTCGATGTCGTCGATCTGCGCGCCATCGGAGAACGGCACGAGCCAGGGACCGATCGAGCCGGAACGATCCCAGTTCTTTCCCTGGGTGACGTTGAACTTGGCGTGATGGACCCAGTCGCGGATCGTGCCTTCATTGGCAAGGCTGAGCGCGGCGATATGGTCATAGGCCGCCTCGGGCGCAATCCGCCGGCCGGGCTTGCCGATGACGATCACGATCTCGCCTTCGTAATCAAGCTGTACGCTTTCCGGCGGGCGGATCAGCGGCGCGCCGTGCCCCACGAAGCTGCGCGGGAAACGCACGAACATCGAGGGGTATCTGGGCTGCGGCTGGCCATCCTTGTATTCGGCATTGCGGTCGGGAAAGTTCACACCGATGCAGATCAGCTTCTCGGGGTTGGCGATCGGGGGAAGCCAGGTCACGTCATCGGCCCGGTAGTCGGGCTGGCGCCCCTCGGCGGCAGCCGAAAGCTCTGCCAGGGCGCCGGCCTCGACCACCTCGCGCAGCCCCGCGAAACGCGCGCCGAATTCGGCGGTCAGGTCAACGATCCCGGCGGGCGTAACAACGCCATAGCGATCCCGTCCATCGGCCCGGAAGGCGGCGATAGGGTTCATTCTGTATCTCCTCAAGTCAATGTGCGGATCGGGGAACGCCCGGTCCGCCATGGTCTCAGCCAAGGTTCGGGATCTGGCGGGTCTGGGTCGGCAGGCAGACATTCACCTGCTCCATGTAGAATTCGAAGGACCAGTCGCCGCCATCGCGCCCGATACCCGAGTTCTTCATGCCGCCGAACGGGGTGGGCAGGTGCCGGACGTTGTCCGAATTCACATAGATCATCCCGGCATCCAGCCGGTCGGTCATCCGCAGCGTGCGCTCCAGATCGTTCGACCACAGATAGGCCGAAAGCCCGTATTGCACCCCGTTGGCAAGTTCGACCGCATGCGCCTCGTCGCGGAAGGGGATCGCGGTCAGGACCGGGCCGAAGATCTCTTCCTGGGCGATGCGCATGTCGTTCGTCGCATCCGTAAACAAGGTCGGACGGACGAAGCAGCCCTTGTCGCCCAGCTTCTCGCCCCCAGTGGCGATCGTCGCGCCTTCGGCACGGGCGATCTCGAAATAGGACAAGACCTTGCGCTCGTGTTCGGGATGGATCAGCGGCCCCACCACCGTCTGCGGATCGAGCGGATGACCGACGACGATCTTCGAGGCAAGCTCGGCCACGCGTGCGGTAAATTCGGGATAGATGCTTTCCTCGACCAGCAGCCGCGAGGACGAGGTGCAGCGCTGACCGTTCAGCGAATAGATCATGAAGGCCGCGCCCTGCACCGCCCGGTCGATATCGGCATCGGCAAAGACGATGCAGGGGTTTTTTCCGCCCAGCTCGAAATGCACGCGCTTCAGGGTGGGGGCGCATTGCCCCATGATCATCGCGCCGGTACGGCTTTCGCCGACGAAGGCCACCGCCTTGATCCCCGGATGTTCGGTCAGTGCCTTGCCCGCATCCTCACCGAACCCGTGCACGAGGTTGAGAACCCCCTTGGGCAGGCCGGCGCTTTCGGCGATCTCGACCAGAAGCTTCGCGGTCAGCGGCGAGAATTCCGCCGCCTTGTGGACCACCGTGCAGCCGCAGGCCAATGCCGGAGCAATCTTCCAGGTCGACAGCATGAACGGCGTGTTCCATGGCGTGATCACCCCCACCGGACCGATCGGACGGCGCGAGGTGACGTTGAGCTGCCCCGGCGCGCGCAGCGTCTTGCCGTCGCGGGCCTCGGGGGCCTTGTCGGCATAGAAGCGGAAGTTTTCCGCCCCGCGCAGGGCAGCCTTGGACATGAAGCGGATGGCCTGCCCGGTATCCATGGATTCGACCAGGGCGATCTCGTCCGCATTGGCCTCGATCGCGTCGGCGACGGCATGAAGGATGCTCCGCCGCTCCGCGCCGGGCAAGGCGGCCCATGCGGGAAAGGCCTCGGTCGCGGCGGCGACGGCCGCGTCGATATCCGCTGCCCCGCCCCGCGCGACCTGCGCCAGAACCGACCCGTCTACCGGCGTGGCGGTCTGGAACCACTGCCCGTCCCGCGCGGGGACCGATACCCCGTTGATATGGTTGAGCACACCGTCCTTGCGAAAGCGCGCCAGATAGCCCTCGGCACGGGCAAGATTGTCTTCGAAAGCAGTCATTGCGATCCTCGTCAGAGCTTGCCCTTCAGGCGGGCATGGATGGGGTTGTCTTTCCAGCTGAGATCCGGGTCGATCTCGCGGATATAGAGGGACAGGGCGAAATGCGCCCCGGAAAGCGGCCCGGCCAGAACCTGCTGGGCGGCCTTGAAGATGGCGGCGCCCGCGGCTTGCAGATCCGCCTTGCTGCGGCCCGCACCAACCGAAAGAGTCATCGCCACGAAACCGTTTTCGTCCAGGCCATCGGCAACCACGCAGGCGGCGGCCGGATAGGCCCGCACCCGTATGCCCGCCAGGGGGAACAACGGATCGGCGGCCATCGCCGCATGCGCGGCGCGGCAGAGTGCCGCAATCTCGACCTGGGCGGCCAGATCGGGCGCGTATTCGATCACGAGATGCGGCATGTCTCCTCCATTTTTGTTAACATGTTAATTTAATACCTGACTTGTCAAGCGACAAACTTTATAACATGTGAACTAATCCCCCGAAGGCAGGAGGACAGATTGGATACCCCAAAGCAAGAAGCGCCCGGACAGACCGGATTCGAGCTTGCCCGCACGCAGCGCACGCTACCCATTGCGCTTTTGCGGGCACGCGAGGCGGTGATGGAGCGCATGCGCCCGATGCTGCACGCCCACGACATCACCGAGCAGCAGTGGCGGGTAATCCGCGTGCTGCGTGAAGAGGGCGAACTTGACGCCACCACCCTTGCGGACCACGCTTGCATCCTTGCTCCCTCGCTCACCCGGATCCTGAAATCCCTTGAAAGCCGAAACCTGTTGCGCACGACCCGCGACAAGGCCGACGGGCGGCGCGTGATTGTCGAATTGACGCCCGAAGGCCGGTCACTCATCGCCTCTGTCACGCCGCAAGCCTCCGAAATCTACGCCGGGATCGAAGAGGTGATGGGGCCGGGCCGGGTCGAACATCTGCTCAACGAACTGGAATTCCTGCTGTCCCGGCTTGGCCCGCGCGGGGGATGACCCTCCCCCGCGCAAGCACCCCTGCTATTCGACCCAGGAGGTCATGCGCCGCTCCAGGTGGCTGACGCCCTGATTGATCGCCACGGCGATGATCATGATGAAGACCGACAGGGCCCAGACCGACGTAAAGTCGAACTGCTTGCCGAACCGCGCGGCCTGCCCGCCGATACCGATCAGCGCGATGAACATCTCGCCATTGACCATGCCCTTGACTGCGCGGCCCACGCCCATGCGGATCCCGGCAAGGATCAGCGGGAAGGCATCGGGCAGGACGATGCGGATCAGCGCGGTCCAGCGGCTGGCGCCGTAACCCGCGGCCATCTCAAGCAGCGGCCTGTCGACATTGCGCACGGCGGCGGCGGTGTTGATGATGATGATGAACACCGCATAGATCACCACCACGCTGACCCGGGTTGCAAAGCCAAGCCCGAAGATCGCAAACAGGATCGGCGCGAAGATCAGCCCCGGAGTGAACATCATCGCGTTGACATAGACGTCAAGCGCCGAGTTCACCCAGGTGAACACCCCCATCAGGAAACCGACCACCAGGCCGATCGCCAGGGCGATGGAAAACCCCAGCGTCAGCGAACCGAGGCTGGCCAGCAGATGCGGCGTCAGCGATCCGTCGGTCAGCAATTCCCACAGCCGGGCGATCACCGTCGAGAACGGCGGCAGCCAGAATTGCCCGGCGATGCGGCCGGCCAATTCCCAGATCAGCGCGATGACGGCGATGCCGCCCCAGGTGGAGCCGAAGCTGCGCAGCCTGCGCCACGCGGCCGCACCGGCGCTTTCGGTTCCGAATGTGATGTCACGAGCCATGGTCATGCCGCACTCATCTCGTGCATCTGGCGCAGGCGGTGCCAGAGGTATTCCTTCAGCTCGGCGAACTCGGGCGACCGCTCGACCGCCTCGGGGTCCCTTGGCCGCGCGAATTTCACGTCGATGACCTCTTCGATACGGCCCGGACGGTTTGACATGAGAACGACCTTGTCGCCCAGAAGGATGGCCTCTTCCATGTCATGCGTGACAAAGATTACTGTCCGCTGATCCTTCTGCCAGATCCGCAGCAACTCTTCCTGCATGTAGCGCCGGGTCTGCTGATCGAGCGCGCCGAACGGCTCGTCCATCAGCATGATCGGCGTATGCACGACCAACGCGCGGGCCAGGCCGACGCGTTGCTGCATCCCGCCCGAAAGCTGCTTTGGATATTTCTCTTCGAAGCCGCCAAGCCCGACAAGATCAATGGCCGCGCGCGCCTTCTCGATCCGCTGCGCCTTCGGCTCCCCCCGCATTTCCAGCCCGAACGCCACGTTCTGAAGAACGCTTGCCCAAGGCATGAGCGCGAAGTTCTGGAAGACGATGGCGCAGTCGAGGTTGGGTCCGCGCACCGGCTTGCCGTTGACCTGCACCGATCCCGACGTGGGCGTGACTAGCCCGCCGATGATCCGCATCAGGGTTGTCTTGCCGCAGCCCGAGGGGCCAAGGAACGTGACGAATTCGTTCTTCCGGATGGTCAGGTTCACATCCGACAGCGCCGGCGTCCCGCCCTGCCCTTGCGCGTTGTAGACGTGCGAAAGATCGCGCACTTCGATCATGGATGACATAGGTTCATTTCCATCTGATAAGGTGGCGTTCAAGCGCCTGCATGGCGACGGCAAGCACGACCGCTTCGATGACGACAAGGATCGTCGTCGCATAAAGAAGCCCGGCCTTGAAATCACCGCGATAGTCGAGAAGCAGCGCGCCGATACCGACCGGAAGCATGATCAGCTCGACGATGACCATCCCCGCGAAGGCGCGCCCCAGTCCGATGCGCAGCCCCGCGAACACCGCCGGAATCGCGCCGGGGATCAGGATGCGGAACCAGACCTGACGCTCTGATGCGCCAAAGCTGCGCGCCATCTCTACCAGGCTGCGGTCGACCCTGCGCGTGCCCGCGCGCACGTTCGTGGTGATGAAAACCCAGGAAAACAGCACAATGATCACCACTTTGGGCGCCTGCCCCATCCCAAGCGCCACCAGAACCACCGGGATAAGCGGCGCGATCGGCAGCGCAAGAGCAAGGGCCGTCACCGGGCTGAGCATCTGGTCGATGACCTTCCAGCGCGCCATCGCAAGACCAAGCGGCACCGAAATCGCCACCGAGACCACGAACCCTATGATCAGGGGCACGTTGCTGATCCACAGCGCGGGCCAGATCTCGCCCGTGACAAGGGTCGTCTCGTAAAGCGCGCGCAGGGTTTCGGTGAAGGTGGGGATCAGGATCGAGTCCGCTGCCCTGGCACCGAACTCCCATGCCGATGCGAACAGGATGAAGGCGACGATCCGGCTGATCGCCGCAGACATGCCCGAGATCGGCTTGCGCAGTTCCAGGACACGCCGCGGTGAAGCGGCGCGCCCGGTTGAAGTATTGGCGAACGCCATGGCTTATTTGCCCGTGAAGGAGAAATCAGCAACGGTGTCCGGCGTCAGCTTGCCAGGCTCGGCCTTGCCGGCGGCCTCATAGAAGGCGATCGTGTCGGCAACCTGTTCCTGGCTCAGCCCCTCGTTCAGCGGGAACATCTGGGCCTCGGCCAATGCGGCATAGACCTCGGCAAGCTGCGCGGGGTCGATTTCCTTCAGGTGCGGGGCAGCCTTGGCGGCGAAAGCGGCCGGATCGGCGTAGATCTCGGCGAATTCGGCATCAAGCGCGGCCACGAACGCCTCGATCGCGGGGCGGTCCTCTTCCAGCTTGCCGGCGCTTACCACGATGGCCTGCGTCAGCAGCGTCGGCTGTTCGTCGACCAGCTTGGCAAGGATGTGGGCGCGGTCATCCTGGCCGCCAGTAATCGCCATCCAGTCCTCCAGCCGGACGATGGTGCCCTCGATCTGCCCGTTAAGCAGCGCGGCAACGCGGTTGGCCGACCCGGAAAGCACGATGATGTTCGGCTTCGCGTCGGGACAGGTGCTTTCCATGTAGCGCATCAGATGCGCGGTCGTGGTGCTGCCGGTGCTGTGAATGGCAACGATGCGGCCGTCAAGGCCGTCGCAATCCGCAATCCCCGGCGCGGCAAGAATCATGAAGTCGTTCCGGTTGTTCTTTGCAACCATCTTGAGGTCCGCACCGGCCAGATCGGCCGCGAAGGCGGTGGCCGGCCCCATGGCCGCGATCTGGACCTGCCCGTTCAACAGCGCCTGGGTCAGGATGTCAGGGGAATCGAATTCGATGACCTCGGTGCTCCAGCCCTGGGCTTTCAGCGCGTCGAGGGCAAGCACTGCGGGCATGTCGGTCGGGCCGCTTCCCCCGGCAAACCCAAGCGCGATGGTCTCGGCCGCCGCGCCCTGGGCGCCGCCGAGAATGGTCGTTACGACACAGGCCACAAGTCCCTTGCGGCTAATCCAGTTCAGCATTCTTTCCTCCCGTTGCTCGGCCAATCGCCCTTGCCGGGCCGATCCTCCGCCTAATAATTTAACATGTTAATTGTATCGTTTTTCACCTGTCAAGTGGGTTGTGAAGCCACCACCATACATTGGCGAAACCGCGGTTTTCGGGGTCCATGCAGGCGCCCGCGCGCCGCTTCGGGAGTTCGGCTGCCAAAGCTGTCTTGCGATGATGCGAGAGGAATTTTCGCGTGGAATCCGAACGGACTACCGGCCCGATGCGCGCCTTTCGCGAGCCGATAACCGGCACGACATCGACCTATGACGGATATGCCGGGCGCGCCCCTTGCGGGAGCACCAGGCGCCCCGGAACGGTTATCGGCAACGCCGCCCGGTCGGAGTCGAGGCCGACACCTCTGTCCCGCAACCTCCGGATCAGGCAGAGACGGCGGATTCGAGCACGACGCCGGCAAAGCCGTCGCACATCCGCGCGATCTCGTCCCGCGTGGACAAAAGACATCCCGCCGTGGACAGGGCATCGGCCAGGGCCGCCCGGGGCGCGGAAATCG
>CALMEG010000171.1 GCA_937863185.1 uncultured Paracoccaceae bacterium | reverse complement strand
TTCCTTGACGTTGGCGATGACGAGGTCGATTTCATGCTGTGCGAGATCGGCGGCACCGTGGGCGATATCGAGGGGCTGCCCTTCTGCGAGGCGATCCGCCAGTTCAGCCAGGACCGGCCGCGCGGGCAATGCATCTTCATGCACCTGACGCTTTTGCCCTATCTTGCGGCCTCGGGCGAACTGAAGACGAAACCCACCCAGCACTCGGTGAAAGAGCTGCGCTCGATCGGGCTTCAGCCCGACGTGCTGGTCTGCCGCTCGGAGCATCCGATTCCGGAAAAGGAACGCGCCAAGATCGCGCTCTTCTGCAACGTGCGGCCCGAGGCGGTGATCCCCGCCTACGACCTCAAGTCGATCTACGAGGCGCCGCTGGCCTATCACCGCGTGGGCCTTGACCAGGCGGTGCTGGATGCGTTCGGCATCTCGCCCGCGCCGCGCCCGGACCTGAGCCGCTGGGAAGACGTGATGGACCGGCTGGACAATGCCGAGGGCGAAGTGCGCGTGGCCATCGTGGGCAAATATGTCCAGCTTGAGGATGCCTACAAGTCGATCGCCGAGGCGCTGACCCATGGCGGCATGGCCAACCGCGTGCGCGTGAAGGCCGAATGGATCGACGCCGAGATCTTCGAACGCGAAGACCCCGCCCCGCATCTGGAGCGGTTCAACGCCATTCTCGTGCCCGGCGGTTTCGGCGAACGCGGCACCGAGGGCAAGATCCGCGCCGCGCAATTCGCGCGCGAAAAGGGCGTGCCCTATCTGGGCATCTGCTTGGGCATGCAGATGGCCGTGATCGAGGCCGCACGCAACCTTGCCGGCCTGAGCGATGCGGGCTCGGAAGAGTTCGACCACGAGGCGGGGCGGAAGCGCTTTACCCCCGTGGTCTATCACCTGAAGGAATGGATCCAGGGCAATCACCGGGTCGAACGCAAGCTTGATGACGACAAGGGCGGCACGATGCGTCTTGGCGCCTATTCGGCCGCGCTCAAGCCCGGCTCGCGCGTGGCCGGGGTCTATGGCAATACCGACATCGAAGAGCGCCACCGCCACCGCTATGAGGTGGACGTGAAATACCGCGACAAGCTGGAGGCCTGCGGGCTGGTGTTTTCGGGCATGTCCCCCGATGGCCGCCTGCCCGAGATCGTGGAGCACAGGGACCATCCGTGGTTCATCGGCGTCCAGTTCCACCCCGAGCTGAAATCCAAGCCCTTCGCGCCGCATCCGCTTTTCGCAGGCTTCGTGCGCGCCGCGCTGGATCAGAGCCGGCTGGTCTGACCTGGGCCGGACAGGATACCGGGCACGGGAATTTGCGTTGCCGTGCCTGCGCTTCGCTTTATAGTCGCGCCATGCTCAGAACGCTTCTTGCCCGCCTTGTGGCCCCGACCCCGGAACCGCTGACCGCGCCCGATGCCGAACTGGCCCTTGCGGCCCTTCTGGTGCGGCTGGCGCGCGCGGACGACCACTATGACGAGGCCGAGAAGATCCGCATCGACCGCGTCCTGGCCCATCGGCGCGGGCTGGACATGGCGCAGGCAACCGCCCTGCGCCATGAGGCAGAGGAGGTCGAGGCCGAAGCCCCCGACACCGTGCGCTTCACCCGCGCGCTCAAGGACATGATCGCCTATGAGGATCGCACCGGCATCATCGAGGCGCTGTGGGAGGTGGCCCTTGCAGACGGCACCCGCTCTGCCGCCGAGGATGCGCTGATCCGGCTGGCGGCCAATCTTCTGGGCGTGAACGACCGTGATTCGGCACTTGCACGTCAACGCGTAACCGCCCGGCAAGGCTGACAAAGCGGGCATTTTGCGCTGTTTCGCCGGCGATTTTGGCAGGCTCCCTTGCGTCATCCGTTACAGATGCGTTGCAATCGGCCCCGAAATCGCGCCAACTTGTGCGAACGGATCCAGAGAAACCCAACGTGAACGAAACCGCGCCAGTCATCGAAATCCGCAATCTGCACAAGAGCTATGGCCAGCTTGAGGTGCTCAGGGGCGTTTCGATCGCCGCCCGCCGGGGGCAGGTGGTCAGTCTGATCGGCTCTTCCGGCTCGGGCAAATCGACGCTTCTGCGCTGCTGCAACCTGCTTGAGGACAGCCAGTCCGGCGACGTTCTGTTCCAGGGCGAGGCGGTGAAGTGGGCCGGCGAGGGGCTGGCCCGGCACCCCGCGAACCGCGCGCAGGTGGTGCGCTTTCGCACCAACCTGTCGATGGTGTTCCAGCAGTTCAACCTGTGGTCCCACATGACGATCCTGCAAAACGTGATGGAGGCACCCGTGACCGTGCTGCGCCATCCCGCCGCCGAGGTCGAAACCCGCGCCCGGGCGCTGTTGCAGAAGGTCGGCATCGGGGACAAGGCCGATGCCTGGCCCGCGCAGCTTTCGGGCGGCCAGCAGCAGCGTGCCGCGATCGCCCGCGCGCTTTGCATGGAGCCGATGGCGCTCTTGTTCGACGAGCCGACATCGGCGCTTGACCCCGAGTTGCAGCAAGAGGTGGTCAAGGTCATCAAGGACCTGGCCGCCGAGCATCGCACCATGATGCTTGTGACGCATGACATGCGGCTTGCCGCCGACGTATCCGACCATGTCGTGTTCCTGCATCAGGGCCTGATCGAGGAAGAAGGCCCGCCCGACGCGCTTTTCGGCGCGCCGCGTTCCGAACGGCTGCGCCAGTTCCTGTCGGCGACGGCACCTGCCTGAAGACAAGCAAAATCACCACAACAGCGGAGATGAATGATGAACAAACTGATCCTTGCCACCGCCGCCCTGGCGCTGAGCACCGGCTTTTCCATGGCGCAGACCGTGCGCATGGGCACCGAGGGCGCCTACCCTCCCTACAACTTCATCAACGACAAGGGCGAGGTCGACGGCTTCGAGCGTGAGCTGGGTGATGCGCTTTGCGAAAAGGCCGGCCTGACCTGCGAATGGGTGACAAACGAGTGGGACTCGATCATCCCCAACCTGCTGTCGGGCAATTATGACACGATCATCGCCGGCATGAGCATCACCGAAGAGCGCCAGCAGACCATCGACTTCACGCAGAACTACTATCCGCCCGCCGCATCGGCCTATCTGGCCGCAAGCGAGGGCGTGGACCTGAAAGGCGTGATCGCCGCGCAGATCGGCACCATCCAGGCCGACTATGTGGCCGAATCCGGCGCCACGCTACTGGAATTCGCAACGCTCGACGACACCATCGCAGCCGTGAAGAACGGCGAGGCCGACGCGGTCTTTGCCGATAAGGACGCTCTGGTTCCGTTCTCGCCCGACGAGGGCGGCGATCTGCTTTGGGTGGGTGAGGATATCCCGCTTGGCGGGGGCATCGGCGTCGGGCTGCGCAAATCCGATACCGAGCTGCGCGGCAAGCTTGATGCCGCCATCGGCGAGATGAAGGCCGACGGCAGCCTGAACACCATGATCGTGAAATGGTTCGGCGACAAAGCCGCGACCTTCTGATCTATTGGGGCGGCCCCGCCACCGGGGCCGCCGCCCATCATGTTCGCAAGCTGCGCCGACCCATCCTCGCTTGAAGGCCTGAACTGGCTTCTGTGCTACCTGACCACGGGCAAGCACCTGCTGTTCTATAGCTCGTTCCTTGTGGTCCTTCTGCTGATGGCGATCACCGCGCCGGTCGCGCTTGCCTTTGGCTTCGGCGGCGCACTGGCCGCGCGCGCGGGCTTCTGGCCGCTGCGCATGCTAGGCAAGGGCTATACCGCGATGGTGCGCGGCGTGCCCGACATCGTGTTCTTCCTGTTCGTTCCGGTCGCCATGGACCAGGGCCTCGAATGGATGCGCCACAAGGTCAAATGCCCCGACTGGGATGCCCCGATCCGGCAGGGCAACGATTTCCTGGTCTGCGAGGCCGCCAAGCTTCCGTTGTCCAGCTCGCCCCAGATCTGGCACGAGGTCTACGGCTTCGCGCTTGCGGTTCTGGCCTTCTCGATCGTGTTCGGCGCCTTCGCGGCCAACGTGCTTTACGGCGCGATGCAGGCCGTGCCGCGCGCGCAGCTTGAAACCGCCGCCGCCTATGGCATGACCCAGCGGCAGGTCAACCGGCGCATCCTGATCCCGCAGATGTGGACCTATGCCCTGCCGGGCCTGTCGAACCTGTGGATGATCCTCATCAAGGCGACGCCGCTTCTGTTTCTTCTGGGGGTCGAGGATATCGTCTACTGGGCACGAGAGCTGGGCGCGACCAAATCGGCGATCTACGACTATCCGCACCCCGACTGGCGCGTGTGGTATTTCCTTGTGCTTCTGGCCTTCTATCTGGGCATGACCCGAATATCCGAGATCGTGCTGGGCCGGCTGACGGCGCGGCTGGCCCGCGGCCAGGCCACGATGGCCGGCGAAGCGATGCGAAAGGCGGGCGCATGAGCTGCTGGGATATCGTCGCCGATTTCGGCCTGCGCTCGCTCGGGATAGGCGAGCGGGTCCTGCCCCGCACCGACATCACGCTGTGCCATCAGTTCACGCTGATCGGCTCGGGCATGATCTGGAACCTCTATTTCGGCATTCTCGCGCTTGGCTTCGGCTTCCTGCTGGCCACCGGCCTTGCGGTGGCAAAGGCCAGCCGCGCGGTCTGGCTGCGCAAACCCGCCGAGTGGTTCATCTTCGTGTTTCGCGGTTCTCCCCTCTTCATCCAGTTCTTCCTGGCCTACGAGGCGCTTGTGCTTCTGCCCCGCGCGGGCATCGAGATATTCGGCATCACCGTGCAGACGGCCTGGACGACGCGGGCCTGGGCGGGGGCGCTGTTCGTGCTGTTCCTCAACACCTCGGCCTATTCTGCAGAAATCTTCTATGGCGCGCTGCGCTCGGTTCCGAAGGGCGATCTCGAGGCCGCCGACGCCTACGGGCTGACCGGCTGGAAGCGCTTTCGCCGGATCCTGTGGCCGACCACGCTGCGCCTGGCCTGGCCCGCCTATACCAATGAGGCGATCTTTCTGTTCCATGCCACGACGCTGGTCTTCTTTTCGGGATTCCCCGCCTTCCAGCAACGCGGCGACGCGCTTTATTACGCGAAATATTTCGCGGAAAAGACCTTCAATCCCTTCATCCCCTATCCGATCGCCGCGTTCTACTTCGTCATGCTCACGCTGGCGCTGATCGGGGTTTTCGGGATGATCAACCGCCGCCTGAACCGTCACCTGCCCGGGGCCAGCCGCCCCCGCCTGAAGGTCCGGCCGCAAATCATCAGGTGAGACATGGACTGGCTGAAAGAACACCCCGAGGTGCGCACGATCCGCGTGGCCGCGGCCGATCTCAACGGGGTGGCGCGCGGTAAGCGTGTTCCGGCACGTTTCGCCGCCAAGATCTTCACCGAAGGCACGCGCTTTCCCTTCTCGGTCATGAATCTCGACATCTGGGGCGAGGATATCGAGGAAAGCCCGCTGGTCTTCGAGACGGGCGACGTGGACGGGCTTTTGATGCCCACCGAACGGGGCTTCCTGCCGATGCCCTGGCTTGAGGCGCCGACGGCCCTTCTGCCGATCTGGATGTTCCACATGGACGGCCGCCCCTATGACGGGGACCCGCGTCAGGCCCTGGCAAGGGTGATCGAACGCTATACCGCGCGCGGGCTGACGCCGGTGGTGGCGACCGAGTTGGAATTCTTCCTCATCGACGATTCCGGCAAGACGCTCCGCGTTCCCCCAAGTCCGCGCTCGGGAAAGCGGCGCACTGGCGGCGAGACACTCTCGCTGCGCGCGCTCGACGCATTCGACAAGTTCTTCAGCGCGCTCTATGACGCCTGCGAAGAGATGGACATCCCCGCCGACACCGCGATCTCCGAGGCCGGCCCCGGCCAGTTCGAGATCAACCTGATGCATCAGGGCGATGCGCTCAAGGCCGCGGACGATGCCTGGCTGTTCAAGATGCTGGTCAAAGGGCTGGCGCGCAGCCATGGCTTTGCAGCCTCGTTCATGGCCAAACCCTACGATCTGTGGTCGGGCAACGGCATGCACTCGCATTTCTCGGTACTCGATGCCGATGGGCGCAACATCTTCGATGACGGTTCCGAAAAAGGCTCGGATCGGCTGCGCCATGCGGTGGCCGGCTGCCTTGCGGCCCTGCCCGGCTCGACCCTGGTCTTCGCCCCGCATGAAAACAGCTATGACCGCCTCGTGCCCAATGCCCACGCCCCTACCGGGATCGGCTGGGCCTATGAAAACCGCACGGCGGCGCTGCGCATCCCGGCCTCGGGCCCGGCCGCGCGGCGCATCGAACACCGCGTCGCGGGGGGTGATGTGAACCCCTACCTGATGATCGCCGCGATCCTCGGGGCGGCGCTGATCGGCCTTGAAGACCGCATGGAGCCCCCCGCCCCGATCGTCGGCAACGCCTATGTCCAAGGCCTGCCGCAACTGCCCGAAACCTGGGCCGCCGCAATCGACCGCTTCGCCGATTGCCCCCTGATCCGTCGCATCTTCTGCGACGAGATCGCAGAGAACTACCTCATGACCAAACGGCAGGAGCTGCACTACATGGCCGAATTGTCGGATGACGAACAGACCGAGCTTTACCTGGATACCGTCTAGCCCGGCCCCGGCCGGGGAAGCCTCCGGCGGGGATATTTTTCTCTGGAGAATGCGGCTTCTTCAGAGACCAAATATCCTGGGGGTGAATTGGCCACAGGCCAAGAGGGGGCAAAGCCCCCTACCCCCGCTTCACGCCACGCAGCCCCTTGCGCCCGCCCGCACGCCGCGGATAGGCTCGCACCATTCAGGAAACGAGACCCCCATGCTGATCGGAATCCTTCAGACCGGACAAGCCCCCGATGTGCTGCGTGACGCATCCGGCGATTACCCGGACATGTTCGAGACCCTCCTTGCCGGACGGGGGCTGACCTTTCGCACCTGGCATGTCGAGGGTATGGAATTCCCCTCGGACGTGCATGACTGCGAAGGCTGGCTGATAACCGGCTCGCGGCATGGCGCCTATGAGGATCATCCGTTCATTCCAAAACTCGAGGCCTTTATCCGCGATGCGGTCAAGGCGAAGGTGCCGCTGGTCGGCATCTGTTTCGGCCACCAGATCATCGCGCAGGCACTGGGCGGCAAGGTCGAGCGGTTCGAAAAGGGGTGGGCCGTGGGTCCGCAGGACTACGATTTTAACGGCGAGACGCTGACGCTCAACGCCTGGCATCGCGATCAGGTGACAAGCCGCCCTGAAGGTGCCGAGGTCGTGGCCACGAACGCCTTTTGCGAGAATGCCGCCCTGCTTTACGGCGAAAGCGCCTTCACCGTGCAGGCGCATCCCGAATTCGGCGACAGCTTTGTCGAGGGCCTGATGCGGACCCGCGGCAAGGGGGTGGTGCCGGACGCACTCATGCAGGCGGCCGAGGCCCGCTTGGGGGCGCCGAACTCGTCTTCCGTGATCGCCGAACGCATCACGGACTTTTTTCTCCGCTCGCGCGGCTGAGGCCGGAGCGGACACACGCTGGAAAGGCAGATCCATGGAAGGCCCCGTGAAAGACTGGACCGAGCTGATGCCGCAGGCCGCGCGCGACTATATCGCAGGGCGGCGGCTGGACGAGGTGGAGTGCATCGTCGCCGATATTGCGGGGGTGGCCCGGGGCAAGGCGATGCCGGCCTCGAAATTCGCGTTCCAGGATCGCTTTTTCCTGCCCAACTCGATCTTCCTGCAAACGATCACGGGCGAATGGACCGACAACCCGATGGGCGCCTTCACCGAGCCCGACATGATCCTGACGCCGGATTTCTCGACCGCGACCGCCGCGCCCTGGACGAATGACTGGACGCTTCAGGTGATCCACGATGTCGAGGACCAGCAGGGCAATCCCGTGCCGATTGCACCGCGCAACGTGCTCAAGCGCGTGGTCAGCCTTTACGAGGCCGAGGGCTGGGCCCCGATCGTCGCGCCCGAGATGGAGTTCTTCCTTGTCGCGCGCAATATCGACCCCAACCAGCCGATCATCCCGCCGATGGGGCGTTCGGGCCGCCGGGCCGCCGCGAAGCAGGCCTATTCGATGAGCGCCGTGGACGAATACGGCAAGGTGATCGACGACATCTACGATTTCGCCGAGCTTCAAGGCTTCGAGATCGACGGCATCCTGCAGGAAGGCGGCGCGGGCCAGGTCGAGATCAACCTGGCGCATGGCGATCCGGTGGCGCTTGCCGACCAGATCTTCTTCTTCAAGCGCCTGATCCGCGAAGCCGCGCTGCGCCATGACTGCTTTGCCACCTTCATGGCCAAGCCCATCGAGGGCGAGCCGGGCAGCGCGATGCATATCCACCAGTCGGTCGTCGACATCAAGACGGGCGAGAACATCTTCTCGGAAGCGAATGGCGGGGAAAGCGAGGCCTTCCTGCATGCGATCGCCGGGCTTCAGACCCACCTTCCCGCGGTGATCGCGCTGCTCGCGCCCTATGTGAACAGCTATCGCCGCTATGTCCCCGACTTTGCCGCGCCGATCAACCTTGAATGGGGGCGCGACAACCGCACCACGGGCCTCCGGGTGCCGATCTCGGGGCCGGCAGCGCGGCGGGTCGAGATCCGCCTCGCGGGGGTGGACTGCAACCCGTATCTGGGTCTCGCCGCCTCTCTCGCCTGTGCCTATCTGGGGCTGAAGGAGAAGAAGATGCCGCGGCCCGAATGCCTGGGCGACGCCTATATGAGCGCGGACGAGCTGCCCTACAACCTGGGCGATGCGCTGGACCTCCTGTCCGACAACGCGCCCGTGCGCGAGGTTCTGGGACCCGAGTTCTGCACCGTCTACGAGGCCGTGAAGCGCAATGAATACAAAGAGTTCCTTCAAGTCATCAGCCCGTGGGAGCGCGAACACCTGCTGTTGAACGTATGAACCTTCTCCATGCCAACGACCGCGCGGGCGAGCATCCCCGAAGCTGGTATGCGGCAACGGCCGCGTTCGATACCCGCTGGCCGAAGCTGACGGGCCGGCAGCGCGCCGATGTGTGCATCGTGGGGGCGGGGTATACCGGGCTTTCGGCGGCGCTGCACCTGGCGAAGCGGGGCTTCGATGTTGTCGTGCTCGAGGCGCACCGGGCGGGCTTTGGCGCCTCGGGGCGCAATGGCGGGCAGGTCGGGGCCGGCCCGCGGCGGGAACAGGAGGGGTTGGAGGGGATGGTCGGGCGCGATACCGCGTGCCGCCTGTGGGATTTCGGCGAAGAGGCCAAGGCCCTCGTGCGCGGGCTGATTGCCGAACACGACATGCCCGTGACGTTCCATCCCGGTGTCGTGCATGCTTGCTGGAAAGAGGCCGAGGTCACCCATGCCCGCGCCAATGCCGAAAAGCTGGCCCGCGATTACAGATACGACCAGATCACGCCGCTGTCGCGCGATGAGCTGGCCGCGATCGTGCCGGGCCGGGTCTACAAGGGGGGCGATATCGACCGTGGCGCGGGGCATCTGCATCCGCTGAACTTCGCGCAGGGCCTTGCGGCGGCGGCGGCCGGGGCCGGGGCGCGGCTGCACGAAGGATCGGTCGTGCATCATATCCGCCACGGCCAGCCGGCCCTTGTGCGCACCGCCGAGGGCCACATAGAGGCCGATCACGTCATCCTGGCCGCGAACGGCTATCTGGGCGGGCTGGACGGCAGCGTGGCCAACCGGGTCATGCCGATCAACAATTTCATCATCGCAACCGAACCTCTGGGCGATCGCGCGGCCACGGTGCTGGCCGAGAACGTGGCCGTAGCCGACACGAAATTCGTGGTGAACTACTGGCGGCTGAGCGAGGACGGGCGCCTGCTTTTCGGCGGCGGCGAAAGCTATGGCTACCGCTTTCCGGATATCGTGCGCACCGTCCGCACGCCCATGCTCGAGGTTTATCCCGCGCTGCGCGATGTCCGCATCGACTATGCCTGGGGCGGCACGCTTGCGATCACGATGAACCGGATGCCCTGCTTCCTGCGCCCCAAGCCCAACGTATTTTCCGCCTCGGGCTTTTCGGGGCATGGCGTGGCGATGGCGACCCTGGCCGGGCGGATCGTGGCCGAGGCCGTCGCGGGCCAGGCCGAGCGGTTCGATCTGATGGCGGGGCTGCCGATGCCGCGCTTTCCGGGCGGCGCGATGCTGCGATGGCCCCTGCTGGTGGCGGCGATGAGCTGGTATGCCATGCGCGACCGTATCGGCATCTGACCGCCGACACAGAACTTTCACTTGGCCTTTCCGGCCCCATGCGTTTACAGATTTCCTGAAACTGACATTCAGGAAATCTTGCCATGCCCCGTGACGGTCAGCCTGCCCCGAACTGCTACGACGCCGAGCCGATCCCCCCCGCCGCCCGCGAAGAGATCGAGCGGCTTCTTTGTTCGGGCGACCTGTTCCGCTATACCTCGGAGGCCGCGCCCGTCGCCCGGCTTGAAGCCGAGTTCGCCCGGCATTTGGGGGTGCATTACGCGCTTGCGGTCTCGTCCTGCTCGGCGGCGCTGTTTCTGTCGCTCAAGGCGCTTGACCTGCCGCGGGGCGCGCGCGTCCTGGTCCCCGCCTTCACCTTCGCCGCCGTCCCCTCGGCCATCGTCCACGCCGATTGCGAGCCGGTTCTGGTCGAAGTCGGCAAGGATTTTCGCGTGGATCTGGCGGATTTCACGGCCAAGTTCGATGACAGCATCGCCGCCGTCCTGATCAGCCACATGCGCGGCCACACCTCGGATATGGACGCGATCATGGAACTGGCCGAGGCGCGCGGCGTTCCGGTGGTCGAGGATGCCGCGCATTCGCTTGGCACCGAATGGCACGGGCGCAAGATTGGCACGATCGGCAAGATCGGCTGCTTCTCGTTCCAGTCCTACAAGCTGGTCAATGCGGGCGAAGGCGGCATGCTTGTCACCGACGACCCCGAGATCGCGGCCCGCGCCATCATCATGTCGGGCGCCTATGAACATAACTGGAAGAAGCATCCCGGCCTTCAGAACAGCTTTGTGCAGTGGCAAAACAAGCTGCCGCTTTACAACACCCGCATGCAGAACCTCTCGGCCGCGGTCATCCGCCCGCAACTGCCCGAGATCGCCCGACGCGTGCGTGACGGGCGGGCCAATCACGATTATGTCGCGGCGCGGCTGAACCTCAGCCCCTGGATGCAGGTGCCCCCCGCGCTTGGCCCCGAAACCCGCGCGCCGGATTCGCTTCAGTTCAACCTTGAAGGCGATTGGAGCGATGCCGAGGCGCTGCGCTTTCAGGATGCAGCCAAGGCGCGCGGTGTCGCGGTGCAGGTGTTCGGCCTGTCGCAGGACAATGCCCGCGCCTTCTGGAACTGGCAGTTCCTTGGCGATCAGCCCGACCTGCCGAAAACGCGCGCGATGCTGATGCGGGCCTGCGATCTGCGCCTGCCCGCACGGTTGAAACAGCCCGAGCTGGATTTCATCGCCGATGCGGTGCTTGAAGCCGCCGCAGAAGTGCGCGGCTAACGCGCTCAGGCGCGCGGCATGACGCGCGGATAGTCGATCTTCGGGCAGCGATCCATCACCACCCGGATGCCTTGCCCGCGCGCTTTGCGGGCGGCTG
>CALMEG010000170.1 GCA_937863185.1 uncultured Paracoccaceae bacterium | reverse complement strand
TCTCCACCCAGATCGTGACTGCCCCGTCATTCACAACCGCCACCGCCATGTCGGCCCCGAATTCGCCATTGGCGACGGCAAGGCCCTCGTCGCGCAGCGCCTGAGAGAACAGAAGATACAGCCGCTCGCCCTCGGCCGGGGGCGCGGCAGTGGAAAAGCCGGGGCGGTTCCCGCGCGAGGTATCGGCGGCCAGCGTGAACTGGCTGACGACAAGCGCCGCCCCGCCGGTATCGCGCACCGACAGGTTCATCTTGCCCGCCGCGTCCTTGAAGATCCGCAGCTTGGCGATGTGCGCGGCCAGCTTTTGCGCCTCGGCCCCGGTATCGCCGGCCATGGCGCAGACAAGGATCAGAAGGCCGGGGCCGATCTCTCCAGTCCGGCGCCCGTCCACGGTGACGCTGGCTTGTGTGACGCGCTGGATCAGGGCCCTCATGCCAGATCCTCCGCCCATGGCGGGGGGGGGCCCCCGCGGTCGGCCGCGGCCCCCCCCGGCGCCACGCCCCGCTCCTCCGCGGCGCGGGGCAACGCGGCCACCCCCCCCCCCAGCGCGCGCTTGTCCAGCGCCCCGGCGCGGTCGAGCGCGTTCAGGACGCCCGCGTTGAACGTGTCGCCTGCACCGACCGTATCGACGACCTTCACCGCCTGGGCTGGCGCGAAAACCGCATGCCGGGCGGAAAACCCGTGCGCCCCCCGCGCGCCTTCGGTCACGAAAACCAGCTTCGGCCCGCGGGCAAGAACCCCCTTCGCGGCCGCGTCGATCGGCTTGTCCCCCTCCAGCCACCGAAGATCCTCGTCCGACAGTTTCACGATATCGGCCACCGCCATCATCCGGGCCAGCCGGGCGCGATAGGCGCCTTCGTCGCTTATGAAACCGGGGCGGATATTGGGGTCGAGCATCGTCACGCGGCGCGGGGCCTCTTGCAGCATCAGCACCTCGTAGGTGGCGCCGCAAGGCTCGACCGGAAGCGAGATGCCGCCGAAGAACAGCGCCCGCACCCGCGCGGGCAGGTCCGGCAGGTCGGCGGGGCTCAGCATGCGCCCGGCGGTGTTTTCGTCATAGAAGGCGTAAGAGGCCTGCCCGTCGCGCAGCGTCACGAAAGCCAGCGTCGTGGGCCGGTCCGAGCGATGCGCAAGGCGCGCGTCGACCCCCGAGACCTTCAGCGCGCTTTCCAGCATCTGCCCGAACAGGTCGCGCGACAGGCCCGAAAAGAACCCGGTTTCGGAGCCGAGCCGCCCGAGCGCGATGGCGGTGTTGAACACCGCCCCGCCCGGGTAGGGGGCAAAGGCGGCCTCGTCCGCGCGGGTTTCGCGTGGCAGCATGTCGATCAGGGCTTCACCGCAACACAGGATCATGGGGCCTCCCGCCTCTTTCCGTTATCGCTAACGCCATACATGCCGCCGCGCTTTCCGGCAATGCCGCGACAGGGGGAAAACGGCCTATCCCTGCTGCATCTGGCCGATATAGGCGCCAATGGCGAGTATGATCGCAACGGCGATGACCGCAAACGCGATTTTCCAGGCCGACCAAGGCCGCTCGCCCTGCACGCGCCCGGTCTGGCCGTTGACCACGAAGCGGAAGCTGCGGCCGCGATACTTGTAGGCGGCGGTCCAGACCGGCAGCAGGACATGCTTGAACGTCTCGTCCGAGAAATCCGTGTCGATGCGGTCTACCCGCTGCTCGTCGCCGCCGATGTCGCGGCGCACATCCGAGGCGATGACATGGGCCATCTCGGCCCGCGCAAGGTAGTGCCCCTCGCGCAGCTCGACCGTGTAGCCCTCGGCCTCGAAGCCGGACAGGTAGTCGGGGCGGTAGGGGCGCAGCGCCGAAAGATCCCAGGGTTTCAGTGCGTCGGTATAGCGCGTGGGAAGCGAGCGGGCGGCATAGATCAGCACATCGTCGAAGGCGCGCGCGACACGGCCGGCAACGCGGTGCCAGCGGACCTTGCGCACCTGCTGGGTGCGCCGCTCGGTCCGCCCGTCGACCCGCACATTGACCGTGCGGGTTTCGTAATAGTAATCGCCCCGATGCCCGGCATAGGCCGAGCGGGTGCTGGCGTCGAAGGTCCAGAACGGGGCATAGACGCCGCGCATCCGCCGCCCCTTGCGGGCATATTGCGTCAGCCCCGAGGGCGCGAACCACAACCGCCCCAGCCAGTTGCCAAGCGCCGCGCGGGCCTGCGCCTCGGGGAGGACGAAGGGGATCACGCCCTGGGGTTTGATCAGCCGCCGGCTGCCCGTATCCACCACGACCGGAGTTGCACAAAACGGACATTCCGACGCGTGATGCTCGCCCTCCAGGTCGAACTGGGCACCACAATTCGGACAGGAAAGCGTCTGACGCTCTTCCATCTCGGGTTCGGGAAGCTCGGCGCGCAGCGCGGTTTCCAGGTCCAGCTCGTGCAGATGCGCGACGCCGCGCCCGGTGGCGCGGGGGATGTCCTGGACATGGCCGCAATGGTCGCAGACCAGCCGCGTCTCCCCCGGAGAGAAGCGCAGATCCGCGCCGCAGGATTCGCACGGATAATGATGTTCGTCGCGTGGCCCAGCCATGGTGCTTTCGGCTTAGCCCGCGGCGGGGGGCGGGGGCGGCGCGATGGTGAAAAGCTGCGCCAGCTCGGCCACCTCGTCGGCGGGCTTCCAGCCATCGAGGCCGGGCGTCCAGACCAGCGTTTCGCGCGTGAAAGCGCCCTCGGCCACCATCCGGCCCAGATGGCCGCGCCCGTAGGGGCCCTGCGCCTGGCCGCCCTGCGCGATATGCCAGACCTTCTCGGCCACCGGGGGCAGGGGCGGCGGCGTTACGGCGGCGGGGGCCGGGGCCGCGCCCCAGGGGCCGGGCTGTGCCATCTGCTGGCCGAAGCCTGCCCCCATGCCCATACCGATCCCGGCGCCCACGGCCGCGCCCATCGCGCTGCCCGCGGCCCCGCCCGCGCCAAGCGCCTCGGCCGCGTTGAACTGTGCGTAACGCGTCAGATCGCCCACGATCCCCATCGAGGTGCGCTTGTCGAGCGCGGCCTCCACCTCGGCCGGCAGGCTGATATTCTCGATGTAGAATTCGGGGATCGACAGCCCGTAATTGGCGATGGTCTGGGTGATGGCCTTCGTCACCAGCCTGCCCAGATCGGCCGTATTGGCCGCCATATCCAGCACCGGGATCCCCGATCCCGCGATCATGCGCGAGAATTCCTGCACGATCACGTTGCGGATCTGGAAGCTGATCTCGTCGGCGGTGAATTCGCCATCCGTGCCCACGATCTCGGCCAGGAAACGCGCCGGCTCGGATACGCGCATCGAATAGGTGCCATAGGCGCGCAGCCGCACCGGGCCGAATTCCGGATCGCGCGCGATGATCGGGTTGCGCGTGCCCCATTTCAGGTCGTTGAAGCGGGTGGTGTTGACGAAATAGACCTCGGACTTGAAGGGCGAGCGGAAGCCGTGGTCCCAGTGCTGAAGCGTGGTCAGCACGGGCATGTTGTTCGTTTCCAGCATGTAAAGCCCCGGTCCGAACACATCCGCGATCTGGCCTTCATGCACGAAAACGGCCGCCTGGCCTTCGCGGACGGTCAGCTTGGCGCCGTATTTGATGGCGTGCCCCTCGCGCTCGAAGCGCCAGACCATCGTGTCGCGGGTGTCGTCGGTCCAGTGGATGACGTCGATGAACTCGCCCGTCAGGAAATCGAGAATGCCCATGATTGGCCTCCTTCAGCTTTCTCCGCCAAGCATTTCGGCGGCAATCGTTTCGATGACGGGGCGCGCGTCGCGCTCGGTCATGCCCGGTGTCAGACGTGGGTCGTAAAGGATCTTCAGCAGCATTTCGTCATGCCGGGTCAGCAGGGCGAACTCCTCGTCGTCGTTGAAGATCGAGGGGCGCGCGCGCGGGCTGTCATTGGCAAGGCCCATGCCCTGCGCCAGTTCCTCGTGGAGGCATGACAGGCGCAGCGCGTCGGGATGTTCGCCCCGGATTACCGCGACCGCGCGGGTATAGCTGGAGGATTGCCCCTCGGAAAAGGCGAAGACCACGCAGAAGGTTGCGGGCGAAAGGTCGGTGATGGCGCGCACCGAGGCGCCGTCGATCCCCGGCACCAGTTCGCGCAGCCGTGGTGCAAGGGCGCGGCGTTCGTCCTCGTTCACCACGAAGATCGAGAAATTCCCGCCCGAGGGCACGAAGCGGACCGAATGCCCCGTCGCGCGCCCCAGACGCCCGGCGTAAGAGGATATCGCGGCGCTGTCGCTGCGGCGCTGCGCAAGCGGAACCGAGGCCCCGAACTCGACCGACATGCGCACCGGCCCGCCCCAGCGGCGCAGATGGCTGGGGCTTTGCCGCGCGACGATATTGCCGCCCGCGCTGGTATATTCGTCGTAAAGCGCGATGCGGATGAAATTCTCGGTCAACTGCCTTGCGCCGAAAGGGGCATCGCGGGGGGCGACATCCTGGCGCAACAGCCCCTGATCCAGAAGCGTCGCCTGGATCTG
This sequence comes from uncultured Paracoccaceae bacterium, assembly GCA_937863185.1. Lineage (GTDB taxonomy): Bacteria > Pseudomonadota > Alphaproteobacteria > Rhodobacterales > Rhodobacteraceae > CALMEG01. The sequence goes on along the minus strand of CALMEG010000170.1, from coordinate 6,524 downwards.
CGCGTAATAGGTGCGCATCGCCTGCGACTGGGCCGAGGGCGCGACGGGCGGCGGGTTGCCGATCCCGCCCGAGGGGGCGGGCACCGGGCGCGGCGTGGAGGCCGGGGCAAGGCCCGAGCCGTCGGCCACGCATCCCGCCAGCATCAGGCATATGCCCCACACCCCCGCCACCCGCGACAGGTGCCCGCCTTTGGGATGGGCAGAGGTCCGGCCGCGCCCCATGTTCAGACGGAACCGCCGATGGTGGCGCCGGTCTTGTCCGCGCGGGCGGTGGCCGAGGCAAGCGTTTCGCGCAGTTCGGATTCCATCTTGCGCAGGTCTTCTTCCGCGGCGGCGCGCTTGCGCTTGCCCTCGTCGGCGATGCGCAGGCTGTCCTCGATCGTGGCGATCAGTTCGGCATTGGCGGTCTTTACCGCCTCGATGTCGAACACACCGCGTTCCATTTCCTCGCGCACGATCTGGTTGGCTTCGCGCAGGTTCCTGGCATTCGCGGTCAGCAGCTCGTTGGTCAGGTCGTTGGCCTCGCGCACGGCGCCCGCGGCCTCGGCCGAGCGCTGGATCGTCACCGCCTGCGCCAGTTGCGTTTCCCACAGCGGCACGGTGTTGACGAGGGTCGAGTTGATCTTGGTGACAAGGCTCTTGTCGTTTTCCTGCACCAGCCGGATCGAGGGCAGCGACTGCATCGTGACCTGCCGCGTCAGCTTCAGGTCATGCACCCGGCGTTCCAGATCGTCGCGCGCGGCGCGCAGATCGCGCAATTCCTGCGCGCGCATGACCTTGGCCTCCTCGGCCGCGCCCTCGACCGCAGCCTCGAGCGCGGGGATCTCGGTCGCGTCCAGCGCGCGCAGCTTTTCCTCGCCCGCGGCGATGTAAAGCGCAAGCTCGTTGTAGAAATCGAGCGTCTTGTCATAGAGCATGTCGAGCGACTTGATATCCTTGAGCAGCTTGTGCTCGTGGCTCAGAAGATCGTCGGTGACCTTGTCGATCTGGCCCTGCACCTCTTCGTAGCGGGCGACGAACTTGCTGAAAGGCGCCGCGCGGCCCAGAAGCTTGTCCCAGAAGCTGCGCTTGCGCCGCACGTCAAGCTCGGAGACCGAGAAGCCGCGGATCGTGGTGACGATGTTGCGCAGGCTGTCGCCGGCGGGGCCGACATCCTTGTTCTTGACGCCCGAAAGCATCTCCTGGCTGATCGTCTGCAACTCGGCCTGCGCGCGCGAGCCGAACTGCACGATCGAGCCGGTATCGCTCATGTCCAACTCGGCCATGCGGGTGCGGATTGCCTCGGCCTTGGCCGGGTCGGCCTCGCCCAGTGCCACCACGGCGCCCGCATCCTCGGGCTCGGGCAGGATCACCGCACTCACGCTTTCGATTTCGGCCAGGGCCAGTGCAGCCTTTTCGCGGGTGGTCTCGGTCATCGCCATTCCTTTCGCGGCGACGATGCCCGGCGCCTCTGTGCCGGCCTGTCGCCCAACATACCCATTTACTGCCCGGTTCGCGTGACGCCGCGGCCCGAAGCCTGTTCACACAGCCCTGCGCCGCCATCGTCATCCGGCCCAAGGCTGCCAAGCGCATCTTCGTTCGGCCCGGCGGCAAGGACAACCGAAACTTTCCCGGCGATGCGTTCCGGCGCCCGAAGTTCAGGGCCGGCAGGCGCGCAGGCCCGGCAGGCGGGACCGCCGGGTCCGGCCATGTCGCGCAGATCGCCCAACTTAGCCCGTACCCCGCCGGTTCCGCCTGCAACAGGGGCGGCTTGCGATTCGATCTGCCGGCCGGTGCTGTCCCCGAATGGTCCGATTCCCGATGTCGATGCGCCTGCCCTCGGGGAACGGAGGCTAACCGCCGTTCTGAAGGCGCACGCCCTCACGGGCAAGACGCTCGCGCAGCACGTCGATTTCCACGTCCAGCCCCTCGCGCCCGTTTTCGATCAGGCTGCGGGTGCGGGCGTTGAAATTGCGCTCAAGATCGCTCAGCAGCGCCTCGTAATCGGTGCGGGCCTTGCTGTCGCGGGTGGCCGTCCACAGATCGACGAACTTCACCGTCGCGTCGCGCGCGCCCATCAGGTAGACGCCCATGTAGCGCCGCGCCGCCGTCAGGTCCGAGGGGTCGGATTCGACCGCCTCGAAGAGGTTGCGCGCACTGGCCGCAAACAGCGCCACGCGCGCCTCAAGCTGACGGTCGCGGGCGCGGGCGATGGCATCCTTCATCGCGGCAAGGTGCTTTTCGCCCTCTTCGATGGCACGGGCAACGCGGTCCTGCTGGTAGGGGTCGATCCCCTCCATGCCCTTGTCCTTCATCGGGTCGGGGCCGAAGGTCAGCATATGCACGAAGCCGCCCACAAGCCCCAGGATCGCCGCGCCCACAGGCCCGGAGGTCAGCCAGGCCCCCGCACCAAGCGACAGCGCGAAGATCAGGGCGCCAAGCGCCTTGCGCGGCAGGGCGGGGCGGCGCGCGGCGCGGCGCGCCTCATATTGCACTTGCGCCCGAAGCCCCTCACGCGTGAGGAACGAGGACAGCGCGATCCCGGCAAAGGCGCCAAGGCTGAGGACAAGCGAAACCGGCCCGTCGCCGAATGCGCCAAGAAGGAAGGGTGTCGCGCAAAGCACAACCCAGAAGGGGCGCCCCTCATGCGGGTGGCGCAGCGGCGCCACGGCCAGTTCTGCCGGGATCTCGCGCCCCGCAAGCGGCGGGTCCGTGCGATCGGTTCTGGCGGGGGGCGGGCTGTATTTTCCGCCGAAACGTTGGGCCATCGCTCTGCCTTTCAGACGCTGCCGGTCAGCGCGACCGACAGGGTCAGCGCCAGAAGCAGGTAAAAGGAGATGCGCCTGACAGCGGATTGAGACATGAGGCCCCCGATGGTCCGCGCGGGTCTGAACGCCCCGCCTTCCCCGTGTTATAAGCACGTTTCCCGTGTTATAAGCACGAAAACGCCCATCTTCCAGTGGCATGCGCCGATTTCCGCCGGGAAGGGCGGAGCGCAATTCATGCAGGCCCCGTCCCGCGCCTATTCAGAGCTGCGCGGCTTGGGCCGTCCGCCGGGCTTGCCCGCGCCGCCATCCTTGCCACGATGTGATTTGAACCCGGCCGAGCGCCCGCCCGCTCCGTCACCCGGCTTGCCGCCATGCGAGCGGTATCCGGCAGATTTGCCGAAGGGTTTTGCCCCCGGTTTGCCGCCGCCCTCGGGCTTGCCACGCGCGCCCGAAGGGGCGGGCTTGCCCGTCGCCCGCGGCTTGCCGCCAGCCGGCCGACCGGCCCCGTCCCGGTCATCGCGGTCCGCATGTGAGCGGAACCCCTCGGCGCGCGCCTGCGGCTTGCCCTTGTCCGACCAGCGCGGCTTGCGATCATCGCCCCCCGCGCGCTTGGCATAGGGTTTACGGTCCCCGTCCTCCCGCCGGGCATAGGGCTTACGCTCACCGTCCTCACGCTTGGCGTAGGGCTTGCGCTCTCCATCCTCACGCCGGGCGTAGGGTTTGCGATCCCCGTCCTCACGCTTGGCATAGGGCTTACGCTCTCCGTCCTCCCGCCGGGCATAGGGCCTGCGCTCTCCGTCTTCCCGCCGGGCGAAGGGTTTCCGGTCTCCTTCCCCGCGCTGCGCATAGGGCTTGCGTGCAGGGCGGCTTTCAGCGCCGTCCGAGTCGCCATCGAACAGGCCGCCAAGCTGGTCGCGCAGGATCCGCCGCTTTACCTCGACCACATCGCCGGGCTTCATGGTATTAAGGCGGAAGGGGCCGTAACTGACCCGGATCAGCCGGTTCACCACCAGCCCCACAGCCGCCATCGCGCGGCGGATCTCGCGGTTCTTGCCCTCGCGGATGCCGACGGTCAGCCAGGCATTGGCGCCCTGCTGGCGGTCCAGCGTCACCTCCATCGGCTGGAACTCGTCGCCCTCGATGGTGATGCCCCGGCGCAGCGGATCGAAGGTGGCATCGTTCGGGCGCCCGTTCACGCGCACGCGGTATTTGCGCAGCCAGCCCGTTTCGGGCAGTTCGAGCCGCCGCTTGAGCCCGCCATCGTTGGTGAGCAGAAGCAACCCCTCGGAATTGAGGTCGAGCCGCCCGACATTCAGCACCCGCGGCATGCCCTCGGGCATTTCGTCAAAGATCGTGCGGCGGCCCTGCTCGTCCTTCTCGGTGGTCACAAGGCCAAGAGGCTTGTAATACAGCCAGACGCGGGTCTCCTGCGGCGCGTCGATGGGTTTGCCGTCGATCGTCACCCGATCCTTCGGCCCGACATCGAGCGCGGGGCTGAGGATCGCCTTGCCATTCACCGCCACGCGCCCGGCCAGAACCATCTTCTCCGCATCGCGGCGCGAGGCCACGCCGGACCGCGCGATGACCTTTGCGATGCGTTCGGTGGCGGGGGATGTGTCGTCGGCGGCCATGTCGGGCTCCTGTGGGCGGGTGCAAGGAGCCTCTCTAGCGCGAAGCGCGCGCAAGGGGAAGCATCTTGCACAAGCCGGGCGGCGCCGTCATGAAAGATGTCATGAGCCGTTTCACAAGTCATATGGAGATCGCGCTGGACGAGGCGCGCGCCGCCGCGTCGCGGGGCGAAGTGCCGGTGGGCGCGGCCGTGATCGCCCCGGACGGGCAGGTTGTGGCGCGCGCGGGCAACCGCACCCGCGAGCTGAACGATCCCACGGCACATGCCGAAATCCTCGCGCTGCGTGCAGCCTGTGCCGCGGCGGGGTCCGAACGGCTGCCCGGATACGATCTCTATGTCACGCTCGAACCCTGCCCGATGTGCGCGGCCGCCCTTGCCAATGCCCGTATCGCGCGGATCTATTACGGCGCTGCGGACCCGAAATCCGGCGGGATCGCGCAGGGGCCAAGGATCTTCGCGCATCCGCAATGCCACCACCGCCCCGAGGTCTATGACGGCATCAACGCCGCCGAGGCCGAGCGCCTGCTGAAAGACTTCTTTCAGAAAAAACGCTGATCCCATTCACCTTTGCAAAAATATCCCGGGGGTCCGGGGGCAGCGCCCCCGGCCTTGGCCCGAGTCACGAAGGCCGGGGGTTTTGCACCCCCGGACCCCCGCAGGATATTTGCACGAAGCTGAAAATGCGGTCCGGTATTCCTAGAAGGAGATCGGTTCCATCACCTGCGGTTCGATGACCTTCACGCCCGGCAGGCCCGCTATCAGCGCGTCGGCGGATTGTTCGAGCAGCGGGAAGGTGCGGTAGTGGCAGGGGATCACCGTATCGAAGTTGAAGTAGCGCCTTGCCGCATAGGCCGCGCGTTTCATGTCCATCGTGTAATGCCCGCCCGCGCAGAGGATGCCGATATCGGGTTTGTGATAATCGCCCATCCATTCCATGTCGGCCATGATGTCGGTATCGCCCGACACATAGATCGTGTGGCCCTCGCCGGCGATCATGAAGCCCGCTTCGCCGCCCGCGGGGTGCAGCCCGCCCTGCTGGAAGTCGATGCTGTTGGAGTGCGAGGCATTCACCATGGTGACCCTTGCGCCGTTCAGCTCGATCGTGCCGCCCTTGCCGAACCCGTTGGCGGTGACGCCTTCCTTGCCGCCAAGCGCGACCGAGAGTTCATGTCCGCAGGCGATCGGGATGCCGCGTTCGGCGGCGATGGTGATGGCGTCGCGGGCGTGATCGCCATGCCCGTGGGTCAGCAGGATATGGGTTGCCCCCGCGATCGCCTCGGGGCGGCGGTCCTCGGGGAATACGGGGTTTCCGGTCACCCACGGGTCGATCAGGATCACGGCTGTCTCGATCTCGAGGCGGAAGCCGGAATGTCCAAGCCAGGTCAGTTTCATCGGGGTCCTCCTGATTTGCCTTGCCCCAAGACTACCGTGGCGGGCGCGAAAGGGAAGCCGTGCTTGAAGTGCCGCCCCTTGGGCGCTAAACCCGGCGCCGAGAACAGCGGAGAGCCCAATGTCCATTGACATCGACACCGCCCGCAAGGTGGCGCATCTGGCACGCATCGCCGTGGCCGAAGAGGACCTGCCGGCGCTTGCCGGCGAATTGTCCGGCATCCTGACCTTCATGGAGCAGCTCAACGAGGTCGATATCGACGGGGTGGAGCCGATGACCTCGGTCACGCCGATGCGGCTCAAGCGGCGCGCGGATGTCGTGACCGACGGGAATTACCAGGACAAGATCCTGTCCAATGCGCCCGATGCCCGCGAGGGTTTCTTTGCCGTGCCGAAGGTGGTGGAATGAGCCTGAACGAACTGACGATTGCCGATGCCCGCGATGCGCTGCGCAAGGGCGATGTGACCTCGGCCGAGATCACCGAAACCTGCCTGAAGGCGATCGAGGGGGCGGGCGCGCTGAATGCCTTCGTGCACCACACGCCCGAGATCGCGCGCGAACAGGCGCAGGCGGCCGATGCGCGGATCAGGGCGGGCGAGGCTCCGGCGATGTGCGGCATCCCGCTTGGGATCAAGGACCTGTTCTGCACGAAGGGCGTGCCGTCGCAGGCGGCGTCGCGCATCCTGGAAGGGTTCCGGCCGGAATACGAATCCACCGTGACGCAGAACCTGTGGGATGCGGGTGCGGTGATGCTGGG
>CALMEG010000169.1 GCA_937863185.1 uncultured Paracoccaceae bacterium | reverse complement strand
CTGGTCGCGCTGAAATGGGCCAGGGGCGTCGGCGGGCTGAAAGGCCTGATCGCGCGGGCCGAGGCGAATGCCGGGGCCCTGTGGGACTTCGTGGCCGCCAGGCCCTGGATCGCGAATCTCGCGGTTGATCCGGCGACGGCCTCGACCACCTCGGTCTGCCTGAAATTCACCGACGATCGCATCAAGGATGCGGGCGCCTTCGCCAAGGCCGTTGCCAAGCGCCTTGAGAAGGAAGGCGTGGCGCTGGATGTCGGCGCCTATCGCGATGCCCCGGCGGGTCTGCGGATCTGGTGCGGTTCGACCATCGAGACGGCAGATGTGCAGGCGCTTCTGCCCTGGCTCGAATGGGCCTTCGAGGCCGAAATCGCGGCGCAAGCCTGATCCGGAACGGCAGGGCGGCCGATGCCGCCCGCCCCATCAACCCCCATTTTGCACAGGAGCCCAAGAGATGGCCCCCAAGGTTCTCGTATCCGACAAGCTTTCGCCGACCGCCGTCCAGATCTTCCGTGATCGCGGCGTCGAGGTGGACTATCTGCCCGATCTCGGGAAGGACAAGGAAAAGCTGGCCGAAGTCATCGGTCAGTATGACGGCCTGGCGATCCGCTCGGCCACCAAGGTGACCGAAAAAATCCTGGAGAAAGCCACCAACCTGAAGGTGATCGGCCGCGCCGGGATCGGTGTCGATAACGTCGACATTCCCGCAGCCTCGAAAAAGGGCGTGATCGTGATGAACACGCCGTTCGGCAACTCGGTCACCACGGCCGAGCACGCGATCGCGATGATGTTCGCGGTGGCGCGGCAACTTCCCGAGGCCTCTGCCTCGACCCATGAGGGCAAGTGGGAAAAGAACCGCTTCATGGGCGTCGAGGTCTTCAACAAGACCCTGGGCGTGATCGGCGCGGGCAATATCGGCTCGATCGTGATCGACCGTGCACTGGGGCTGCGGATGAAGGTTCTGGCCTATGACCCCTTCCTGTCGGAAGAGCGGGCCAAGGCCATGGGCGTGACCAAGGTGGAGCTGGACGAGTTGCTGGCCAAGGCCGATTTCATCACGCTGCACGTTCCGATGACGGAAAAGACGAAGAACATCCTGTCGCGCGAGAACCTTGCCAAGACGAAAAAGGGCGTGCGGATCGTCAACTGCGCGCGTGGTGGCCTGATCGACGAAGAGGCCCTGGCCGAGATGCTGAAATCGGGCCATGTCGCGGGCGCCGCGCTTGACGTGTTCGCGGTGGAGCCGGCGACGGAATCGCCGCTTTTCCATCTGCCCAATGTCGTGGTCACGCCGCATCTGGGCGCCTCGACCACCGAGGCGCAGGAAAACGTGGCACTTCAGGTGGCCGAGCAGATGTCGGACTACCTTCTGACCGGCGCGGTGCAGAACGCGCTCAACATGCCCTCGGTCACGGCCGAGGAAGCCGCGGTCATGGGCCCCTGGGTCAAGCTGGCGGGTCATCTTGGTGCCTTCGTGGGCCAGATGACGGATGAACCGATCCAGGCGATCAACATCCTATACGACGGCGTGGTTACGGAAATGAACCTGCAAGCGCTGAACTGCGCCGCCATCGCGGGCGTCATGCAGGCCACCAACCCGGATGTGAACATGGTCTCGGCCCCGGTTCTGGCCAAGGAGCGCGGCGTGAACATCGCCACCACCACGCAGACCAAGTCGGGCGTGTTCGACGGCTATGTCAAGCTGACCGTCGTGACCGCCGCGTGGGAACGCTCGATCGCGGGCACGGTGTTCTCGGACGGCAAGCCGCGCTTCATCCAGATCAAGGGCATCAACATCGACGCCGAGGTGGGCGCGCATATGCTTTACACCACCAACAAGGACGTGCCCGGCATCATCGGCACGCTGGGGGGCACCCTTGGCAAGCACAATGCCAATATCGCCAACTTCACCCTTGGCCGCACCAAGGAGGGGGGCGATGCGATCGCGCTTCTCTATCTTGACGCCCCGCTCAGCGAGGCGCTTCTGTCCGAGCTGAAGGCGACGGGCCTGTTCCAGCAGGTCAAGCCGCTGGAATTCGAGGTCGCCTGATCTCGAACCTGCCACCGGAATGGTGTAGCATTTCGGCCTCTGCCCCCACCGGGGGCGGGGGTCATTTTCTGAAAAGGGGGCATGATGCGCAGCTATGCCATCGGCGACATCCACGGCCAGCTTGCGCTTCTGCTTGAGGCGCATGAGCTGATCGCGGCGGACCGGGCCGCGCATGGCGGGGCCGATGCGGCGCCGGTCGTGCATATCGGTGATCTGGTCGATCGCGGCCCCGACAGCGCCGGTGTGATCGAGTTTTTGCGCGCAGGCCAGGCCGAAGGGCAGGACTGGGTCGTGCTGAAGGGCAATCACGACCGCATGTTCTCGGGCTTTCTCGATGACCCATGGGCGCGCGATCCCGGCCTGCGCTCCGAACTCGGCTGGCTGCATCCCCGGCTGGGCGGCGCGCAGACGCTGAAATCCTTCGGGCTGCGCGAACCGGGCAACCGCCCGCTGGACCAGGTGCACCGCGAGGCGCTTGCCGCCGTTTCCCCGCAGGTGCGGGACTGGCTGAGGGATCTGCCCGTATCGTTCCGGCGGGGTGAGGCGGTCTTCGTGCATGCCGGCATCCGCCCCGGCCTTGCGCTTGCGCAGCAGGAAGAGAACGACCTGCTCTGGATCCGCGACGTATTCCTCAACGACACGCGCGATCACGGCTTTCTCGTGGTGCACGGGCACACCGCCATCTCGCGCGCGCGGCATTACGGGAACCGGCTGAACATCGATTCATCGGCCGGCTATGGCGGGCCACTGGCCACCGTGGTGACCGAGGGGCGCGATGCATGGCTTCTGGGCTATGACGGCCGCAAGCCCCTTCTGCCCGAGGGCTGAGCCGCCTCGTTACGTCCCGTCATGCAGAACTGTCCGGCTGGCGCGGGGCGGGGGCAGGCGCTAGGCTTGCGCATCTGCATCTCTGGGGGAAATCATGTCCGATATCGTCATCCTTTCCGGCGCGCGCACCGCAATCGGTGCCTTTGGCAGCAGCCTCTCGGGGTTCGCGCCGATCGACCTTGCCACTTTCGTCGCCAAGGCCGCGCTGGAACGCGCGGGCCTTGCCCCCGAACAGGTGGGGCAGGTGGTGTTCGGCCATGTCATCAATACCGAACCGCGCGACATGTATCTGTCGCGCGTGGCCGCCATTCAGGCGGGTATCCCGGTGGGCACCCCGGCGATGAACGTGAACCGGCTTTGCGGTTCGGGTGCGCAGGCGATTGTCTCGGCGGCGCAGATGCTGATGCTGGGAGATGCCGATTTCGCCGTGGCGGGTGGCGCCGAATGCATGAGCCGCGCCCCCTACATCCTGCAACAGGCGCGGTTCGGCCAGAAGATGGGCGATGTGCGCGCGCTTGACATGATGACCGGCGCGCTGAGCTGCCCGTTCGGCACCGGCCATATGGGCGTGACGGCCGAAAACGTCGCGGCCGAGCATGACATCAGCCGCGCCGCGCAGGACGAATTCGCGCTGGAAAGCCAAAGTCGCGCCGCCGCCGCCATCGCCGCGGGCCATTTCCGCGAAGAGATCGTCCCGGTCGAGATCGCCTCGCGCAAGGGCACGGTGGTGTTCGACACGGATGAACACCCCAAGCAGACGAGCCTTGAGGCGCTGTCCGCCCTGAAGCCGGTGTTCCAGAAGGGCGGGTCGGTCACGGCCGGCAATGCCTCTGGCATCAATGATGGCGCGGCGGCGCTGGTTCTGGCGCGGGCCGATGCGGCCAAGGCCGCCGGGCTTGTGCCGCAGGCGCGAATTCTGGGCTATGCCCTGGCCGGGGTGCGCCCCGAAGTCATGGGCCTTGGCCCGATCCCCGCGGTCGAGGCGCTTCTGGCGCGCACCGGCCTGTCGGTTGCGGATTTCGACGTGATCGAATCGAACGAGGCCTTCGCCGCGCAGGCCCTTGCGGTCAGCCGCGCGCTCGGCTTCGATCCGGCGCGGGTGAACCCCGATGGCGGCGCGATCGCGCTTGGCCATCCGGTGGGCGCGACCGGGTCGCTGATCACCGTCAAGGCGCTTCATGCCCTGCGGCGCACCGGCGGGCGGCGCGCGCTGGTCACCATGTGCATCGGCGGCGGGCAGGGGATCGCGCTTGCCATCGAGCGGATCTGATGGCCTTTGCGCCCGAGGACCGGACCGCCCTTCTGGCCGCGCCCCTTGTGGGCCCCACCGTCCTGCAACGCTTCGAAGAGATCGGCTTCGGCTCTCTCGAGGCGCTTGCGGGCGCGCAGGCCGAGGATCTTTGCCGCCTTGTCGCGGCGCATCTGGGCACGACCTGCTGGGCCAACGCGCCGCGTGCGCGCCAATCGGTCGAGAATGCGATCGCGGCCGCGCAGGCCCGCCTTGCCGGGCGCTAGGGCCATGCCGCGCTAATCGCCGATGCGGACCTGCGCACTGGCCGAGCGCCCTTTCGCATCCAGCACCGTCAGGGTGACGAAGCCCTGACCGGGCATCGTCAGGACGGTGTCGCGGCTGCGGATCGCAACCGCCACGGGGGCGCCGTTCGCCAGCCATGTGAAGGGCGCGGCCCCCCCTTTCAGCTTGACCGCAAGCGCGCCATCGGGCGCCGCGATCCGGGCGCCGTCGGGCGGGAAGGCCAGTTCGGGCGCATCGGCCTCGGGCCGGGTAAAGGCGGCCTCGCGCGGGCGGAAGCGCTGCAAGGGCGGCGGCAGTTGCGCGTTCGAGACCAGCAGCGTGGCCGGGGGCGGCGGCGGCAGGGGGTCGCGGCCGGGCTTGGCGCGCCCGAACAGCTCGAACAGGATCGGGGCGGCCAGGTCGCCGCCGAAGGCGCCGGGCACGGCCGTGCCATCGGGCCGGCCCAGCCAGACCCCGCCGACATGGCGCCCGTCAAAGCCAAGCGCAAGCGCGTCGCGGTGGCCATAGCTCGTGCCGGTCTTGTAGGCGATCCGGCCCGGCACCGCGCCCGGCGGGGGCGGCACATGGGCAAGGATGTCGGCCACCTGCCAGGCCGCGACCGGGCCGAAAAGCCGCCCCTCGGGCATCTCCGCGCGCCCCGGCTCGGCCGAGATCCGGATCGGCCGGCCCATCCGCGCAAGCGCCGCATAGCCCTGCACCAGCCCCTCGAGGCTGACGCCAAGCCCGCCAAGGCTGATGGCAAGGCCGGGGCTGTCGCCGGGCAGGCGGGTCTCAAGGCCCGCGCGCCTCAGCGTCGCCATCAGCCGCGCGGGGCCAAGCGCCTCGGTCAGGCTGACCACGGGGATGTTCAGCGACAGGCCCAATGCCTCGCGCAGGGTGACGGTGCCGCGAAAGCGGCGGTCGAAATTCTGCGGATGCCAGCCGCCGAAAGCCAGTGGCCGGTCCTCGATCAGGGTTTCGGGATGGGTAAGCCCGTCATCGAAGGCCAGGGCATAGACAAAGGGTTTCAGCGTTGATCCGGGCGAGCGCAGCGCCTGCGTCATGTCGACAAAGCCCGCGCGCGCGTCATCGGCCCATGCGGCGGCACCGACATGGGCAAGGATCTCTCCGGTCCAGTGATCGGCCAGGATCATCGCGGCCGAAAGCCGCCCGCCCTGCCCGGCCACCGCGCGCGCGGCGAGCCGTTCGGCGGCGCGTTGCAGCGCCGGGTCGATGGTGGTGGCGATGCGCGCGCCGTGCGGCGCCGTGCGGGCCAGCCGCGCGGCCAGGTGCGGGGCAAGCGCGGGAAAGGCGCGGGCGGCGGCGGGAACCGGCTCTTGCAGCGCGGCCGCCGCACGCTCCGGCGTGATGGCCCCCCTGCGCGCCAGCCGGGCCAGAACCCGCGCGCGGGCCGCCTGCGCCCGTTCGGCAAAGCGGTCGGGGCGGCGCGCCTCGGGCGATTGCGGCAGCGCGATCAGCAGCGCGGCTTCGGCCGTGGTCAGGCGCCGGGGCTCCTTGCCGAACCATGCCAGCGATGCCGCGCGCACCCCTTCGATATTGCCGCCATAGGGCGCCAGCCGCAGATAAAGCCCGAGGATTGCGGATTTCCCCAGCCGCCGTTCCAGTGCAAGCGCCACGCGCGCCTGCCGGATCTTGCCCGAAAGCGTGCCGGTGGGGCCTTCTTCCAGCAGCCGCGCGACCTGCATGCTGAGCGTCGAGGCGCCCGAGACCACCCGCCCGGCGCGCGCCGATTGCCAGCCCGCGCGCAGCACCGCCAGCGGGTCGATCCCGGCATGGGAATAAAAGCGCCGGTCCTCATAGGCGATCAGCAGGTCGATGAAACCCGGATCGACGGGGCCGGGCGCCAGCCGCCAGCGGCCATCGGCCACGGGGAAGGCACGCAGAAGGCTTCCGTCGCGGGCCAGGACCTCGGACCCGGTGGCCACGTCCAGCGGCGGCAGATCGGTGCGCGCGACCCAATCGTCCAGCGCATCGCGCCCAAGCGCCGCCAGAAACAGCGCAAGCACAAGGGCGAAGGGCGCAAGGCGACGCATCGCCTATTCGATCACGATCCGGCCCGTCGCAGTCTGGGCGCGGTAATCGGGGCGATACATGTTCTCGACGCTGGCGGCCGGGTGATGGAAGCTGCCCGGGCTGACCGCACGCACGATATAGGCCAGCCGGAAGGCCCGTCCCTCGCGCCAGTCCAGCGCGGCAAGGAAGCGGTCCTGCCGGAACTCGGTCATGCGGGTATCCTCTTCGACCGACAGCCAGTCGAGCGCGGCGATATCGCCCGCGCGCAGCAGGTTGGGGTTGTCGATCTCGAAGCCCGCGGGCAACGGGTCGGACACCAGAAGCCGCCCCGCGCCCTTGCCATGCGGCGTGACCTCAAGCACCGTCACAAGCCGGCTGCCCTGCGCAAGGCGCGACGGATCGACCGCCACACCCTCGGGCGTGTAATAGCTGCGTGTGATCGTATAGCCCTTGCCGCCCGCGGGTTCCGGCGTTTCGGGAACGCCGGTCGTGGTCAGCGTCAGAACCTGCGCCCGGTCGGAATTGTTGGCGATGGCCAGCGGGTCCGCCGCCCGGCTGTCCGTCACCCGCATCACGGGGGTCTCAAGGGCCACACCGTTCAGCGTGACCCCCTCGGCGCCGGGACGGTCGATCAGGGCATGGGCGGCCATCAGCGTCCATGCCGCTTCCTGCGTGGACAGCCGCCGCCGCGCGAGGCTGTCGGCAAGCGTCCCCCCCACCTGATCGAGCGCGATCGCATCCGACCCCGCCTCGGCCGCAAGCGCCAGAACCGCAGCGCGGTCGCGCAGGGTGGTGCCGTAATCGGCGCGCCAAAGCTGGCCCTCGTCTTGCGGGGCGGCGCCCATCATGCGGGCCGCACGGGCGAACATCGCATCCGCCCGGCCCTGATCGCCGTAAGAGGCAAGCGCCGCCCCAAGTTGCGCCGCCGCAAGGGGCGTTGCGAAATCATCGCCCTTCACATCGGCGTAATAGCGCAGATCGCCCACCGCCGCCGCCCCCTCGCGGGCCAGCACCATCAGCGCATAGGCGATGGCGACCCCGCCGCCATTGCTGTCATCGTCGAAATCGGGGGCATAGTTCACCCGGTTGCGCAGGTTGTCGAGCGCGCTGCGCATCGCCCCGGCGGGGATCGCATAGCCGCGCAGTCCCGCCCGGCTGAGGAAATCGGTGACATAGGCATCCAGCCACAGATCGCCCGACCCGGCCGACCACAGGCCAAAGCCGCCACTGGAATCCTGATTGGTCAGAACCCCGGTGATGGCCGTGTCGATGCGCTCGCGCAGATCGTCGGGGCCGGCCAGCCCCATCGCCCCGGCCACCGCGTCGAAATACAAAAGCGGCAACGCCTTCGAGGTGATCTGCTCGGTGCAGCCATAGGGATAGGCATCAAGCGCCGCAAGCAGCGCGGCCGTGTCGAAGCGTGCCAGCGGGCCGATGGCCAGAACCGTCTGCGCGGTGCCCGGCACGAAGCCCGCGAAGGCCTCCTGGTCCAGCACGAAGGTCGCGCCCGCGGCAAGATCGAAGCGCGACTGGCGCGCCACGGGCGGGTCGTTTCGCTCGACCGGAACGGCGAGGTGCTTTTCCAGAAGCCTGCCGTCGGGCGTGGTCAGGGCGATGCGGATCTCTTCCAGCCCTTCACCCGCGCCGGCCCTCAGCGGGACAGAGAGCGTGGCCTTGCCCCCCTCGGCCAGGTCGACACCCGAGGGCACATCGCCAAGCACCAGCCCGTCGGACGAGACATCAAGCCCCATCCGCCCCGCGGGTCCGCTGGCGTGGACGATCTCCAGCAGCACGCGGGCGCTGTCTTGTGGCGCAAGGAAGCGCGGGACCGAGGCGGTCACCACCACCGGGTCGCGCACCAGAACATCGGTGCTGGCCTGTCCCACGGCGCTGTCGGACCATGCCACCGCCATCAGCCGCACCGTGCCGTTGAAGGCGGGCAGCGCGAATTCGGTGCGTGCATATCCGTCCGGACCGACGACAAGCGGGCCCGAGAAATAGGCCACCAGCTCTTCGGTCGGGGGCGGGGCCTGCATTTGCAGACCGCGCGCGGCATCGCCGCCCGAGCGGATGATGCCCTCGGCGCCGGTCTGCCCGTCGATCAGCCGGCCATAGATGTCGCGCAGCCCGACGCCAAGTCGGCGCTGCCCGAAATAGTGGTTGGCCGGGTCGGGTGCCTTGAAGGCGGTCAGGTTCAGGATCCCCAGATCCACCGCCGCGATGGTGACATGGGCGGTTTCGCCTGCGGCGACGCCCTCGACCTTCAGCGCGACGGGCAGCGTGGCGCGCGGCTCGGCCTCGGGCGCGATGTCGAAGCCTACGGCAAGCCGGCGCGCGCCGGGGTCCAGCGCGGCATGGGCAAGGCCAAGCGCGCGGTCGGGCGTGCGCTCGGCCGCGGTGCCTGCCATCGGGCGCAGGACCGAGGCGGTGACATAGGCGCCGGTGCCCCATTCCTCGGTCACGGGCAGGTCGATCACGTTCTCGCCCGCCTGGACGGGCACGGTCTTCAGCGCGATCACGCGGTTCGACAGCACCGAGACGATGGCCACCCCGTCCGTCGCCGGAACCAGCCGCAGCCTTGCGGTCTCGCCCGGCCGGTAGGCGGGACGGTCGAGCGACAATTCCAGCCGGTCGGGGCTGGCCAGCGTGTCGGCGGGCGCATACCAGCCCGCATCGAACGCGACCGAGCCTGCCGCCATGCCCGGCCCCTCGACCACCAGCTCGTAGCGGCCCCAGCGGACCCCGGCGGCGATCTCGGCGGGCAGGGTTCCGTCCAGCGCCAGCTCGCCTTCGGCGATGCGGCTGCGGCGAGTGACCGGCTCCCAGTTCCATGAGCCGTAGAGCGAATACCACTGATAGCGCGTCTCGATCCGGTTCAGCACCCAATGCGCCTGCATCGGCACGGGCGCCGCATCGGGGCCAAGCGCGATGATCTGGAACCGCGCCTCGGCGCCCTCGGATACCGTGTCGTCCGCGAAAAGCGGCCGGATCCCGATCACCGGCCCGGCGGGCAGGATGATGCGCGTCAGGCTGCGCTCGACCGGCCGGCCAGAGCCTTCGCGCAGGCGCACCGACAGGCGTGCCTCCAGCGGGCGGGCGGCCTCTTCTGCGCCCATCTCGGGCAGGATGGCGGACAGGCTGGCCTGGCCCGCGGCATCGGTGCGGGTCTCGGGCAGCGTCTCGTAGCGCGGCGAGAATGGTTCGTCATGGCGGCCGAAGCGAAAGCCCTCGTGCCCCGGAACGCCCTGGGCGGCGGCAAGGCGCAGATCGCCCTCGGCGGCCAGATCGGCCCCCGGCGCGCCGAACAGGTAGCGCGCCGCGATCCCCACGGCCGGCAGGTCGCCCGCGGCCAGCGGACCTTCGGGCATCGAGAGGTCGAAGTCGATCCGCTCGGGCAGGAAATCCTCGACCAGAACCCGCGCCGAGGCAAGCGGCGCAGCCTTCACATCGGCCAGCACATCCAGCCGCCATGTGCCGCGCGGGGCGCTGCCCGCGACGGGGAAGGCCACGACATGGCCGCCCGCGCCCGCCTCTTGCGTCAGGGTCCGGGCATATTCCACCCCGTCGGGACGGATCAGCACCGCTGTCAGCGGCAGGCCCGAAAGCGCGCGCATCGTGCCGTCACGGGCAAGGATCGTGGCGTGGACGGTCTCTCCGGCCCGGTAGGCGCCGCGATCGGTGGTCAGGAACACGTCGATCGGGGGCGCGGGGGGCAGGCCCTCGACCCCGCGATCCGCCAGGTCGAATTCGGCATCGGCCAGCGACAGGAAGGCCATGTCCTCGCCCTGCGACACGCTCAGAAGCGCCGGGGCCGCGCCACCGCTGCCACCCACAAGGCCCGCCTCGAAGCGCGCCACGCCCTCGGCATCGGTCAGCGCCTGCGCCAGAACCGCATTCGCCCGAGAGATCACCTCGACCGTCACGCCCGCGCGTGCGGCGGCATCCGACAGGCCGCGCACCACCACCGTCAGCCCGTCGGTTCCCGAATAGCTTGAAACGCCGAGGTCCGAGATCACGAACCACTGCATCGCGGGCGGGTTGTCATAGGCTTCCGCGCCGGGGATCGAGGCCTGAAGCGCATAGATCCCGGCGCCGAGCGGGCCGGTCACTTCCTGGATCGGCAGGCGGGTGGTGATGTCGCGGTTGATCTCGGAGGCGACCTCGGCCGAACCCGTCCAGACCTCTTCGGCCATGCGGTCGGTGAAATACTCCGCCGCCCAGTAATCGAGCGAGCGGGCGAAGTAATCGTCGCGCATCGCGGCCACGAGGTTGCGGTCAGAGATCCGCAGCAGGCGCAGGTCCAGCCGGTCGGCATTGACGGTCTGCACCGGAAGGCCCGCATCGGCCGTGCGCGGCAGAACGTAGGCGCGGCCCGGAAAGCTGACGGCGGGGCTGCGGTCGCGCATATAGGCGGGGGGGGGGGAATCCCTTCCCATCCCCCCCCCCCCCCCCCCGGGGCGGCCCCCCCGCCCGCGCGCCCGGCCCGCCCCCCGCCGCCCCGCCGCCGCCCCCCCCGCGCACCGCAGCCGCGGCGGGGGCGCGGGGGCCCGGCGGGGGGGGGGCGGGGGGGGGGAG
>CALMEG010000168.1 GCA_937863185.1 uncultured Paracoccaceae bacterium | reverse complement strand
TGGCGGGTTTTGCCTATAACCGCCGGGTGATGATCCAGGGCTATCACGGCACCGGCAAGTCGACCCATATCGAACAGGTCGCGGCGCGGCTGAACTGGCCCTGCGTGCGCGTCAACCTTGACAGCCATGTCAGCCGGATCGACCTGATCGGCAAGGACGCGATCAAGCTGGTGGACGGCAAGCAGGTGACGGTGTTCCACGAAGGCATCCTGCCCTGGGCGCTGCGCAACCCCACCGCGATCGTCTTCGACGAATACGATGCGGGCCGGGCGGACGTGATGTTCGTGATCCAGCGCGTGCTGGAGGCGGACGGAAAGCTCACGCTTCTTGACCAGAACGAGGTGATCACGCCGAACCCCTATTTCCGCCTGTTCGCCACCTCGAACACGGTGGGCCTTGGCGACACGACGGGGCTTTATCACGGCACGCAGCAGATCAACCAGGGCCAGATGGACCGCTGGAGCCTTGTCGCCACGCTGAACTATCTCAGCCATGACGCGGAAACCGCGATCGTGCTGTCGAAGAACCCGCATTACAACACCGACAAGGGCCGCAAGACGATCAGCCAGATGGTCCATGTCGCCGACCTGACGCGCACGGCCTTCATGAACGGCGATCTGTCCACCGTCATGAGCCCGCGCACCGTCATCGCATGGGCGCAGAACGCCGAGATCTTCCGCAATGTGGGTTACGCGTTCCGCCTCACCTTCCTGAACAAATGCGACGAGCTGGAACGCCAGACCGTGGCCGAGTTCTATCAGCGCCTGTTCGACGAGGAACTTCCCGAAAGTGCCGCCGCGCAGAGCATCCGCTAAGAAGGCATCCGGTGCGGCATGAAACCCTCTGACAACCCTGCGGATCCGTTCAAGAAAGCCCTGGCCGAGGCGACCAAGACCCTCGCCCATGACGGCGAGCTGACGGTGACCTATTCGGTCGATCCTCCGGGGATGGCGGGTGACACGATGCGCCTGCCGCAGGTCAGCCGCCGCATGACCCGCGACGAGGTTTTGCTTGCGCGCGGCACGGGCGATGCGCTTGCGCTGCGCCGCCGCTATCACGACGCAGCCACGTTCACGCGCTACACGCCCTCGGGGCAAATGGCGCGCGATCTGTTCGAGGCGATGGAGATGGCCCGCTGCGAGGCGCTTGGCGCGCGCGAGATGCCGGGCACCCTGACCAATATCGACGCCAAGATCGCCCATGAGGCCGAGCGCAAGGGCTATGGCCAGATCCGCAACCAGCAAGAGGCGCCGCTGGCCGTGGCCGCAGGGTATCTGGTGCGCGAAATGGCCACCGGGCGCAAGCTGCCCGCGGGGGCGGCCAACGTGCTTGAGCTGTGGCGCCCGTTCATCGAACAGACTGCGGGCGGCGATCTGGAAAACCTCGATCATGTGCTGGACGACCAGGCCGCCTTCGCGCGGCTGGCGCGTCAGGTGATCGCCGATCTGGGCTATGCCGACCAGCTGGGCGACGATCCCGATCAGGACCAGGACGACGACGGCGACGAGGATCAGGCCGAAGAGGACGAAGAGTCCGGCGACAACCAGGCGCGCGACCAGTCCGAAGAGGACGAGGCCGAAGCCTCGCCCGAACGCTCGCAAGAGGAAACGCAGGACCAGACGCAGACCACCGTCAGCATGGACGACCTTGCCGATCAGGAGATGGGCGAAGAGGTGGACATGCCGCAGGCCGATGCGCCGCTGGAGCCGCCGCCGCCCGCGCCCCATTCGCAGGCCGACCCGAACTATCAGGTCTACAGCACCGAATGGGACGAAGAGATCCGCGCCGAAGAGCTTGCCGAACCGGCCGAGCTGGAGCGGCTGCGCGCTTATCTCGACCAGCAGCTTGAACCGCTGAAGGGCGCGGTGTCGCGGCTGGCCAACAAGTTGCAGCGCAGGCTTCAGGCCCAGCAGAACCGCAGCTGGGAATTCGACCGCGAAGAGGGCATCCTGGATGCCGGCCGCCTTGCCCGCGTGGTCGCCAACCCCACCACGCCGCTGTCCTTCAAGGTCGAGAAGGACACCGAGTTCCGCGATACCGTGGTCACGCTGCTTCTGGACAATTCCGGCTCGATGCGCGGGCGGCCGATCTCGATCGCGGCGATCTGCGCGGATGTGCTGGCGCGCACGCTGGAACGCTGCTCGGTCAAGGTCGAGATCCTGGGCTTCACCACCCGCGCCTGGAAGGGCGGCCAAAGCCGCGAGAAGTGGCTGAACTCGGGCCGTCCGCAGCAGCCGGGGCGGCTTAACGATCTGCGCCACATCATCTACAAATCCGCCGACACGCCCTGGCGGCGGGTGCGCGAGAATCTGGGCCTGATGATGAAAGAGGGCCTGCTGAAGGAAAACATCGACGGCGAGGCGCTGGAATGGGCGCATCGGCGCATGCAGGCCCGCCCCGAGGCGCGCAAGATCCTCATGGTGATCTCGGACGGGGCGCCGGTGGACGATTCCACCCTGTCGGTGAACCCCGCGAACTACCTTGAAAAGCACCTGCGCGACGTGATCGCCATGGTCGAGCGGCGCCGCGCGGTCGAACTGATCGCCATCGGCATCGGCCATGACGTGACGCGCTATTACCAGCATGCCGTCACCATCACCGATGTCGAGCAGCTGGCCGGTGCGATGACCGAACAGCTTGCCGGCCTGTTCGATGCCGATCCGCGCGCCAGGGCCCGCCTGATGGGCATCGGCCGCGCCGGACGCTAGGGGCCGGCGATGTTTCAGGACTTTACCGCGCAAAGCCGCCCGCAGGATGGACCGCCACGGCTTGCCGCGCTGCGCGCGCGGCTTGCCCTGGACGGGCTCGACGGGTTCATCGTGCCGCGCGCGGACGCCCATCAGGGCGAATATGTCGCCCCCCGCGATGCGCGCCTGGCCTGGCTGACCGGCTTTACGGGATCGGCCGGGTTCTGCATCGTGCTGCCCCGGTCCGCAGGGGTCTTCGTCGACGGGCGCTACCGCGTGCAGGTCCGCGCCGAGGTCGACCTTGCGGCCTTCACCCCCGTCGACTGGCCCGAGGTGAAGCCCGGCCCCTGGCTGCGCAAGGCGCTTCCCCAGGGCGGGCGCATCGGCTTCGATCCCTGGCTGCACACCCAAAAGGACATTGCCGATCTGGAAGAGGCGCTGGAGGGCAGCGGCCTTGTACTGGTGCCCTGCGCGCATAATCCGGTCGACGCGATCTGGCCCGACCAGCCCCCGCCCCCCGCCGCGCCCGCGCGCATTCACCCCGCCGATCTGGCCGGGTGCGACAGCGCCACCAAGCGCGCCGATCTGGCACAGGGGCTGCGCGCGGCCGGGGTGCAGGCCGCCGTCATCACGCTTGCGGATTCGCTGTGCTGGCTTTTGAACATCCGCGGCGCCGACATTCCGCGCAACCCGGTGGTGCAGGCCTTCGCCATCCTGCACGATACGGGCCATCTGACGCTGTTCGCCGACGGCGCGAAATTCGACGCCACCCTGCGCGCGCATCTTGGCCCCGAGGTGACCCTGCGCCCGCCTTCGGCCTTTGCCGCCGCCCTGCGCAGCCTGCCCGGCCCGGTGCTGGTGGACCCCGCCTCCGCGCCGCTTCAGGTCTCGGCCGAGATCGCGGGCGAAGGCACCGAAATCCACTGGGCCCAGGACCCCTGCATCCTGCCCAAGGCCGTGAAGACCGGGGCCGAGATCGCCGGGATGAAGGCCGCCCACGCCCGCGACGCGGTGGCGATGGTCGAGTTCCTCGCCTGGCTTGACACCGAGGCACCCAAGGGCGCGCTGGACGAGATTGCCGTGGTCACCGCGCTTGAAGGCTTTCGCCGCGCCTCGAACGCGCTGACCGAGATCAGCTTCGACACGATCTGCGGCGCGGGCCCGCATGGCGCGATCGTGCATTACCGGGTGAGCGAGGCCACCAACCGCCCCGTCCGCCCCGGAGAGATCCTGCTGGTCGATTCCGGCGGGCAATATGTCGATGGCACCACCGACATCACCCGCACCGTGGCCGTGGGCCCCGTGCCCGAAGAGGCCCGCGCGCCCTTCACCCGCGTCTTGCAGGGCATGATCGCGCTGTCGCGCATCCGCTGGCCCAAGGGGCTTTCGGGGCGCGATCTCGACCCGCTGGCGCGGGCGCCGCTCTGGATGGCGGGGCAGGATTACGACCATGGCACCGGCCATGGCGTGGGGGCGGCGCTCTGCGTCCATGAGGGGCCGGCGCGCATCTCCCGCATCTCGGAGGTGGCCCTGCGGCCGGGCATGATCCTTTCCAACGAGCCGGGCTATTACCGCGAGGGCGCCTTCGGCATCCGCATCGAGAACCTCGTTCTGGTGCGCGAGGCCGCCGCCCTGCCCGGCGCGGACGACCGCGCGATGCTGGAATTCGAAACCCTGACCTGGGTGCCGATCGACCGCCGCCTGATCGACCCCGCCCTTCTGTCGGGGGCCGAGCGCGCCTGGCTGGATGCCTATCACGCCGAGGTCCTGCGCCACGTCGGCCCGCATGTCCAGGACGGCGCGCGGGGCTGGCTGACGGCGGCCTGCGCGCCGCTCTGAGCGACCCGGGGGCCCGGCTTGGCGGGAAGGCGCCCGCCGCCGGCCATGGGCCTTTCCCTTCCGCGTGCAAAGACCTAAACCCGAAAACAGACCCCAGCGGAGCCATTGTCCCGATGCCCCATGATGCCGCCATTGCCGAACTTTCCCGCCTTCTGGGCACGCGCCTGAGCGTCACACGCGCCGAACGCGACCAGCACGGAACCTCGGAAAGCTGGTATCCGCCCACCCCGCCCGACGCGGTGGCATTCCCCGAGAACACCGAAGAGGTGTCGCAGATCATGAAGATCTGTTCGGCCCATGGCATGCCGGTCGTGGCCTGGGGGGCGGGCACCTCGCTCGAGGGGCACGCCCTGGCCGCGCAGGGCGGGCTTTGCATCGACTTTCGCAAGATGGATCTGGTGCTGGAGGTTCTGGGCGATGACATGCTGGCGGTGGTGCAACCCGGCATCACCCGGCAGGCGCTGAACGACGAATTGCGCGCCACCGGCCTGTTCTTCCCGGTCGATCCGGGCGCGAACGCCACGCTCGGCGGCATGGCCTCGACCCGCGCCTCGGGCACGACGACGGTGCGCTACGGCTCGATGCGCGACAATGTCGCCGCCCTCGAGGTGGTGCTGGCGGACGGGCGGATCATCCGCACCGGCAGCCGGGCGGCGAAATCGGCGGCGGGCTATGACCTGACCGCGCTGATGGTCGGCGCGGAAGGCACGCTTGGCATCATCACCGAGTTGACCTTGCGCCTGCATGGCCAGCCCGAGGCGGTTTCCACCGCCGTCTGCGCCTTCGACACGCTGGATGCGGCCGTCGAAACCGTGATGCGGACGGTGCAGCTTGGCATTCCCGCCGCGCGGATGGAATTCGTCGATGAGGATGTGGCGCGCGCCTTCAACGCCTATGCCCGCGCCGAGCTGCCGGAAAAGCCGCATCTTCTGGTCGAGTTCCACGGCTCGCCCGCGGGCGTGGCCGAACAGGCCGAGCGTTTCGGCGAGGTGGTGGCCGAGATGGGCGGCGCCGATTTCGACTGGGCCACCACGACCGAGGACCGCACCGCCCTTTGGCGCATGCGCCACGGCGCCTACCCGGCCTGCCTTGCGCTGCGGCCCGGCTCGGTCGGGCTGGCCACCGATATCTGCGTTCCGATCTCGCGCCTGTCCGAGGCGGTGCGCGCGGCGCGCGACGACATCGCCGCCGAGGGGCTTCTGGGCCCGATCGTCGGGCATGTGGGCGACGGCAATTTCCATGCGCTGCTGCTTCTGGAACCCGGCAATGCCGAGGACATGGCCCGCGCCAAGCGCGTGGCCCGCAAGATGAGCGAGCGCGCCCTTGCAATGGGCGGCACGATCACCGGAGAGCATGGCATCGGCATGGGCAAGCGCGCGCTGATGGCCGATGAGCACGGCCCCGCCTGGCAGGTCATGGGCGCGATCAAGGCCGCACTTGACCCGCAGGGCCTCCTCAACCCCGGAAAACTCGTGCCCGGAGAAAACGAATGAGCCTGTCTTCGCCCGCCGACCTGCCCCGCTTCTTTGCCGCCTCCTGGGGCGCGCGGGATGCGCGGGCGCTTGCCGGGCTGTTTGCCGAGGATGCCGATTTCTTCAGCCTCACGGGCGGCGCGGCCGAGGGCCGGGGCGAGATCACCGAGCTTCTGGCCGGAGAGCTGGCCGGCGCCTTCGCGCGCGCGCGCCTTGTCACCGGCAAGACCAGGCTGCGCCCGCTCGGGCCGCATGCGGCGGTGGTGCTGCAACGCTTCGTGCTGACCGGGATCGTGCATGCCGACGGCTCCGGTGCGGGCCCGGTCGGCGCGCTTCTGGCCGCGACGATGGTGGCAACGCCGGATGGGTGGGACATCGTCTCGGCCCAGTTCGTAGCCGAAGGGTAAAGCCCGTTCACCCCGCCAGCAGGGCCTCGGCGGCGGCGCGCGCGGCCGCGCTGACCTCGGCGCCCGAGATCATGCGCGCGATCTCGTCCACGCGCTCGCCCTCGGCCAGCGGCACGACGGTGGATGTGGTCATGCCGCCCTGCACCCGCTTTTCCACGCGCCAGTGATGCCCGCCCCGCGCCGCTACCTGCGGCGAATGGGTGACGACAAGCACCTGCGCGCCCTCGGCCAGCCGCGCCAGGCGCCGCCCCACGGCATCGGCCGTGGCCCCGCCGACGCCGCGGTCGATCTCGTCGAAGATCAGCACAAGCGCGTCCGCGCCGCGCGCCAGAACCACCTTGAGCGCCAGAAGAAAGCGCGACAGCTCTCCGCCCGAGGCGATCTTGTTCAGCGGCCCGGCCGGCGCGCCGGGATTGGTGGCCACGCTAAAGGCCACGGCATCGCTGCCCTCGGGGCCGGGATCGCCGGGCGTGACCTGCGTGGTGAAGACCGCGCGTTCCATGCGCAGGGGCGCAAGCTCGGCCCCCATCGCCGTGTCGAGGCGGGCGGCCGCCGCATGCCGGGCGGCCCCCAGCTTCTGCGCGGCCGCCGCATACTCCGCCTCGGCTGCCGCAAGCACCGCGCCAAGCGCGCGCAGGTTCCCCTCGCCCCCGTCCAGCGCCTGAAGCCGGGCGCGCAGGCCCTCGGCGAAACCGCCCAGATCGTCGGCCAGAACCTCATGCTTGCGGGCAAGCGCGCGGATCGCAAAGAGCCGCTCTTCGCAGGCCTCGAGCGCATGCGGATCGAAGGACAGCGCCTCAAGCGCCTCTTCGACGCCCTGCGCCGCTTCGCCCAGTTCGATCAGCGCGCGATCAAGCGCGGCAAGCGGCGCGTCAAGCTGACCCTCGGCGCGGTCGGCCACGCCCTGCAACCAGCGATCGGCATCGCGCATCGCGCCCTCTGCCCCTTCAAGGCCAAGGGCCTGAAGCGCGCGTGCGACATCGGCGCGGATCCGCTCTGCGCCCTGCATCAGGCGGCGACGGCGGTCAAGTTCGGCCTCTTCTCCGGGCCGGGGATCAAGCTTGTCCAGCTCGGCCACCGCATGGCGCAGGAACGCCTCTTCGCCGCGCACCTCGGCCAAGGCCGCCTCGGCCGCGCCCAGTCTGCGTCGCGCCTCGGCCCGCCCCTGCCAGGCTGCCCGGACCGCGGCAAGAAGATCCTCGTGCCCCGCAAACGCATCCAGCATGGCGCGGTGCCCGCGCGGATTGAGCAAACCGCCATCGTCCTGCTGGCCGTGCAGCTCGACCAGTGTTTCGGACAGGCTGCGCAATACCTCGCCCGAGACGCGGCGGTCATTGACGAAGGCGGTCTTGCGCCCGTCGCCACCATTCACGCGCCGCAGGATCAGCTCATCCCCGCCGGGCAGCCCGGCATCGGCAATGATCGCATGCGCCGGATGGCCCGCCGGTAGGTCGAACACCGCCGTGACCTCGCCCTGCGCGGCACCCTTGCGCACCAGGTCGGCGCGCCCCCGCCAGCCCAGAACGAAGCCCAGGCAATCCAGCAGGATCGACTTGCCCGCCCCGGTCTCGCCGGTCAGCACGTTCAGGCCCGGCCGGAAGGCAAGCTCCAGCCGGTCGATGATCAGCATGTCACGGATTTCAAGAGCCCGAAGCATCCTTGCCCCCGCAGCACATCCCTTCGCACCACCCCGCCGGGTGCCGCGCCGTCAGAGCCACTGGCCCTTGATGACCTGGCGATAGACCTTCGCCAGCCAGCTGTCGCCCTTCGCCTCAAGCGCAAGGCCGCGCCCGGTCAGCAGCTTGTAGCTGTCCTGATAGAAGGGCGAGGCCTGGAAGTTGTGGCCGAGGATCGCGCCCGCGGTCTGCGCCTCGTCGGTCAGGCCAAGCGCCAGATAGGCCTCGACCAGCCGGTGCAGCGCCTCGGGCGTGTGGGTGGTGGTCTGGAAATCCTCGACAACCACACGGAAGCGGTTGATGGCCGCCGTATAATGCCCCTTCTTGAGGTAGTAGCGCCCGATCTCCATTTCCTTCGCGGCCAGATGGTCGAAGGCAAGGTCGAATTTCAGGATCGACGAGCGGGCATATTCGCTGTCGGGATATTCCTCGATCACGGCGCGCAGGGCCTGAAGCGCCTGGAAGGTCAGGCCCTGATCGCGGCCGATCTCGTCGATCTGGTCGTAATAGGACAGCGCGAGCAGGTATTTGGCATAGGCCGCGTCTTCGTCACCCGGATAGGTGTCGATGAAGCGCTGCGCACTTGCGCGCGAGGCCTCGTAATCCTTGGCGCGGTGCTGGGCGAAGGCCTGCATGATCAGCGCGCGCTTGGCCCATTGCGAATAGGGGTAAAGCCGCTCCACCTCGGAGAAGTAGCGCAGCGCCTCTTCGGGGCGGCGCGGGCTGCCGACCTCAAGCTCGTATTCCCCGCGCTTGTAGATTTCCTCGGCGGTGAAGCTTTCCAGCGGCGGCTCCTTGTTGCTGCCGCCACAGGCTGCAAGCGTCGCAACCAAAACAAGACTTCCGACCAGTTGAGCCGCCGATCTGCCGCGCGCCATGTCCTGCCCTATCCCGTTTCTGCTTTGGTTCTGCATTGCGTGGTGTGGAGTCACCCAAACCGCAAGCAGCGGTTTCGCCCGTCCTAGCACAGAAAAATCCGCTGCGCAAAACGCCTTTCGCACCAAAATGAAGGAGATATGCGATGCCCGCGACACCGGGCAGGACGGCCATGCATCCCGCGGCGCTCAGCGCGCGGCAACGGCCGCGCGGCAGACGCCCGCGCCGGGCAGGCTATAGGCCTGGGCGGGGGTGCAGGTTTCCCATTCCCACGCGTCGGAATCAGCAAACAGCGCGCGCAGCAGGCGGTTGGTCATCGCATGACCCGCCCGCGTGCCGGTATAGCGGCCCAGCACCGGCGCACCGGCCAGGGCCAGATCGCCAAGCGCATCCAGCATCTTGTGGCGCACGGCCTCGTCGCTGTGGCGCAACCCGCCGGGCGAGAGCACCCGGTCGCCATCGAACACCACGGCGTTTTCATAGGTGCCGCCAAGCGCAAGGCCGTTGGCGCGCATCGCGTCGACATCCGACTGGCGGCAGAAGGTGCGGCTGTCCATCAACTCGCGCACGAAGGCGCCGTTGGCCATGTTCAGGTGCTTTTCCTGATGGCCGATCGCAGCATCGGTGAAGTCGATGGAAAAGTCGATCTCAAGCGCCGGGGCGGGCTCCAGCCGTGCCACGGCTTCGCCTTCGCGCACCTCGACGGGTTTGCGCACGCGGATCGCGCGCAGCGGCGCGCCCAGATTGCGCAGGCCCTTCGCCATGATGCCGCGCACGAACGGCGCGGCCGAGCCGTCAAGGATCGGAACTTCGGGGCCGTCGATTTCGATCAGGGCGTTGTGCACGCCCGCGCCCACCAGCGCGGCCATGATATGTTCAATCGTCGAGACCCGCACGCCGTCGGCATTCTCGATCAGCGTGCACAGGCGCGAGGGCGTAACCACATCCCAAAGCGCGGGGATGCGGGGGCTTGCATCGGTGATGTCGGTGCGCAGGAACACGATGCCATGACCGGCCGGTGCCGGGCGCACAACCATGCGCACGGGCTTGCCCGAGTGAAGACCCACACCCTCGAAAGTCGCGGCCGTTGCGATTGTCGTCTGCACGATCATGCCCTTTCACTGCTCGCTCGCTTCCATGGTCCAGGCCACGGCATTGCGACGCAGCATCAGGTAAACATGGCTGCCCTGCATCACAATTCACTCTTTGTAACGCAGTGAAACATTGCCGCCGCCGTTTGGCAGAACCCCGCCGAGCACGACACAACACACTGAATAAAAACAAAAAATGGCCGGGAACCCCCCGGCCATCTTCGTGCTTTTGTGAAGCCTTAATTTGCCTGACGACGCAGGAATGCCGGGATTTCGATGCGGTCCTGCTCGGCACTGGCTTCGGCATCATCGTCATAGGCATGGTGCTGCGGGGCCGCCGGGCGGGGCTGTTGCACGGGGCGCGGGGCAGCCGCAGGTTCGGCCGCGTCACCATGGCCGGTCATCCGGTTGATCAGCGAATTGATCCCGAAGCGCGGCTTTTCGGCCTGCGGCGCGGGGGACGGCGCGGCCGGGCGCATGGCCGTCATCGGCGATTGCGGCGCCATCGGGCGGCTTTGCGCGGGGGCCTTGTTCACGGCCGCCTGAAGGCGCGCAAGGGCCTCGGGCGACGGCGTTCCGGGTGCGCGCGGACGCGGGGCCACGAATTCGGCCGCGTCATCCTCGACATGCAGATCGCGCGGGGCGGGCTGCTGGGGCTGCTGCGGACGATAGGCGGGGGGCGGAAGCTCGGCCTCGGGCTCGGGCGCGCGGGCGGCAGCTGCCGGCGCGGGCGCCGGGGCAACCGCGTCGAAAAGGTTGCGCTCTTCGGCCGGCTGCGGGGCCGCTTCGGCCGCCACGGCGGGCTGCGCGGCCACGGCCGCCTGCGGGGCCTCGGCCACCGGCGCTTCGGCCGGGCGCAGCGGCTCGGCCAGCGAACGGCGCGGCACCGGCACTTCGGCGGTGGCGGGCACCGCGTCGATCCCCGTCGCCACG
>CALMEG010000167.1 GCA_937863185.1 uncultured Paracoccaceae bacterium | reverse complement strand
GAAATGCTGCATGGCGGCCACCCTACCAGCGAGATCCGCGCCGCGGAAGGGGCGTGCTGGACACCTGGCGGCGCGGCTGCCGGGCGACGCGCCGTCCGGCTCCCACTCGATCAGACCGCGCCTGGTTTCGCCGCGTTCGATCCGCCCGAGGCGCTGCGGCATCCGGTCCGCGCGCCCCCGGCCGTGTGGCCTCAGGTATAGCGATAGGGCCGGCCGGCCTTCACCATCGTTTCGTTATAGCGCTTGATGATGTCGACGACCTTGGCCTTGACCTCGGATTCCGCCGCGATCTCGTCCCAGAAGACCTTGGCGGCCTCTTCGACCTGCGCCCATTCGGCATCGGGGATCGTGGTCAGCTGCATGTCCGCGCCTTCGACGCGCAGCTTCGCCTCGCCCGCCCAATACCAATGCTGGCGATAATAGTGCGACTGCTCGAAGCAGACCTTGAGCAGCTCCTGAAGATGCGGCGGCACCGCGTTCCAGCGTTCCATATTGGCGAAGAAATGGCCGATCCATGCGCCCGAGATGTTGTTGGTCAGGAAGTAGGGGGCCACTTTCGACCAGCCGACGGTGTAATCCTCGGTGATGCCCGACCAGGCGATGCCGTCAAGCTCGCCCGTCTGCATCGCAACCTCGACATCCTCCCACGGGACGGTCACGGGAACCACGCCGAACTGCGCAAGGAAGCGCCCGGCGGTGGGGAAGGTGAAGACGCGCTTGCCCTGAAGGTCGGCCAAGGTGTTGACGGGCTCTTTCATGGCGAAGTGGCACGGGTCCCACGAACCGGCCGAGATGTGCTTCACCCCGACCTTGGCGTATTCCTCGTCCCAGATCTCGTTCAGGCCCCATTCGTGAAACAGCGCCGGCACGTCGAGCGAATAGCGCAGCGCCATCGGGAAATAGCCGCCGAACACCGTCACCTCGGTCGGCGAGGCCATCGAGTCGTCGTCCGACTGCACCGCGTCGATCGTGCCCGACTGCATGGCGCGGAACAGCTCGGACGTG
This sequence comes from uncultured Paracoccaceae bacterium, assembly GCA_937863185.1. GTDB lineage: Bacteria > Pseudomonadota > Alphaproteobacteria > Rhodobacterales > Rhodobacteraceae > CALMEG01. The sequence continues at coordinate 17,623 of CALMEG010000167.1, read as the reverse complement.
GGCACAAGCTGGTCGGCATAGAACAGCTCGATCTCCATCTGGCCGTTGGCGATGGTGTTGAACGCGTCGATCGCGGGTTTGGCGACATGCTCGGCCAGGGCGGGGCCGGCATAGGTCTGCATGCGCCATTTGATCGTTTCCTGCGCGCGCGCCGGTGCGGCCAGCGTCGCGGCCCCGGCCGCAAGCGCGCCCGATGTCATGAACTTCCGTCTGGTGGTGGTCATCGGTATCTCTCCTTGTTGGTGGTCCGGTCCCCATTCGGGGTTATGATTGTCATCCAAGCACCGCTTGCGGCAGCCACAGCGCGATCTGCGGGAACATCATCACCAGGATCAGCGTCAGCACCATCACCCCGACGAAGGGAAAGACAGAGCGGTAGATGACCGGCAGCGTGAAATCGTCGGGCGCCATCGCGCGCATCAGGAACAGGTTGTAGCCGAAGGGTGGCGTGAGGTAGGCGATCTGGCAAGTGATCGTGTAAAGCACGCCATACCAGATCAGATCGAAGCCAAGCGCCTTGGCCAGCCCCACATAGACCGGCGCCACGATGACCAGCATCGCGGTATCGTCGAGGAACATCCCCATCACAAGGAAGCTCAGCTGCATCAGGATCAGCACCTGCCAGGGGCCGAGGCCAAGATCCTTGAGGAAGAAGTTCTCGATCGCGCGGCCCGCGCCCAGCCCGTCGAAGACCGCCCCGAAGGACAGCGCGGCGGTGATGATCAGCATGAACATCACCGTGATCGCCAGCGTGTTGCGCGTTGCGGTCTCGAAGACCTCGCGGGTGAAGCGGCGCTTGACGACGGCCGCCAGAACTGCCGAGACCGCGCCGATCACCGAGGCCTCGGTCAGGCTGGCCCAGCCGTTGAGGAAGGGGATCATCATCGCGGCAAAGATGAAAAGCGGCAGCAATCCCGCGCGCAGCAGCCGCAGCTTTTCCGGCCAGCTTATCCCGGCGCGCTCTTCGGGGGGCATCGGCGGGGCAAGGTCGGGGTTCAGGCGGCAGCGGATCCAGATATAGGCCACGAAAAGCGTGGCCATCACCATGCCCGGCATAAGCCCCGCCAGCCACAGGTTCGACACCGGCTGGCGCGCGATCAGCGAAAACAGCACCATCACCACCGAGGGCGGGATCAGGATCCCGAGGCTAGATCCCGCCTGGATCACGCCCGAGATCATCAGCTTGTCATAGCCGCGCCGTACCAGCTCGGGCAGGGCGATCGTCGCCCCGATGGCCATGCCCGCGACCGAAAGCCCGTTCATCACCGAGATCAGCACCATGAGCATGATCGTCCCGATCGCAAGCCCGCCCGGCATCGGCCCGAACCAGACATGGAACATGCGATAGAGATCCTCGGCCAGGCGGCTCTCGCTCATGACATAGCCCATGAAGATGAACATCGGCAGGGTCAGAAGCGGGGTCCATTTCATCAGCTTCATGACGGCGGCAAACCCCATGTCCGACCCGCCCGGCCCCCAAAGCGCGATGGCCGCCACGACCGCGACAAAGCCGATCGCGCCGAACACCCGCTGCCCCGTGATCATCATCAGAAGCATCGTCGAGAACATCAGGATGGCGATGATTTCGTGCTCCATCAGATCTCTTCCCCGCGGATAACCGCAATGTCGCGGATCAGATGAACGGTGGCCTGCAACAGCATGAGCAGGAAGCTGAAGGTGATGATCACCTTGATCGGCCAGAGCGGCGGGCGCCATGCGGTGGGGTTCCGCTCTCCGGTTTGGAAGGCATAGACGGTGGAGTCGAAGGCGCCCCACAGCATCACCCCGATGTAAAACATCAGGCAGAAGACGGTGAAGACATCCCAGATCGCCTGGCCGCGCGTGTTCAGCCGCGAATAAAGCAGATCCATCCGCACGTTCGAGCCGAGCTGAAGCGAATAGGGCGCGCCCAGCATGTAATAGGCCACCAGCGTGAACTGCGCCATCTCAAGCGTCCAGAGCGCCGGCACACGCCCGATCTTCGTGATCGAGGACCACAGCATGATCCCCATGATGACGAACAGAAGATACATCGCTACGCGTCCGATCCGGTAATTCACCGCCTCGACCGCGCGGACATAGGTTCTCAGCCACTTCGGCATCACGCGGCCTCCATCCGGCTCAGGGCGCCGTTCAGCACCGCGGCAAGGGTGTCGGCCATCGCGTCCTGTGCCTCGGGCGTGGCGATCAGGTCGTTGCGCAGCTCTAGCATGACGTTGGCCAGCCCCATGGGCGTGGCCTGAAGCGCAAGCGTGTGGGTCACGCCATCGGCGGCGGAATAGGGCTCGTTCAGGCGCACGTCGAGGGTCGTGCGTGCGACGGCCTCGTGCAGGACGGCGCGGGCCAGACCGGCATCGGCATCGTGGATCACGCCCAGCTCGACCGCGCGCGGCGCGCCGTGAAACACCGGGGTAAAGCTGTGAACGGTCACCAGAACGGGGGGCTGCCCGCGTGCCAGGCGCAGCGCGATCTCGGCGCGCAGCCGGGCATGGAAGGGCAGGTAGATCGCCTCGGTCCGCGCGGCGCGTTCGGCGGGCGAAAGGGCGCGGTTTCCGGGGATGTCGTGGATCTCGCTGCGCGCGGCCATGGCACCGGGGGCATGGGGCGGGCGATTGAGATCGTAGATCAGCCGCGACAGCCCCGCCGCGACCAGCGTCGCATCAAGCTTTTGCGACAGCGCCCGCGCCAGCCCGAGCGCGCCGGGATCCCAGGCGATATGCGCCCGCTGCTGCGCCGCATCAAGGCCAAGCGTCCCCCAGGGCGGGGGAAAGGCATTCGCGGCATGCTCGCACACGATCAGGAACGGCCCCCGTCCTGCGGGGCGCTCCACCGTCACGGCACTTTGCTGGATCGTCCGATCCGTCATGCTTCCCTGTCGATTCTTTGTTCTGATTGGCTTCAGCGTCCAACGGCACCCGGATTCTGTCAAGATCATTTCAAGAATCGTTTTTCTGTTACAAAATGTTCTTGGCGACTCGCTCAGCGCAGGCAGGATGACACCTTGGCAAATACCATCAGCACGATCGAAGAACGCCTGCGCGGCGCCATCGAGGGGATGACCCGCGCGGAACGGCAACTGGCGACACATCTGCTGCGCCACTATCCGGTGGCGGCGCTTGGCTCGGTGACGGCGCTTGCGCGGGCGGCCGACGTTTCCTCGCCCACGGTGGTGCGGCTGGTCCAGAAATTGGGCTTCAAGGGCTATCCCGATTTCCAGTCGGGCATCCGCGCAGAGGTGGAAGAACGGCTGATCTCTCCGCTGGCCAAGCACGACCGATGGGCAGGAGGCGTGCCCGATACCCATATCCTCAACCGCTTTGCCGATGCGGTGTTGGGCAATCTCCAGGCCACGCTTTCACAGATCGACCATGCCGAATTCGACGCCGCGGCGCAGCTGATGGCCGATCCCGCGCGCCGGGTCTTTGCGACGGGCGGACGGATCACCCACGCGATGGCGGATTATTTCGTGACCCATATGAAGGTCATCCGCCCCGATGTCAGCCTGATTTCGGAAATGTCGAACGCTTGGCCCCCGGCGATGATCGAGATGCGCCCGGGCGACGTGCTGCTGGCCTTCGACATCCGCCGCTACGAAAACAACGTGCTGCAACTGGTCGAGATGGCCTCGGAACAGGGCGCCGAGGTCATCCTGATCACCGATCCCTGGGTCAGTCCCGCCGCGGCCCATGCGCGCTACCGCTTCTCGGCCCAGATCGAGGTGCCCTCGGCCTGGGATTCGACCGTGGCGATCCAGGTGCTGATCGAAACCCTCATGGCCGCGGTGCAAAGCCTGACCTGGGAAGAGACCGCGCAAAGGATGAAACGCCTGGAAGAACTTTATGCGCGCGCGCGCTTTTTCCGCCGCACGAAATAGGGGGCTGTCCGCCCCCTCCGGGCCTGCGGCCCGTTCACCCCCGAGGATACTTCTGCTCTGAAGATGCGCATGTTTCTTCAGAGTCCAAATATCCTCGCCGGAGGCTCCCACACGCTGCCAGATGCGCCCTGGGCCGGGGGTCAGTCCCCGATGACCAGAAGATCGGCGGCGTTCAGGCCGAGCGTGACCTTTTCTCCGACCTTCGGCGGGCTGACATGCGAGATGTTGAACGTGTCGAAAGCCAGGCTTTGACCGCCCAGATCAGCGCGGATGCGGATGACGGATCCGAGGAAGTCGACCTCGGTGATGTGGCCTGCAAGGGATGTATCCCGCCCCGCGGCGCCGAGGGTGATCATCTCGGGGCGGGCGGCAAGGGTGATGCGTCCCGCGGGCAGGGGGCGGCCGAGCCGCGCCTCGCCGCCGGGCAGGCGGACATGGCCGGTCTTCGGGTCGAGAACGTCGGCCTCAAGCGTGTTCAGCGTGCCCACGAAGCCTGCGACGAAGCGGGTGGCGGGTTTGTTGTAGATGTCGAACGGGGTGCCGACCTGATCGGCGATACCCTGATGCATCACCACGACGCGGTCGGACATCGAAAGCGCCTCTTCCTGGTCGTGGGTGACGAAGATCGTGGTGATGCCGAGCTTGCGCTGGATCGCGCGGATCTCGTTGCGCAGGCTCAGGCGGATCTTGGCGTCGAGGGCCGAGAGAGGTTCGTCCAGCAGCAGGACCTGCGGGCTGGGGGCAAGCGCGCGGGCAAGGGCCACGCGCTGTTGCTGGCCGCCCGACAGCTGAAACGGATAGCGGCTGCCCAGATCGGCAAGGCCGATCAGGGACAGCATCTCGGCCACGCGTGCGTCGATCACGTTGCGGGGGGTGCCCTTCACCTTCAACCCGAAGCCCACATTCTGCGCCACGGTCAGGTTGGGAAACAGCGCATAGGCCTGAAACACCATGCCGATGCTGCGCTGGTTGGGGCGCAGCCGCACCACGTCCTGCCCGTCGATGCCGATGCGGCCCGAGCTTGGCTGCTCGAACCCGGCCACCATCCGCAGCACCGTCGTCTTGCCGCAGCCGGAGGGGCCCAGAAGCGACACGAACTCCCCTTTTTCGACGTTGAGATTGAAATCTTTGACCACCTTGTTCGGGCCGAAGGACTTTTCCAGATGTTCGATCGTCAGGAAGGACATGTCAGCGTGCCGCCTTGGTATGTTTGGAGAACCGGGTGACCAGTTGGATCAGACCCATGCAGGCCCAGGTGATGATGAAGGCGATGACGGCAAGCGCGAAGGGCTCGTAGGCCTTGTTCGCGCCCATCAGTTGCAGATAGGGCCCGAAGGCGGGGCGGTTCAGCAGGGCCGCCATGGTGAACTCACCCATCACGATGGCGAAGGTGACGAAAGCGCCCGAGAGGACCGCGACCAGCACGTTGGGCATTATGACGCGCGCAAGGATGGTGATCCAGCCCGCGCCAAGCGATTGCGCGGCCTCGGTCAGGGTGGCCACGTCGATCGTGCGCAGCCCGGTATCGACGGCGCGATACATGTAGGGCAGCGACAGCGTGGCGTAGCCCAGCATCAGCAGAAGGTTGGTGCCGAAGGTCGAACCCGTCAGCGGCAGCCAGCTTGAGGTGTTGTAAAGCCGGATATAGCCGAACACGACCACGATGGCGGGGATCACCAGCGGCAGCAGGGTGATGAACTCGACATAGGGGCGCAGATGCGGCATGCGCAGCCGCACCCAGAAGGCCGTGGGCACCACCAGAAGCACGCCGAAGACGATGGTCAGAAGCGCCATGACGACCGAATAGCCGAAGGTCTGGCGGAATTGCGGATCGGCGATGACCTTGCGATAGGCGTCCAGCGAATAGACCCCGCGGCGCATCGAGAGCGAGAATTCCGCCATGCCGATCAGCGGCAGCACGAAATAGGTGATCCCGAGCAGGAGGATCAGGGCGGCAAGGAAGCGTTTCATTTCAGCCACCTCTCCGAGCGCATCCTGAGCACGATATAGATGACGTTGGCGATGCCCGTCACAAGGATCATGCCGAAGGCCATGGCATAGCCGAGGTTGGGATTGCCCAGCACGTCGCCCCGGATCTGCGCGAACAGCATGATCGGCACGATATTGAGCGACGATCCCGTCAGCGCGATCGCGGTGGCCACCGCCCCGAAGGCATTGGCGAAAAGCAGCGCGAACGTGCCAAGGATCGAGGGGAACAGGATCGGCAGCGCCACCATGCGCCAGTATTGCACCCCGGTCGCACCAAGGACGCTTGCGGCCTCGCGCCATTCGCGTTTCAGGCCGTCAAGCGCGGGGGTGATGATCAGGATCATCAGCGGGATCTGGAAGAACAGGTAGGTGATCGTCAGGCCCCAGAAGCTCAGGATGTTGAAGCCGAGCGCCCGCAGGTTGATGCCGAATTCCGTGCGCAGCCAGACCGTGATCAGGCCAAGCGGGCCGAGCGTCGCCAGAAAGGCGAAGGCCAGCGGCACGCCCGCAAAGTTTGAGGCCACGCCCGAGAATGTCAGAAGCGGGCTGCGGATCCAGCCGGGCAATCCGCCCAGGACCACCGCCGCCGCCATCAGGAACCCCACAAGGCAGCCCAGAAGCGCCGAGGCGAAGGAAATCTTGATCGAGATCCAGTAGGAGGACAGGATCGAGGGCGTGAACAGCCCGAAGATGTTGTCGAGGGTGAAGCTGCCGTCCTGGCTCTGGAAGGCGCCGATGACGATCTTCAGGGTGGGGGCGAACAGGAAAAGCCCGACGAAAAGCGCGAAGGGCAGGATGCCAAGCCACGTCAGCGGCAGGCGCCGCCCTGCGCTTGGCCGGGCTTCGGTCGGGGCTGTCATGGGGTCTTGTCCGTCCTGTCGGTGTTTATCGTTATGGGCCCGCCCCGGTGTTGCCGGGACGGGCGGTTCTGGACGTCCGCGTTACTGGACGTTGGCGCCCACGACGGCATCCCAGCCGCCGGTGACGGCGCTCTTGTTGGCGTCCTGTTCGTCCAGCGTCGGGAAGTAGGCGGCCTCGTAGTTCTCGGCCGGGGGCAGGGCGTCCATCAGTTCTTGCGGGATCTTGCCGGCGGCGGCCATCGCGTTGAAGCGGGCAGGGTGGCAATAGCCCTTCAGCCAGAGGTTCTGGCCCTCGTCCGAATAGAGGTATTCCATCCACAGCTTGGCCGCGTTCGGATGCGGCGCATGGGCCGAGATGCCCTGCACATAGACGCCCGCCAGAACGCCCGACTTGGGCACGACCACGTCAACCGGCGGGTTGCCGGCCAGATCGTCGCGCCAGGTCAGGGCGTTATAGTCCCATGCCAGAACGATCGGCGTGGCGCCCTGCGCCAGCGTGCCCGCCTTGCCGATGACCGGGACGAAGTTGCCCGCCTTGTTCATCTCGGCGAAATAGGCAAGGCCCTTCTCGCCCGATTCCTGCCCGGCAGCGCCACCTGCGGCCATACCGGCGGCCAGAACCCCCAGGATGGCCTGGTTCGAGGCGCGCGGATCGCCCGCAAGCGCCACCTGACCGGCATATTCGGGCTTGAGAAGGTCGGCCCAGTCGGTGGGCGTGTTCTCGACCAGATCCTTGTTCACCATGAAGGACAGCACGCCGTAATAGTCGCCGTACCAGAAGCCGTCGGCATCCTTGATGCTGTCAGGGATCTCGTCCCAGGTGGCGACCTTGTAGGGTTGCAGCAGCCCCTCGTCCTTGGCTTGCGGGCCGAAGGACAGGCCCACGTCGATGACATCGGGCGCCTGCGGGCCGGTATTGCCGATATTGGCGCGGATCGCCTCAAGCTCATCGGCCGAGCCCGCATCGGGGTTCAGCTCATTGACCGAGATTTCGGGATATTTCGCCTTGAAGCCTTCGATAACGCCGCCGTAGTTGCACCAGCTATGCGGCAGCGCGATGGTGGTTAGCATGCCTTCGGCCTTGGCGGCGGCTTCGAGTTCGGCCAGATCCTGCGCCTGCACCAGCGCGGTCGTGGCAAAAAGCGCGGCGGCGCCGGCAAGCCAGGTCATCGGTTTCATCATCATTCGGACAGTCTCCCCGTTACGGATGTCAGGGCCCGGAATGGGCACATGACGGCATTAGGCGCGTTCTGTGACAGTCTTGCGACGCGGCGCCCTTGGCCCCGAGAGATTTGCCGCGAATCGAACGACTTGCAACAAAACTGTTACGCGGACGTTACGCAAACTTGGGTTCTCTCGGCCGTTCCGGAGGTGCGGATTTAACATTTTTTGCTTCTATATCAATGTTCTAGGGTGAGTTTTCGCACCCCGGACGGGCGCCGCGGCGGCGCGCCCGATCCGGCGCCCGCCGCCCTTTTCCGGGGGCCGCGCATCGGGCAAAACGCTTCCCATCGGCGCGCGGGCAGGGTAGCGATAGGCAAAACAGGAGGTGCCCGTGAAACTGCTGCGCTATGGCCCCAAGGGGCAAGAGAAACCCGGCCTTCTGGATGCCGACGGCCATGTGCGGGATCTGTCGGCGCGGGTGCCCGACATCGCCGGGGCGGTGCTTGATCCCGGCATGCTGGAGCGGCTTTCCCATATCGCGCCCGAAAGCCTGCCCCTTGTGGAAGGGGTGCCGCAGCGGGATCTGCGGCTGGGGCCCTGCGTGGGCGGCGTCGGCAAGTTCATCGGAATCGGGCTGAACTATGCCGACCACGCCGCCGAGACTGGCATGCCGGTCCCGGCCGAGCCGGTGGTCTTCAACAAGTGGGTCTCGGCGATTTCGGGGCCCGATGATGATGTGGAGCTGCCGCGCGGCTCGGTCAAGACCGACTGGGAGGTGGAGCTGGGCGTCGTGATCGGCCGCGGTGGCAAGTATATCTCGCGCGAGGCGGCGCTCGATCATGTCGCGGGGTATTGCGTCGTCAACGACGTGTCCGAGCGCGAATTCCAGGCCGAGCGCGGCGGCACATGGGACAAGGGCAAGGGCTGCGACAGCTTCGGCCCGATCGGCCCCTGGCTGGTGACGAAGGACGAAGTGCCCAATCCGCAGGCCCTGGCGCTGTGGCTTTCGGTCGATGACGAGATGCGCCAGAACGGCAACACCGCGACCATGGTCTTCCCGGTCGACGAGATCGTGTCCTATCTCAGCCGCTTCATGTCCCTGCGGCCCGGCGACGTGATCGCCACGGGCACGCCGCCGGGCGTGGGAATGGGCATGAAACCGCCGGTCTTCCTGCGTGCGGGGCAGGTCATCCGTCTTGGAATCGCGGGCCTGGGAAGCCAGACGCAGACGGTCGTGCAGGGCTGATCCGCCGCGCTTGCGCGAATGGCTGGACAGGCCCGTGGCGGATCGGGATAGTGCACCACCTTGCCCGACTCGGAGTATGCAATGACGATCCTTTCCCGCCTTGCCGCCGCGGCCCTTGGCCTGACGCTGGCGCTGCCCGTCTCTGCGCAGGAGGTGACGCTGCGCCTGCACCAGTTCCTACCCGAACAAAGCTTCGTTCCCGCGCAGATCCTGACGCCGTGGATCGCGCGCATCGAGGCGGAATCGGGCGGCCGGATCAGGATCGAGCATTACCCCTCTATGCAACTGGGCGGAAAGCCGTCGGATCTGGTGGATCAGGCGGTGGATGGCGTGGTCGACATCATCTGGAGCCTGCCCGGATACACGCCCGGCCGCTTCCCGCGCACCGAGGTGTTCGAGCTTCCCTTCATGGTGCGCGATGCCGAGGCCGCCTCGCGCGCCTATTGGGAACTGGCCGAGGCCGAGATGATGGACACCGATTTTCGGGATCTTCACCTGCTGGGCACATGGGTGCATGGCCGCGGCGTGATCCATTCCGCGCGGCCGGTCGAAAAGCTTGAGGATATGGTCGGGCTGAAGCTGCGGGCGCCTTCGCGCGTGACGACGCGGCTTCTGGAGGCCCTGGGCGCCACGGCGGTGGGCATGCCGGTTCCGGCGGTTCCCGAACAGCTTTCCAAGGGGGTGATCGACGGGGCGCTCTTGCCGTGGGAGGTGTCGGCCTCGTTGCGGGTTGGTGAGCTGGTGAAGAACCACACCGAGTTTCCCGAGCGCGGGATCTATGTCGCAACCTTCATCCTTGCGATGAACAAGGACGCCTATGCGGCGCTTTCGCCCGACCTTCAGGCGGTGATCGACGCGGCATCGGGGGCCGGCTTCTCGGCCGAGGCGGGGCGGCTGCAACAGGGCGAGGATGTGCCCTCGCGCAAGACGGCCGAGGATCTGGGCAACGCCATTGTCGTGCTGTCGCCCGAAGAGGCCGCCCGCTGGGAAGCCGCCGCCGCGCCCGTGACCCAGGCCTGGATCGCCGAGATGGAGGCGCAGGGCATCGACGGTCAGGCGCTTTACGATGCCGCGCGCGCAGCGATCGAGAAGAATGAAACCCCCTGAAATCGGCCGGGCGCTGGACCGTCTGGCGCTTGGGCTGGCCTTGGCCGGCGGCGCGGTTCTCGTGCTGCTGGTGGGGCTGGTCTGCATCAGCGCGGCGGGCAACGCGGTGCTGAACATCGCCCGCGCGGATTGGCTTGCCGGGCTTGCGCCCGCCCTGTCGCAAAGGGTGATCGGCAGCGGGGTGGGGCCGCTCAAGGCCGGGTATGAGCTGATCGAGATCGGGCTGGCCGTTGCGGTCTTTGCCTTCCTGCCCTGGGCGGGGAGGCGCGGCGCCCATGCCGTCGTCGATATCGCGACGGCGCGGCTGCCCCTGCGGGCGCGCCGTGCGCTGGACCGGATCTGGCTTGCGCTGCTTGCGCTGGTCCTTGCGCTGGTTGCGTGGCGGATGGGCAGCGGCCTTCTGGGCAAGCTGCGGGCGGGGGACACCACCTTCCTTCTGGGGATTCCCTTGTGGTGGGCCTATGCGGCCTGCCTGCCCTCGGCCTGGGTTGCGGCGGCCTGCGCGGCCTGGGGCGCGCTGCGGGGCAGGGCGGAATGAGCGCGCTCGAGATCGGGTATCTGTCCTTTCCGGTCCTGCTTGGGCTGATCCTTGCGCGCGCGCCGATCGGGCTTGCGATGTTTGTGTGCGGCGCGGTCGGGCTGTGGCTGGTCAGCGGATCGCCGGTCATGCTTCTGGCGAAGCTGAAGAACGAGGCCTTCTCGACCTTCGCCAACCACTCGCTGTCGGTGGTGCCGCTGTTCCTGCTGATGGGGCATTTCGCAACGCAGGGCGGGATGAGCGCGGCGCTGTTCCGCGCCGCCGATGCGCTGATCGGGCACCGCAAGGGGGGGCTTGCGATGGCGGCGGTGGGGGCCTGCGCGGGGTTGGGGGCGATCTGCGGCTCGTCGCTGGCCACGGCCGCCACGGTGGGGCGCGTGGCCCTGCCCGAGATGCGCCGCGCAGGCTATGAGGGGGGGCTGTCTACCGCGACGCTGGCGGCGGGCGGCACGCTTGGCATCCTGATCCCGCCCTCGGTGGTGCTGGTGATCTACGCCATCCTGACCGAGCAGAACATCGCCCGGCTGTTCCTTGCGGCGCTGGTGCCGGGGCTTCTGGCGGCGGGGGGCTACATGCTGGCCATCGCGCTTTATGTGCGCGCCCATCCCGGCGCGGCGGGCCTGCGCCCAAGGCCGGGCTGGGGCGAACGCTGGCGCGCGATCCGCGGGGTGTGGCAGGTGATCGTGGTGTTCGCGCTGGTCGTGGGCGGGATCTACGGGGGGATCTTCTCGCCGACCGAGGGGGCGGCGGTGGGGGCCGCGGCCACGGGGCTGATGGCCTGGGCCGGCGGGATGCGCGGCAAGGGGTTCCGCGCCGCGATCCTTGCCACGGCCGAGACCACGGGCATGATCTTCTTCATCCTGCTTGGCGCGGCCTTCTACAACGCCTTCCTGGCCTATGCGCGGGTACCGCAGGACCTGTCGGGGATGATCGCGGCCTCGGGGCTTGGCCCCATTGTCGTGCTGGCGCTGGTGCTGGCCTTCTATCTTGTTCTGGGCTGTTTCATGGACAGCCTGTCGATGATCCTTCTGACCGTTCCGGTCTTCTTCCCCGTGATCTCGGCGCTGGATTTCGGCATGTCGCCCGAGGATACGGCGATCTGGTTCGGGGTTCTGGTCCTGATCGTGGTCGAGGTCGGGCTGATAACGCCGCCGGTGGGCATGAACCTGTTCGTGATCAACGGGGTCGACCGCGAAACGCCGATCGGGGCGACCTGGCGCGCGGTTCTGTGGTTCGTGGCCTCGGATATCCTGCGGGTGGCGCTGCTGGTCGCCTTTCCGGGGATCGTGCTGTTTCTGCTTTAGCGGCGCAGCAGCAGCTCCCACGCGGCATAAAGGCTGGCGGCGCCAAAAAGGGCCGCCCAGCCGGGATTGCCCGTATAAAGCTCGACCCCCGCCCAAAGGCCGGGGGCGGCCACGACAAGCCAGCGGCGCCACCGTTGCGCAAAGAACGGATCGTCACGATCGAGAAGCTTCATCCCCATCCCCCCGGAACACGCCCCCACCCCCCGCAAGGATGCGTGCCTTTTGCTTCGACTTGTGCCACGATGGTGGCGAGAGGAGAACCGAACCATGCCAGAAATCAACAAGGATTTCAAAGGTCAAACCGTCATTTGCACCTTCGAGATGACACCTGCCACCGCGACCGAGCTGATGGAGGCGTTGCAGGATGCCTATGAGAACTGCATCCGCCATCAGCCGGGCTTTCTGGGGGCAGGCCTGCACATGAACGACGCGCAGACCCGCATCGCCAACTACTCCAAATGGGAGAACCGCTCGGATTATCAGGCCATGTTGCGCACCCCCGAGATGCGCGAGCGCAACCGCCATATCGCCACGCTCTGCCGCGGGTTCGAGCCGGTGATGTATGAGGTGATGGGCGAATTCTGAGGCAAAGCGCTCCAGGCATGGGGCGTTTGCGCGAAGGGGCGTGCAATTCCCATGCATCCGTGCAATGCTGCGTTGCGGCATTCGCTGCGGGACGAGGATGGCATGGCGGGAAAGATCATATCGGTTGCACAGCAGAAGGGCGGTGCGGGCAAGACCACCATCGCGGCCAATCTTGCGGTGGCGCTGTCGCGCGCGGGCTATTCGGTCGCGCTTCTCGATACCGATCCGCAGGGCTCGCTCGGGCGCTGGTTCATGACCCGGCTTGAAGCGCGCGGCGCGGCGGAGTTCGAATTCTCGACCTCATCCGCATGGGGCGTGACCTACGAATGCGACAAACTGAAAAAGCTGCATGATTTCGTTATCATAGACACACCGCCCAAGGTCGACAGCGACCTGCGCCCGGCGCTGCGCGAGGCGGATGTGATCCTGGTGCCGGTGGCGGCCTCGCATGTCGACCTGTGGGCGACCGAGGGGGTGCTGGACATGGCCCGGCGGCTTGGCAAGCGGCCGGTTGTCGTGCTTAACCGCACCAAGCCCCGGACGCGCCTTGGCGACGAAGTGAAACGCGCCGCGTCCGAGCTTGAGGCGCAACTGGCCGAATCGCAGCTGGCCCATCGCGTGGCCTATGCCGAGACGCTCGGGCTTGGCCTTGGCGTTCAAGAGGCCGCGCGGCGTGGCCCTGCGGCGGCCGAAATCCAGAGCCTCGTGGACGAAATCATCGCCATGGCATGAGGGCAGGGAACCTGACGGCATCCGCGGACGTTGGCCCCGCAGAACCGAAACAGGAGACCCGACCATGAACCGCCTGACCTTCCTTGTTCCCGTGCTTGCGCTTTTTGCCCTTGCCGCCTGCGAAACCATGCAAGGCGCCGGGCGCGACCTTGAAGCCGCAGGCGAGGCGATCAGCGACGAGGCCGCGGAAACGCAAGCCGAGATGTAGGCCGCGCCCGGTCAGTGGCGCCGGCGCTTCACGCCGCCGCGCTGCCCCGGACGCCCGGCGGTCGACCGCCCCTTGGCCTTCACGGCGGCCTCCGCGGCCTCTTCGACCGCCGCCTGGCGTGCCAGCGGATCGTCGGAAATCGCCAGGTCCACGGCTTCGAGGCGCTTGACCTCGTCGCGCAGCCGCGCGGCCTCTTCGAATTCGAGGTTTTCGGCCGCCTTGCGCATCGCGGCGCGCAACCCGTCCAGATGCGCCTCGAGATTGGCGCCATGCATTTTCCCGACCTTGGCGGTCACGCGCGACATGTCCGTATCGCCCTGCCACAGGCCGGCCAGCACATCCTCGACATTCTTGCGGATCGTCTGAGGCGTGATGCCATGCGCCGTGTTGTAGGCGACCTGCTTCTCGCGCCGCCGGTTGGTTTCGCCAAGGGCACGCTCCATGCTGCCGGTGATGCGGTCGGCATACATGATGACGCGGCCGTCGGCATTGCGCGCGGCGCGGCCGATGGTCTGGATCAGCGAGGTTTCCGAGCGCAGGAACCCCTCTTTATCCGCGTCCAGAATGGCCACCAGCCCGCATTCGGGAATATCCAGCCCCTCGCGCAGCAGGTTGATGCCCACCAGCACGTCGAAGGCGCCAAGCCGCAGGTCGCGCAGGATCTCGATCCGTTCGATCGTGTCGATGTCGCTGTGCATGTATCGCACGCGGATGCCCTGTTCGTGCAGGTATTCGGTCAGATCCTCGGCCATGCGCTTGGTCAGCGTGGTGACCAGAACCCTCAGGCCGTTTGCCGCGACCTTGCGTATCTCGTCCAGAAGATCGTCCACCTGGGTCTCGACGGGGCGGATCTCGACCTCGGGGTCAAGAAGGCCGGTGGGGCGGATCACCTGTTCGGCGAAGACGCCGCCGGTCTGCTCCATCTCCCAGGCGGCGGGGGTGGCCGAGACAAAGACGGATTGCGGGCGCATCGCATCCCATTCCTCGAATTTCAAGGGTCGGTTGTCCATGCAGGAGGGCAGCCGGAAGCCGTGCTCGGCCAGCGTGAACTTGCGCCGGTAGTCGCCGCGATACATGCCGCCGATCTGCGGCACGGTGACGTGGGATTCGTCGGCGAAGACGATGGCAGTGTCGGGGATGAATTCGAACAGCGTGGGCGGCGGCTCGCCGGGGGCGCGGCCGGTCAGGTAGCGCGAATAATTCTCGATCCCGTTGCACACGCCGGTGGCCTCCAGCATCTCGAGGTCGAAATTGGTGCGCTGTTCCAGCCGCTGCGCTTCCAGAAGCTTGCCTTCGTCATTCAGTTGCCTGAGCCGTTGCGCCAGCTCCACCCGGATGCCCTTGGTCGCCTGTTGCAGCGTCGGGCGGGGGGTGACGTAGTGGCTGTTGGCATAGATGCGGATCTGCTCGAAACTGTCGGTCTTCTGGCCCGTCAGGGGATCGAATTCGGTAATCGCCTCCAGCTCTTCGCCGAAGAAGGAAAAGCGCCAGGCGCGGTCTTCGAGGTGCGCGGGCCACAGGTCCACCGTGTCGCCCTTGACCCGGAAGGCGCCGCGCTGGAAGGCGGCGTCCAGCCGCTTGTATTGCTGCGCCACCAGCTCTGACAGGAACTTGCGCTGTTCGTAAAGTCCCCCCACCGTCAGATCCTGCGTCATCGCCGAATAGGTCTCGACGCTGCCGATGCCGTAGATGCACGACACCGAGGCCACGATGATCACGTCATCGCGTTCCAGAAGCGCCCGCGTGGCCGAGTGGCGCATGCGGTCGATCTGTTCGTTGATCTGGGATTCCTTCTCGATATAGGTGTCCGAGCGCGGCACATAGGCTTCGGGCTGGTAATAGTCGTAATAGCTTACGAAATATTCCACCGCGTTGTCGGGGAAGAAGCCCTTGAATTCGCCGTATAATTGCGCGGCAAGCGTCTTGTTCGGGGCCAGGATGATCGCGGGGCGCTGCGTTTCCTCGATGACCTTGGCCATGGTGAAGGTCTTGCCCGTGCCGGTCGCGCCCAGCAGGACCTGGTTGCGCTCGCCGGTCATGACGCCCTCGGTCAGTTCGGCAATCGCGGTGGGCTGGTCGCCCGCGGGGGCGAAGTCGGTCCTCATCACGAAGCGGCGCCCGCCCTCAAGCTTGGGCCGCGTCAGGACTTCGGGGCGCGGCGTCGGGGCATTGGCATTGTTGTGGGGCATCGGTCCTCTCCGCAGAGCCCTAGATTTGATCCGTTTTCGTTCTCTTTCAAGGGGCTCGGGGCGGATGTGAACGAAAGGTTAAGATATGCTGAGAGTTTTATGTTTTATATCATGGTGTTGGTGGCTTTCCGGATTGCGACTGCCCAGGGTTGTTCCTAACTTGTTCCGGCAAGCAGCATAGCGGCTGCCGGCGGGACCACCACCCCACCCCACGCACCCCATCCGCGCCCGCAGCCCCGCAGCTGTTTTCAGGGCTTGTTTTTTTTTAGTGCTTTCCCTTTTGTTATGATCTTCTAATAAAAGGCGATCCATATGGAAGAGGTGAGCCATGCGCGCGCGTATCTACCAACCGGCCCGTAACGCGATGCAATCGGGGCAGGCAAAGACCAGGCTGTGGTATCTGGACTACATGCCCGCCGACGCGCGCGAGATCGACCCGCTGATGGGCTGGACCAGCTCGGGCGACACGCAGGCGCAGGTGCGGCTGAAATTCGACAGCCGCGAGGCCGCCGAGGCCTATGCACGCGAAATGGGCCTGGACTACACCGTGACCGAGCCGCACAAGCGCGCGCCCAATGTGCGCCCGCGCGGCTATGGCGACAATTTCGCCTCTGACAGACGCAACGTCTGGACGCATTGAAATCGGTTCGGGATCGCGCCCGCGGCGCGCCAGGCAGGGCCAGCATGATCGTCATCGCGCGTGAGCATCCGGTTCAGGAAGATCTGTCGCTGCTGCATCGGCGTCATACCGAGGCGATGCATGCCGACACTCCGCCCGAATCGATCCACATGCTGCCCGCCGATGCGCTTGCGGCACCCGGTATCGCGTTCTTCGTGATGCGCGAGGATGGCCAGCCTCTTGGTATGGGGGCGATCAAGCGTATTGACGATGGCCATGCCGAGATCAAGTCCATGCATATCCTGCTTGAGGCGCGCGGGCGCGGCCTGGCATGGACGATGCTGGAGCATCTTCTGATCGAGGCGCGCGGCTCAGGCTATGCGCGTATCAGTCTGGAAACGGGGGCGCAGCCGTCGTTTACCGCCGCGCGCGCTTTGTATCTGCGGGCAGGGTTCGAGGAATGTGGCCCGTTCGAGGGCTATGGCCCCGATCCCAACAGCGTTTTTATGACGCTTGTCCTTTGAAGCCCTTGCGCACGCGCCGGGTGTGCCGCAAAACAACGGCTACTGGCCCCGTAGCTCAACTGGATAGAGCAGCCGACTTCTAATCGGCAGGTTGAGGGTTCGATTCCTTCCGGGGTCGCCAGTTCCCCGCGCGGCGTGTCGCATCCCCCCTTTCGACGATCCGCCCATTGTATCGGTATCAATCCTCCCCCTTTCGCAACGCGGCTGTCTGGCTTTAGAACGGGCGGGTGCGCAGGTGCCAGGAGGCGGGAATGCGGGTCTTCATCAACGGGTTCGGCCGGATCGGACGTTCGGTTCTGCGGGCATGGGCGTTGCGGCCTGAATGCTGGCCGGGGCTTGAGGTCGCGGGCGTCAACGATGTGGCCGCGCCCGAGATGTGCGCCTATCTGTTCCAGTATGACAGTGTCTTCGGCCCCTTTCCCGGTCAGGTCGCGCTTGAGGGCGGGGCGCTGGTGGTGAACGGACGGCGCGTTCCCCTGACCCGCAGCGGCGATCTTTCGGATCTGGACCTTTCGGGCGTCGATCTGGTCATGGAATGCACCGGGCGTGCCAACGGGATGGCGGTCGCGCGGCGGGGCCTGGATGCCGGGGCGGGGCGGGGGTGGCCCTCCGGGCCCCGCCGAAGGCCCCCGGTCTCCCCCTGGCCTTGGGCGGGCCAGGCGGGGGCGGCCCCGCCCCCGCGCC
>CALMEG010000166.1 GCA_937863185.1 uncultured Paracoccaceae bacterium | reverse complement strand
CATCCGTGACGCGCGTCACGATATGTCGGGCAAGCGCGTTCGACACCATCGATTCGCCGCCCGTGCCCAGAAGCGCCTTTTCGATCGTGCGGGAGATGGCCTCGAAAGTCTCGCCTTGCGACTCGCGGTCGGAATCGGTGCCCTGCGTGCCGCGGGCCTGGCGGGCCTCGGTCGGGCGCAGGGCGCTAGCGCCGGTGCCGTTCTGGGCGATCTGATCCTCGGAAAAGACCGATTCGCCGCCAAAGGCCCCCTCACCCCCGCCCGAGATCCGGTTCACCGGAATCGTCGGGTTGAAGTAGTCCGCAATCCCCTTGCGTTGCTTTTCCGTCGTCGCATTCAGCAGCCACATCAACATGAAGAAGGCCATCATCGCGGTCACGAAATCGGCATAGGCCACCTTCCAGGCCCCGCCGTGATGCCCGCCCCCGGCGATGATCTTCTTGCGCTTGATGATGACTGGCGCGGCATTGTCGCGCATGGCCATCCTGTCACCCTTCTTACTATACCCCGCGACCGGTCTAGCAAGCGGCCCTTAAGACGCACTTAAAAGCTAAAATGCGCAGCATATTCCTTGTTGCCTTGTCGGCAATCCATCAGGCGCTAAGTTGCGCCCATGTTGAATCCGCTGCCCGCCGCACCCGACCGGCTGACCGAACTGATGGCGTGTCCGCGTTGCGACGCCCTGCACCGCGTCGAAGCGCTTGAAGAGACGCAGCGCGCCGAATGCGCGCGTTGCGGCACGATCCTAATTGCACCGCCCGCGCGATCCTTCCTGCATGTCATCGCGCTTGCCTTCACTGCGATGATCCTGATGTTCGGGGCGATGTTCTTCCCGTTCCTGAAGATCTCGGCGCAGGGGCTTTCGCATGACAGCTCGATCTTCAGGGCGGCGATGGCCTTTTCCGACGGGATCGTGGCGCCCCTGTCGCTTGCGGTGATGCTGATGATCGTCGCCCTGCCCGTCGTCCGCTTTGCCGCGCTGATCTATGTGCTCTGGCCGCTGGCCAACGGGCGCAGCGCCTGGCCGCGGGCCCAGCGCCTGTTCCGCCTTGCCGAAGAGCTTCAGCCCTGGTCCATGGCCGAGATCTTCATCATCGGCACCGCGGTCGCGCTGGTGAAGGTTGCGGGGCTTGCGACGGTTTCGCTTGGCCCGGCCTTCTGGGCCTTTTGCGCCCTGATCATCGTCACCGCGCTCAAGAATTCCTTCCTGAGCAAGTGGACCATCTGGCAGGCGATCGAGCAGCAATGACACCCGAAGCGATCCCCACCGCCCATGATTGCGGGCTGATCGGCTGCACAAGCTGCGGCCGGGTCTGGCCACAGGGCACGGCGCGCTGCGCGCGCTGCGGGGCGCCGCTGTCGCCGGTGGACAGCGCCGGCCTGCAAAAGGTCTGGGCCTGGCTGATCGCGGGGATCATCTTCTACATCCCGGCCAATCTTTACCCCATGCTGCGCACCTCCACGATCACCGGCAGCCAGGAGAACACGATCCTCGGCGGCGTGGTCGAACTGGTGGCGCATCACAATTACGGGGTGGCCGCGATCGTTTTTCTGGCGTCGATCATGATCCCGCTGGCCAAGTTCCTGGCGATCTCGTATCTCGCGCTTGCGGTGGGGCACGAAAACCGCGCCGGCGGCCACCGGCATCTATGGCTTTACGAGGTGGTGGAGTTCATCGGCCGCTGGTCGATGATCGACGTCTTCGTCGTCGCAATCCTGTCGGCGCTGGTGCAACTGGGCTTCGTGGCCTCGATCCATCCGGGCCCTGCCGCGGTTTCCTTCGCGCTCTCGGTTGCATTCACCATGCTATCGGCCCAAAGCTTCGATCCAAGGCTGATCTGGCGCGGCCCGACCGTTAACAAGGAACCTCAGTAACAATGACCAACTCGCCCGAACCCGCCAAGCTTGTCAAAACCACGGCGCCCAACCCGATCTGGACCCGGCTGTCGGTAATCTGGCTGGTGCCGCTTCTGGCCCTTGCCATCACACTTGGCGTGGCTTGGAAAAGCTATTCGGATCGCGGCGTTCTGATCGAGATCGACTTTGCCGACGCCACCGGCATCCGCCCCGGAGAGACCACGTTGAAATTCCGCGAGGTCGATGTGGGCCATGTCGAAACCGTGGGCTTTTCCGAGAATCTCAGCAACGTGCGCCTCGGCGTGCGGGTGAACAAGGATGTGGCACCCTTCGTCGATGCCGACGCCCTGTTCTGGCTGGTGCGCCCCGAGGTGACGACACAAGGCATCTCGCGGCTTGATACGGTGCTGTCGGGCACGTTCATCGAAGGATTCTGGGACGCCGAGCCCGGCGCGCCGCAAAGCCGCTTCACCGGGCTTGCGCGGGCGCCGCTGGCGCCCGACCCCTCCAAGGGCACCTGGATCGAGCTGCGCGCAGACGATGCCGGGGGCCTTGTGGAAGGGGCGCCGGTGCTGTTTCGCGGACTGACCGTGGGCCAGTTGCAGAACCTGCGTCTGGCCGAGAACGACTCGGGCGTCATCGTGGATGCCTTCATCAGAACCCCGCATGACCAGCGCCTTACAAGCTCGACCCGGTTCTGGGATACCTCGGGCATCTCGGTCTCGCTCGGCGCGGCGGGGGTGAGCCTGAACGTGCGCTCTCTGGCGACGCTGGTCCAGGGCGGGGTAGAATTCAACACCTTCACTTCGGGCGGGACGCTGGTCGAAAGCGGGCACCGCTTCCGACTGTTCAGCAATGCCGAAACCGCGCGTGAATCGATCTTTGGCGACGGCATGTCCGATCCGGTGCGCTTCTCGCTTCTGTTCGACGAGGCCGTGCGCGGCCTTGAACAGGGCACCCGCGTGCAGTTCCGGGGCGTGGAGGCAGGCGAGGTGGTCGATATCTCGATCCGGGTCGAGACCGACACGCTTGGCACGAAATATGCCCGCCAGCAGGTGGTGATCGCACTGTCGCCCGAACGCATGGGCCTTGCGCGCGACACCGATCCCGATATCGTGGCCGAATTCCTTGCCAATGAGGTCGAGAACGGCCTGCGCGCGCGCACCGCAGCGGTGGGGCTGCTGGGCACGACGCTGGTGATCGAGCTGACCGACCTGGACAATGTTCCCCATGCGATCATGAAGCTGGACGCCGAACCTTATCCCACCATCCCCGTCGGGCCGGCCGCGCAGAACGACCTTGCGGCCTCGGCCGAGGGTGTGTTCACGCGCATCAACAACCTTCCGATCGAAGAGCTTCTGGCAAGCGCGATCCGCACGCTCGACAGCATCTCGGCGGTGGCCGAAAGCGAAGATACCCGCGCCGTCCCGGGCGAGCTTGCCGGCGTGCTGGAAGAGATCCGCACCCTGGTCAACGATCTCAACGCCAAGGATGCGGGGGAAAAGACGGTGGTGGCGCTGGACCGGGTGACATCGGCGGCCGATACCGTGATGACCGAGATCGAGGGCTTGGGCGATACGCTGGTTTCCGTGGACAAGGCCGCCGCCGCCGCCGCCGACATGCCGCTTGGCGATATCGGCCGCAATATCGACGGCATCCTGGGCGATCTGCGCGCGATGCTGGGTTCGGAAGATGCCGATCAGCTTCCGCGCGCGCTTTCCGATACGCTGACCGAGGCGGCGGCCCTTCTTGCGGAACTGCGCGAAGGCGGGGCGGCCGAAAACCTCAACAGCGCGCTTGGCGCGGCAGAGGGCGCGGCCGATGCCATCGCCGCCGCCTCTGAACGCCTGCCCGAGGTGACGCGCCGCCTTGAGGCGCTGATCGCGCAGGCCGATACGCTTGTCGCCTCTTACGGCGAACGGTCAAGCTTCAACGCCGAGGTGCTCAACACGATGCGGGAACTGCGCCGTGCCACCGCCGCATTCGGTGCGCTTGCCCGCACCATCGAACGCAATCCCCGCGCCTTTATCCTGGGCCGCTGACCGGAGGATGACGACATGACCCTGACCCGCCTGCTGCTGACCGGCCTGATCGCACTTGCCGCCTGCTCAAGCCCCGAAAAGACCGCGCGCTACGTCATCGACCCGCCCGCGGCGCAACAGCGCCTGCCCAACCGGCTCGGCCTGGCCGAACTGCGCGAGGTATCGCTGCCGCAATATGCCTCGGGGCAGGAGATCGCCTATCAGACCGAGGACGGCGCCCTGCGGTCGACCCCGGACAACATCTGGGCCGACGATCCGCCGCGCGCGATGACGCTGGTCCTTGCGCGCCAGATCTCGGCGCTGTCGGGCGCGACCGTGGTGGCCGAGCCGTGGCCGCTGTCGAACGGCCCGGACCGGCGCATCGAGGTGCGGGTGGAACAGCTTCTGGCGCGCGCCGATGGCGTGGTGCGGCTTTCGGGGGTCTATTTCGTCTCGGCCGCGGATCTGGGTGGCGGGCGCGACGTGGTGCGCCGGTTCGACCTGTCGGTGCCGATCGAGGGCGAAGGCCCGCCCGCCATCGCCGCCGCCCAATCGCGCGCGATCGAGCTTCTGGCGGAACGGATCGCACAGCTCGGCTGATCAGCCTTTAGGCAGGAACCGGCCGTATTGGCCATGCGCGAAGACCAGCGGCTCACCTTCCAGGGATGTCTCGAAGCGCAGCACGCGGCCGATGATGATGGTGTGATCCCCGCCCTCGTGACGGGTTTCGGCCGCGCATTCGAACCGCGCAAGCGCATCGGCCAGAAGCGGCACCCCCTGATCGCTCAGCGTGAACTCCAGCCCTTCGAACCCTGCTCCGTTGCGCGTGAACCGGTTGGCCAGGTCGATCTGGTCATCGCGCAGCACATGGATGGCAAAGGCCGGCGCCTCGGTGAAATGCGCATGCCGCAACGAGGCACGCGCCGCCGACCACAGCACCAGCGGCGGCGCCAGCGAGACCGAGGCGAAGCTGTTCGCGGTGATGCCCACCGGCGGGCCACCGCCCGCCTCGCGCGCGGTCACCACGGTCACCCCGGTGGCAAACCGGCCAAGCGCCGCGCGGAACTGCCGCGCGTTGCGGGTATCGGGCACGGTGCCCCGCCCGTTATGCTCTGCCTCGTCCCCCGCCGCTTCGATCTTCTCGCTTTCGCGCATGTTTCCCCGCATCACCGCCTACAGGGTCACAGTTAACCCCTTGGGCGCGGGTGGCAAGCCTCAACGCTCGATCCGCAGCAGATGATCCAGGGAAAACCGCCCCGGCCCGCGCGCAATCAGCCACGCGAACGCGGTCGCCCAAAGCCCGTGCGTCACCCATGCGCCGGGAAAGACGAAGGTCTGGATCACCAGCGTCATGCCCAGAAGGGCAAGCGCCGAGAACCGGGTAAACAGGCCCAGCACCAGAAGCACCGGGAAAAGATGTTCCGCCACCGTCGCCATGACCGCCGCCCAGTGGGACGGGATCAGCGGCAATGCATAGAGATCCTCGAACAGCGCCCAGGTGGAGGGCTTGATCGAGAATCCCTCGACCTTGGTGCGCCCCGACATCCAGAATACGGCGGCCGGAAAGAGGCGCGCGGCAAGCGCGGGCAGATCTTCGGGCAGCCGGCCAAGCCATGCGTTCAGCGCGGCAGCGGTGCGCAGGGGTCCAGCCACGGCGCGCCTTCGTGTCAAGTCGGGCATCCTTGGTCTCCTTCCTGAATGACGGTTTCTCCGGTGATCAACCCGGCCTGCAAAAGGCTTGAAAGGGCTGAAACAGGGTCGAATTTCTTCCCGGTTTCCTGCGCCTTCCGCACCGCTTGCGCGAAGCTTTTTCCGGCAAGGATGGCCTCGGTGAAGGCGGCGTCGGATGCGGCCAGAACGGTAACGGTCACCTCATGCCAGCCGCGCCGCGCGATCAGCACGCTTTGCGGGCCCCAGTCTTCCGGTGGCGGGGGTGGCGGGCCGCCGGGTTGTTGCGCCGCCCAGATCGCGCCCCCCGGACAGGCCAGGTGCAGAATCCGGACCGAGGGATGCAGATGCAGCCGCATTGTATCGGGGGCTTTCAGCGCCGCCGCGCGCAGCTTTTCGGGCGGAACCGGCTCGGCATCGGCCGCGTGATAGGCCTGGCCACGCGCAATCTCGATCCGGGCGATATCGGCCAGATAGGGCAGGCCCCGCACCGGGGGAAACTCTTGCAGGAAAGATGGCATCGCGCCGCCCCATCGTTGCAGGATCGGGCCGTCGGGCGGACAGGCGCGGATGAACTCGCGCGCCATCGCCGCGAAGAATTCCGGCCCGACCAAGCGCTCGATCGCGGGAAAGCGCGCCCGCAGCGCCTGGATCAGGCCATGCGCCACATTGTTGCGATAGACCGCAAAGCGGCGCGCGGCCTCTTCGGGCGCGGGCGCGGTAAGGCCCGGAGGTAACCGGCCCGTCCCCAGACCCTGACGAAAGGCCTGCGCGAAGTCACGATGCGCGGGCATGGCGCGCCTGCGGCAAGGCATCGAGAATCCGGCCCGCACGCGCGGCCTCGGCCATCAGATCCTCGAAGGGGGGAAGGTCGTTGTCCCACTCGATCAGGCTGGGAAGCGCACCCAATTTCGAGACTGTTTCAGCATAAAGTGCCCAGACAGGCTCGGCCACGGGGGCGCCGTGATCGTCGATCAGCAGCGGACCCGAGGGCAGGTCCTCGGTCGCGTGACCGGCCAGATGGATCTCGGCCACGGCCTCCAGCGGGAAATCCGCCAGATAGGCGCGCGGGTCGGTCCGGTGATTGACGCAGGACACGAAGACATTGTTGATATCAAGCAGAAGCCCGCATCCCGTGCGCCGCACGACCTCGGCCAGAAAGGCGGTTTCGGCAATGTCGGATTGTTCGAACAGAACATAGCTTGCCGGGTTTTCCAGCAACATCCGGCGGCCCAGGACCTCTTGCACGCGGTCGATATGATCGCACACGATGTCCAGGGTTTCGCCGGTATAGGGAAGCGGCAGAAGGTCATGCATCCATTCGCCGCCATGGCTTGCCCAGGCCAGATGCTCGGAAAAGCTTTCGGGCTGATAGCGGTCACACAATGCGCGCAGGCGGGCAAGGTGATCCTCGTTCAACGGGTCCGGCCCGCCGATGGACAGCCCGACCCCATGAACCGAAAGCGCATGATCCTGCCGCAGCCGGGTCAGCATCCGATGCGGAAGGCCGCCCGCCCCCATGTAATTCTCGGCATGGACCTCAAGGAACCCCAGATCGAGGCGGGTTTGCACGATTGCGGGGAAATGTTCGGGTTTGAACCCTATTCCGGGTCTTGCGGGCAACATCTGCAATCCTCCCTGCCGATGCCTTGAAATTGCGGGGGCGGCCCGGGGACCGCCCCGTTTCGATCAGGAGTCCATCGCTTCCAGCGAGCCCATCCCCTTGGGGGTTTCCATCGTCACGCAGGTGCCGGCGGGAACGTATTTCCACGAATTGCCCTGGTAATCCATGGTCGAGGTGCCCGCGCAGGTCGTGCCGGGGCCGGCGGCGCAATCGTTCTGGCCGGCAAGGGCGACGCCATAGCACTTCTCCATATCGCCGGCGGCATGCGCGGGGGCGGAAACGGCGATCGCGCAGGTGATCGCGGCGGCAAGGCTCAGTGCGGTATCGGTCTTGGTCATGGTCTTCTCCCTGAAAGGTTAACGGAACCGAAGCGCGGTTCCTGATTGCCTTTCGCCCCGCGATGGCCCCGCGTTACGGCGCACACGAACCCGTGATCGCGCGCAGCCCTCCGGCTTTTCGCAAAAGCGCTGTCCAATCCCGCGCGGGGCTGTAACATTCGGCCCATGCGGGCGAACAGAAGGTGATGATGCACGACCGGAAAGCGGACTGGGTATTGCTGCTGCGCGCCGCCAATGCGGGCGATGCGCGCGCCTATGGGCTTTTCCTTGAGGCCGTCACGCCGGTCTTGCGCGGTGTGATCCGGGCACGCGGGGCCGGGCTTGGCCCCGAGGAAGGAGACGACATCTTGCAAGAGGTCCTGCTGGCCATACATCTCAAGCGCCACACCTGGCGCGAGGGCGATCCGGTCGCGCCGTGGGTCTATGCGATCGCACGCCACAAGGTGGTGGACGCGTTCCGCCGCCGCGGCCGCCGGGTGCAGGTGCCGATCGAGGATTTCACCGAGGTCCTTCCCGCCCCGCCCGAGGCCGACCCGACCGAGCGGCACGACATGGACAAGCTGATCGCCATGCTGGAGCCGCGCGCGGCGGCCGTGATCCGCGGGATCGGGATCGAGGGGGCAAGCATCGCGGAAACCGGGAAGCGGATGGACATGACGGAAGGCGCCGTGCGCGTGATGTTGCACAGAAGCCTGCGCAAGCTGGCCGAATTGCGCGAAAGGTATATCGAGATATGAAGACCGAGGATCTGCTCAGGATACTGGCCGAGGATACGCTGCCCCGCCCGGGCGCGCGGCAGGTGCTGATGCGCTGGATCGGCCCGGCAATGGCGGTCGCCTTCCTGGCAATGGCCGCGACGCTTGGCCTGCGTGACGGCCTTGTCGCCGCGCTTTCCCAACCGCTTGTGGGGTTGAAGATGGTGCTGCCGCTGGTGCTGGCGGCGGCGGCGCTGCCGCTGGCGCTGGTGCTGGCGCGGCCGGGCGCAACCGGGCAGGGCCGCTGGCTTCTGATCGCGCCGGCCCTTGCGGCGCTTGCGGCGGCCTATGCCTGGATCGTGACACCCGAGGGCGCGCGAATGATGGCCTTTACCGGGAAAAGTGTCAGCGTATGCCTGATATCGATTCCGCTTCTGTCATTGCCGATCCTTGCAGCGGTGATGCTGGCGCTGCGCCACGGGGCCGTCACCGCACCCGGCCGCGCCGGCGCGGTTGCGGGGCTGGCGGCCGGGGGGCTTGCCACCGCGATCTATGCGATGCACTGCATCGAGGACAGCCCGATGTTCTATGCCACATGGTATTCGCTTGGCATCCTTGCCGCGGCAGGGATCGGCGCGGCGCTTGGGCCCCGGTTTCTGCGCTGGTAGGCCGCCTCAGCCCGGCCAGGGCCGCAAACGCGCCAGCAGATCCGCATGCAGCGCCGGGGGCGCCACCACAAGGCCATTCGCGGTTGCCGTCTGGCTGTTGAAGCGCAGGGGCTGGCCCGCCCGGTCGCTGGCGATGGCCCCGGCCCGCATCGCAATCAGGCTTCCGGCCGCGATATCCCACTCCCATGCCGGGCGCAGCGACAGGACCGCATCGAACCGGCCCTCGGCCACAAGGCAGAAGCGCCATGCAAGCGAGGGGCGGAAGACGCGCCGGAACCGGGGCACGGGGTCGCGCCAGTTCAGCGGATCGCTGACCGCAGAGGAACTGAGGATCTGCGCCTCCTCGATCCGCGCGGCCTGGCCCGCGCGCAAGGGCTGCCCGTTCAGGCAGGCCGCACCATCCGCCGTGGCGGTATAGGTCAGGCCAAGCGCGGGCAGATGCACCACCGCCGCCGTCACCAGCCCGCCATGTGCGACGGCAAGCGACTGGGCGAAGCTGCGCTCACCCGCAAGGAAGGCCCGCGTGCCGTCGATCGGATCGACGATGAAGATGCGGTCCGCCCTCAGCCGGTCGGGGTTTTCATCGCTTTCCTCGGATAGCCAGCCATAGCCGGGCCGGGCCGCGCAAAGATCATGCTGCAACATCGCGTTCACGGCCAGGTCGGCCTCGGACACCGGGCCCGCACCGCCGCCCTTGTCCCAGGCGTCGGGCGCGTTCTTCCAGTAACGCAGGGCGATCTTTCCGGCGGCCTCCGCAGCCCCGGTCAGCAGCTTCAGGTCATTCTCCGGCAAGCGTCAGCCCCTCGACAAGCAGGCTGGGCACGACATGGCTCAGATGCGGGCGGGCATCATTGGCGGGCGTGATGCGGGCCAGCATCTCGCGCAGGTTCCCGGCCACGGTGCATTCGTTCACCGGATAGCGGATCTCTCCGCCCTCGACCCAGAAGCCCGAGGCGCCGCGCGAATAATCCCCGGTCGTGGGGTTGATCGTGGCCCCGATGAACGAGGTGATCAGAAGACCCGTCCCCATGTCCCGCAACAGATCGGCGCGGCTGGCGCTGCCCTGCGTCAGCGTCACGTTGCCCACCCCCGGCGCGGGCGGAGACGAGGTTCCGCGCCCGGCATTGGCGGTGCTGGTCATGCCCAGCTTGCGCGCGGTTGCCAGGTCAAGCGTCCAGCCGGTCAGGATACCCTCCTGCACGATCGCACGCCGCGCGGTGGGCAGCCCCTCGGCATCGAAGGGGCGCGAGCCGGAAATCCTTGGGCGATGCGGCTCTTCGATCAGCGACAGGCCCGCGGGCAGCACCGGCCCGCCCAGACCGTCGCGCAGCCACGAGGCCCCGCGCGCGATGGCCGTGCCGTTGATGGCCGCCAGAAGGTGGTTGACAAGGCTGCCCGCGATGCGCTCGTCGAACACGACCGGATAACTGCCGGTCGGCGGGCGGCGCGGGTCCGCGCGTTCGGCCGCGCGCTGCCCGGCCAGCAGGCCCACCTCGGCCGCGGGGGGAAGGTCGGCCTGCCAGATGCGGGCTTCGGCGGCCCAGTCCCGCTCCATCGTCAGGCCCTCGCCCGAGATCGCCACCGCGGAAACCGACCGCGAGCTGCGCCCGTAGCCGCCCGAAAACCCGTTGCTGGCCGCGATATGCAGGCGCCGGCGCGAATAGCTGGCCGAAGCCGCCTGCACCTGCGTCACCCCCGCGACCGAAAGCGCCGCGGCCTCGGCCTCGCGCGCGTCGCGTTCCAGATCGGCCGGGGCAGGCTCGGCCGAGGGGTCCTCAAGCTCCAGCGCCGCCAGATCCCAGCTTCGGGCAAGCTGGGCGGCATCGGCTAGGCCGACACAGGGGTCGCGCGGCGCCTCGCGCGCCATGGCAACCGCGCGCTCTGCCATGTCCGAGATCGTGCGCGCCGAGATGTCCGAGGCCGAAACGCAGGCCTGCCGCCCATCAAGCAAAACCCGCAGCCCGATCTCCACCCCTTCGGCGCGCTCTGCCTGTTCCAGCGCGCCCGCCCGCACGTCGATCGAGACCGAACGCCCGTCGACGGCGATTGCATCCGCCTCGGGCGCGCCTGCCTTGCGGGCCGCGTCAAGAAGGGCATCGGTCAGTTTCGCCAGATCATCGTCCTGCATCGTGTCACGCTCCGACAGGGAAAGGAAAGGGCCGCCCGGAGGGTTTCCGGACGGCCCCTGACTTATCGGAAGGCCTTATTGCACCTGCTGGCCATTGGCAAAGATCTTGCCGCCTTCCTTGAACTCGATCTTCGAGGTCAGCGTGTCATCCCCCGAGGGAACGGCATAAAGACCCAGCATCATGCGCGCGAACATCACCTGATCCTGCGGCATCAGCCCCATGGCGACCAGATTATCCATCAGCGCATTCGCCCCCGCCAGACGCAGGTTGACCTCGCCGATGAGCATCGGCATGCCGGCACTGTTGTCGAAGGTCATCGCGCCGGTCCCGGTCAGCTCGGCCCCCGCGGCGCGAAGCTGCACGTCGTTCACGTCAAGCGAGCGCATCTCGACCGGCGGCATCTGCGATTGCGCGGCCTCTTCCGAGAAGAGGTCGATCATCGGGCGCATCATGCCCGACAGATCCACCACCAGCGAAGCCGGGTCACGCGGAAGCGTGGCCGTCGGATCGAAAATCGACCAAAGCTCATCGGAAACCTCAAGGCCGACCAGCCTGATCACCGCGTTGAAGGGCGCGGCCTCGTCCGAGGCGGCAA
This sequence comes from uncultured Paracoccaceae bacterium, assembly GCA_937863185.1. Classification (GTDB taxonomy): domain Bacteria; phylum Pseudomonadota; class Alphaproteobacteria; order Rhodobacterales; family Rhodobacteraceae; genus CALMEG01. Next base: position 3,071 of record CALMEG010000166.1, on the reverse strand, counting down.
GAGGCATGGCGAAATCGGCCAGCGTTTCGGCCAGCTTCACGTTCATGGGCAGCGGGAAGTCGGGCACCAGAACCGAGATATCGGCCCCCTTGCCGCCCGCAGCATAGGCAAAACCTTCCTGCGCGAGCTTCAGGCCAAAGGTCCCGGATTCTGCCGCCGCCATGAGCTTGAACGGTCCATCGGGGCTTTCGCCGTCGATCTCATAGTTTCCCTGGCCGTACGTGACATCGAAATCCATCGTCATGCCGGCCTTCAGCGCCTCGCCGGGCAGGTTCATGTCGACGCCGACAGGCACGAACGTATCGCCGCCCGCAACCAAGTCGGCGAGGTTGCCCGTCATCGTGAAGGTTGCGCCATCGGCCGGATCGGCCCCGGAGACAGCGAATTTCAGCGTTCCGGTTTCGAAATTCGTGGTGACCTTCTGGCCGTTCTGCTGTTCCAGCCGATAGATGCCCTTGCTGTCGAGCAGGGTCATCTGCATCTTCACCGGCTGGGTTTCCCCGTTCGAGACCACCTGATCCATGTCGATCACGATCTCGGGCGCGGTCATGTCATAGGCCAGGTTGTCGGGTGTGCCCGACACGATCGCCTTCATGTCCTTCTGGCGCATCTGCATGACCATGTGGATCTCTTCGTCCTCGGCCTTGGCCGTGGTCTCGAGGTCGCTGGTCTCGGAGGTGGTCACCTCGACGGTCCCGTCGCCCAGATCGCGCAGATAAAGCGCCTCGATCTTCATCGAGCTTATCGCATCGGGGGTCTCGGCCGTCATCACCACATCGTTCAGCGTCAGCGTGTCGCCGGCGCGGTCCTGAGAGCCGACCGTGACATCGTAGCCGAAGGCCTGATAACTGTTCGACCAGCTGGTCCAGACTTCTTCGGGCGTCACATCCGCCCAGACCGCGGTCGAGCCCAGAAGCGACGCCACCAGAACGCCTGCGCCCCGCAATTTCCAATGAACCATCTGGCAACCCTTTCGACGAATGGTGTCTTGCGCGGTAACATCCCGCGCGTGGCAGCAATGGTCAAGAGGCCGAACCGTTGCTAGGACGGGGCAGACCCTCTTTGAAAGGACGCAGGCATGATCCGTTCACGGCAAAATGACGGCCTCTGGACCATTACCATCGACCGGCCGGACAAGGCCAACTCTCTTACCCGCGCCATGCTCGAGGAAATCGACGCCCTCGCCGCCCGCGCCGGGGCCGAGGGCGCGCGGGTTCTGGTGCTGCGCGGGACCGGCAAGGTCTTTTCCGCCGGCGCCGACCTGGACGAGGCCCGCGCGGGCCTTGCGACAGACGGTGTCTGGGAACGGCTTTCGGCGCGGATCGCGGGGCTGGGCTGCCTGACGGTCGCGGCGCTGAACGGCACGCTGGCCGGCGGCGCCATGGGCATGGCCCTTGCCTGCGATCTGCGCATCGCGGTGCCCGGCGCGCGGTTCTTCTATCCGGTGATGAAGCTTGGCTTTCTGCCCCAGCCCTCGGACCCCCGCCGCATGGCCGCGCTGATCGGCCCGGCGCGCACGAAGATGATCCTGATGGCCGGCCAGAAGATCGAGGCCGACGAGGCGCTGTCCTGGGGCCTGATCGACCGGATCGTCGCGCCCGAGGCGCTGGACGAAACGATCGCCGCCCTTTCGGTCGATCCGCAGGGCGCCGCCGCCACGCATGTCGCGGCGATCAAGGCGATGATCTGACATGAAACGGGCGCGCCAGCCCGGCGCGCCCGATATCCGTGATAGCGGTCCCCGCCTCAGGCGTAGACGCTTTCCTTGCCGAAATGCTTGACCAGCATGTAATAGACGACGGCACGATACTTGTTGCGCTCGGACCGGCCATAGGTTTCGATCACGGCATTGATCGCGGCCATCAGTTCGGGCCCGTCCTTCAGACCAAGTTTCTTGATCAGGAAATTGTTCTTCACCGTTTCCAGTTCGCTTTCCTGACCCGCCGCGACGGTGGCGGCATCGGCATTGTAGATCGCCGGGCCGCAGCCGATCGTAACCTTGCTCAGAAGCGTCATGTCCGGCGTCATGCCGCACTTGTTCTTCAGATCGTCGGCATATTTCGCGATCAACTCGTCTCTTTTACCCATTTGCAACTCCACCTGTCCCGGGTTTGACATGAATGCCCGGCGCCGCAGCAGCCCCGGACCCAGCGAGAGGTTAAGGGCAAAGCGGGTGCGCAACCAAGGGAAAATTACGCACTTTTCCCCGTTGCAGCGCGACAGAAAGTCCCGCTGGCGGCATGCGGGCACGTTTCTGCCGACGCAGATCGCAAGATCGGCGCACCCGCCGCCGAGGGGCGGATGCGCGGCACCTGCAAAGGCCTAGTAGCGATAGTGATCCGACTTGAAAGGCCCCTCGGGCGAGACACCGATATAGTCGGCCTGATCGGGGCGCAGTTCGGTCAGCTTCACACCGATCTTCTTCAGGTGGAGCCGCGCGACCTTTTCATCCAGCGCCTTGGGCAGGATATAGACGCCGGGCTTGTAGTCCGCGCCCTTGGTCCAAAGCTCGATCTGCGCCAGCACCTGGTTGGTGAAGCTGGCCGACATCACGAAGCTGGGGTGGCCGGTGGCATTGCCGAGGTTCAGCAGGCGCCCCTCGGACAGAAGGATGATCCGCGCGCCCGAGGGCATCTCGATCATGTCCACCTGGTCCTTGATATTGGTCCATTTGTGGTTCTTCAGCGCGGCAACCTGGATCTCGTTGTCGAAATGGCCGATATTACCGACGATGGCCATGTCCTTCATCGCGCGCATATGCTCGATGCGGATCACGTCCTTGTTGCCGGTGGTGGTGATGAAGATGTCGGCATCCGCGACAACATCCTCCAGCACGACAACCTCGAAGCCGTCCATCGCGGCCTGAAGCGCGCAGATCGGGTCGACCTCGGTCACCTTCACGCGGGCCCCTGCACCGCGGAGCGAGGCCGCCGAGCCTTTGCCCACATCGCCATAGCCGCAGACCACGGCGACCTTGCCGGCCATCATCACGTCGGTGGCGCGGCGGATGCCATCCACCAGCGATTCCTTGCAGCCGTATTTGTTGTCGAATTTCGACTTGGTGACCGAGT
>CALMEG010000165.1 GCA_937863185.1 uncultured Paracoccaceae bacterium | reverse complement strand
CAAACCCCCCGCCCGCCCAGACCGCGTGCCGCTCTGGCGCTATATGCAGCTGTTCCGCAAGGATATTCTCTCTGCGCAGCCCGCCCGCCTCTACCGCGCCTGGATGGCGGAATTCCGCACGCCCTTCTTCCGCTCCTACATGTGCAACGACCCCGATCTGATCGAGACAGTGCTCAAGGCCCGCCCCGCCGATTTCCCGAAATCGCAGCGCGTGGGCGAAGGGCTGCGCCCGCTTCTGGGCAACTCGGTCTTCGTGACGAATGGCCAGATATGGGCGCGGCAACGGCGCATCATCGACCCCGCCTTCGAGGGCGGTCGCCTGAACCAGGCGCTGCCCGCGATGTGGCAGGCCGGGTGCGATTGCGTCGCGCGCCTCGCCGCGCGCGCCGGCCCCGACCCGATCGACATCGAAGAGGAAACCGCCCATGCCGCCGCGGACGTGATCTTCCGCACGCTCTTCTCGATTCCGATCCAGGACGAAACCGCAAGCGCGGTGTTCCACGAATTCCGCGCCCATCAGCGCGCCCAGCCCATCTTCAACCTCGGCGCGCTGATGCCGCTGCCGCGCTGGTTCCCGCGCCTGCATTCCCGCGCCACCCGGCGCACCGCCACACGGATCCGCGACCTGATCGCGCAACTCACCGCCGCGCGGGCCGGGATGATCCGCGCCGGCACCGCGCCCGACGATCTGGCCACCAAGATCATGACCACGCCGGACCCACAGACCGGCCGCTGCTTCGAAACCGACGAAATGGTCGACCAGGTCGCGATCTTCTTTCTGGCCGGGCACGAAACTTCGGCTTCGGCACTTGCCTGGGCGCTCTACCTGCTTGCCCTCTTCCCCGACTGGCAGGACCGCGCCGCCGCCGAGGCCGCCGGGGCCCTGCCCGGGACCGCCGCCCCCACCATGTCCACGATCGGGCGGCTGAAGACCTGCCGCGCCATTTTCCGCGAGGCGATGCGCCTCTACCCCCCCCGTCCCGATGTTCGTGCGCGAGGCCCGCTGCCCCGAAACCTTCCGCGGCCGCCCCGTGCCATCCGGCGCGCAAGTCGTCATCTCGCCCTGGCACCTGCACCGCCACGAACGGCTCTGGGACAACCCCGACAGCTTCGACCCCGCCCGCTTCGACACCGAAAACGGCAAGTCCTGCCTGCGCCGCGCCTACCTGCCCTTCTCGACCGGCGCGCGGGTCTGCCCCGGCGCGGGCTTCGCCATGGCCGAGGGGCCGCTCTTCCTGGCGATGATCCTGCGCAACTTCCGCATCCACCCGGGGGCCCCCCGCCCCGGGAGGCCCGTGGCACATCTCCCCGTGCGCGGGCGCGACAGCATCTGGCTGCGGCTGGAGCACCGCACAGCGCCCCCCGCTTCTTCAGAGCAAAATATCCCCGCCGGAGGCTTCCCCGCTCACAACCCGTAGATCGCGCCGAACTTCGCCTCCAGATAGTCCAGAAGCGGCCCCTCATCGGGGGCAAACCCGCAGGCGGCCTCGATCGTCGCGGCCGGCGGGCGCAGGCCGCCATGGCGCTGAAGGTTCTCGCGCAGCCAGTCCGTCGCGGGCGCGGCATCGCCCCGCGCAAGCGCCGCATCGACCTGCGGCACCGCCGCGCGCATCGCCCGGTCCAGGCAACCGGCATACACATTGCCAAGCGTGTAGGTCGGAAAATACCCGAACAACCCCACCGCCCAGTGCACATCCTGCAAGAACCCGTTCGAGGGACGATCGACCGCAACCCCGAAATCGGCGGCGAAACGCGCGTTCCAGGCCTCTTCCAGATCGGCCACCTCAAGCCGCCCGGCGATCAGCTCGCGCTCCAGATCGAAACGCATCATGATGTGCAGGTTGTAATGCAGCTCGTCGGATTCGGTGCGGATATAGCCCGGCGCCACGCGGTTCACGATGGCATGGAAGGCCGCCGCATCGGCCACGCCGAAATCGCCGAAGGCCTCTTGCATGCGCTGGAACAGCCAGCCCGTGAACGGGGCCGAACGGCCAAGCTGGTTCTCGTAGATTCGGCTCTGGCTTTCATGCACCCCCATCGACACCCCGCGCCCCAGCGGCGTGAAGTGATAATCGGGGTCGATGCCCAGCTCGTAGCAGGCATGGCCGACCTCGTGGATCGTCGAATAGAGGCAGTTGAAGGGATCGGTCTCGCTGATCCGGGTGGTGATGCGCGCATCGTTGCCCGACCCCGAAGAGAACGGATGCACCGCGATGTCCAGCCGCCCGCGCGTCCAGTCATAGCCGAAGGCCGTGGCACAGATCCGGGCCAGGCGCAGCTGCGCGTTTTCCGGAAAGATATGGTTCAGCGCCGCAGGGCTGCGCCCCGAGCCCAGAACCGCCTCGCACAGCGCGACAAGACGCGGGCGCATCCGGTCGAACATGGCGCCAAGCGTCTTGCCGGTGGCGCCGGGCTCGTAATCGTCCAGAAGCGCGTCGTAAAGATCGCCGCCATCGGCAAGGGCCGCCGCCTCTTCGCGCTTCAGCCGGACCACCTCCGCCAGCGTGGGCAGGAAATCGGCGGGCTTGTCGGCCGCGCGCGCCTCGGCCCAGACCGATTGCGACAGCGAAGTCAGCCGCGCCAGCTCGCTTGCCAGCCGCGCGGGAATGCGCGCATGGCGGTTGTAGGACCGCCCGATCAGGTCAAGCGCACGGGCCCCCGTCGCATCCTCGGCCTCGGCACGCGCCAGCCAGTCCTCGATGCGCGGATCGGTGCGGCGCGCATGCAGCACGCTTTCCAGCGCCCCGATCTCTTCGGCGCGCTGCGCGGTCGCGCCCCGCGGCATGACGGTTTCCTGATCCCAGCCCAGACGCTCGGCAACGAAACTCAGCGCCTCGGTCTCGCGCTGATGGGCCATAAGCTCGGCAAAGGCGTTCATGTCTTCGTCCCCCGGATGGATTGCGCGATCGGATAACGGGCCAGATGCCGCGCGCGGATGATCAGCACCCACAGCACCACGGCGCCAAGCTGATGCAGAAGGCCAAGCGCCAGCGGCGCGGCATGCATCACGGTAACGATCCCCAGCACGACCTGCCCCAGAAGCATCGCCCCCATCCAGCCGAACGCCACCTGCGTGCGCCCATGGGCCGAGCGCCGCCCGCGCAGCCATGCCACGATGCCGAAGGCCAGCAGCAGATAGCCCGCCATGCGGTGGACGAACTGCACAAGCGCCGGGTTTTCAAAGAAATTGGTCCAGAGCGGGCTATAGGCGAAGGCCTCGGAGGGGAAGAATTCGCCCCCCATCAGGGGCCAGTCGATATAGCCTCGCCCGGCGTCGATCCCGGCCACCAACGCGCCCAGAAGGATCTGGAGGAAAGCGAAATGCATCACCCCGGTCGAGAGCGCGAACAGGCGCGGCTCGGCCAGCCTGCGGGCCTGCAACAGCTCGGCCTCGCTGCGCGACAGTTGCAGCGCATACCACGCGATCAGGCCCAGAATGACGAAGGCGAGCCCCAGATGCACCGCCAGCCGGTAGGAGGCCACGGCGATCATCTGCCCCTCAAGGCCCGAGGACACCATCCACCAGCCGATCGCGCCCTGCACGCCGCCCAGCACGCCCAGGCCCAGAAGCCGCGGCACCCAGCCCGCGGGAATGCGTCTTGTGGCCCAGAAGGCGACGAAACCTACCGCCCAGACCAACCCGATAACCCGGCCAAGCTGCCGGTGCCCCCATTCCCACCAGTAGATCTGCTTGAACTCGGCCAGGGTCATGCCCTTGTTCATCAACTCGTATTGCGGGATCTGGCGGTATTTGTCGAACTCCGCCTGCCAGGCGGCCTCGGACGCGGGCGGCAGCGCGCCGGTGACGGGTTTCCATTCGGTGATCGACAGCCCCGAGTCGGTCAGCCGCGTCGCCCCGCCCACGGCGATCATCGCCACGACCAGCGCGAACAGCACGAAAAGCCAGGTCCGGATCGCCCTGCGCGCGCCGCGCGGGCGGGCGTCGATCATGCCGCCGCGCGCCTCCGGCCTGGCGGTTTCTGCGACCTCTTCGAAGATGCTGCGTTTCTGGCTCATCCACCGACTCCTTGTCGGGGCGGAGACTAGGATGCGGGGCGCGGCGCGGCAAGGGGTCGGGCCGCGAAACCGCCCTCAGCCCCACGCGATTTCGGGCGGCGGGGCGGATTGCGCCTCGCCCGGCATCGGACGCACGCGCAAGACCCGCAGGGCATTGAGAATGACGGCGACGTCGATGACCTCTTGCAGCATCGCGCCCTGCACAGGGCTCAGATAGCCGAACGCCGCCGCGACCATGCCCAGCACCGACAGGCCAAGCCCCGCCACCACGCTTTGGCGCGCGATCGCCACGCTGCGCCGCGCCACGACCATGCCCGGCAGGATCCGGTCGAGGTGATCGACCAGCAGCACCACATCCGCCGCCTCAGCCGAGGCCGCCGCACCGCGCGCGCCCATCGCCACACCCAGATCGGCGGCGGCAAGCGCGGGGGCATCGTTCACCCCGTCGCCCACCATCATCACCGGGCCATCCTTGCGCGCGCTCAGCACCGTCAGGACCTTCTGGTCGGGCGTCAGGTCCGCGTGCAGCGCATCAAGGCCCAGATCGCGCGTCACCGCCTCGGCCACGGCGCGCCGGTCGCCGGTCGCCAGCACGATGCGCTCCACCCCCTGATCGCGCACCGATTGCAGGAACCCGGCGGTGCCCGTGCGCAGCCCGTCGGCCAGCATCAGCCGCCCCGCCCAACGGCCGCCGACACCCAGCCCCACGCCAAGCTGATCGGCCGTGATCCCCGCGGCCGGCGGCGGCGCGTGCCCCAGCGTGCGGGCCACGAAATCAAGCCCGCCCACGACAACCTCCTGCCCGTCGATCCGGCCGGTCACGCCCTCGCCCGGCGCCTCGCGCAGGTCTGAGGGCACCGGAAGCGTCAGGCCGCGCGTCCGCGCCTCGGCCACGATGGACTGCGCGATCGGATGCTTGGACCCCTGATCCAGCGCCGCTGCCAGCCGCAGCACATCGCCCTGCGCGAATCCCTCTTCGGGCAGGATCGTGGCGATGCGCGGCCGCCCCTCGGTCAGGGTGCCGGTCTTGTCGAGGATCATCGTCTTCACGCGAGCCATCATCTCAAGCGCGCGGGCCCCCTTCACCAGAACCCCGGCCCGCGCCGCACGCGACACCCCCGCCACAAGCGCGACCGGCACCGCAAGGATCAGCGGACAGGGCGTCGCCACCACCAGAACCGCCACCGCGCGGATCGGATCACCCGTCAGCAGCCAGGCCGCCCCCGCGATCGCCACCGTCACCAGTAGAAAGAGAACCGAGTAGCGGTCCGCCATGCGCGCCATCGGCGCCTTCGACCTCTGCGCCGCCTCGACCAGCCGCACGATCCCGGCATAGGTGCTTTCGGCCGCGCGATGCGTGGCGACAAGATCAAAGGCCTCTCCCAGATTCGTGGCGCCGCTGATCACCGCCTCGCCGGGGGCAAAACGCTGCGGCAGGGCCTCTCCGGTCAGCGCCGACAGATCAAGCACCGCTTGCCCCTGCCCCGCGACCGTGCCGTCCACCGCCACCACATCGCCGCGGCGCACAAGCAAGCGGTCGCCCGGCGCGACATCGTCCAGCGCCACCTCTTCCAGCGTGCCGTCGCGGTGGCGCATCGCGCTGCGCGGCACCCGCTCCAGAAGGGCGCGCATCTCGTGCCGGGCGCGCCCTTCCGCATAGCTTTCAAGGAAACTTCCGCCGGAATACATCAGCGCGACAACGGCTGCCGCCAGCGTTTCGTCGAAGATCAGCGCGGCGCTCATCGACAGGGCGGCCACGACATCAAGTCCGACATCGCCGCGCCGCAGGCTCTGGACGATCTCGAGCACAAGCCCGGCCAGAACGGGCAGCGTGCCCGCGCTCCACACGATCCGGGCCGCGCCGGGAAATCCCGCCGCAAGCAGCAGAAGACCCGCCGCAAGCCCACCGGCGGCCACCCCCAGCAACCCCCATTTCATCACATCGTGCTTGTCCGGCATCCGCCCCATAGCCCCCGGCGCCCCGATACGCCCGGGGGCCAGACTGCCCGCGAAGACGCGCCTGCGCAATGCACTGCTTGCGCCTTCTCAGACGCCGTCGTCGAACGGCTCGAAGCTTTCGGCGCGCGACCGGCGCCAGCGTTTGAGATAGCCGAACCGGTCGTCATCCTCGCGCAGCAGGAAGCCCACGGGCATGTAGGGATAGACCTCGTCGCCCACCACCATGTCGCGGTCGGTCTCGCGCATCAGCAGGTGGTGGGGCAGGAACTTGCCCGGATGATCGAGCCCCGCCGCCCCCGTCATCGCCCCAAGCGCCTTGAGCGTGTTGCGGTGGAAATTCGCCACCCGCACCGATTTGTTGGGCACCACCAGTGCCCGCTGGCGCAGCTTGTCCTGCGTGGCCACGCCCACCGGGCAGCGGTTGGTGTGGCAAGCCTGCGCCTGGATGCAGCCGATGGCGAACATGAAGCCGCGCGCGGAATTGGCCCAGTCCGCACCAAGCGCAAGCGCGCGGGCGATGTCGAACGAGGTCACCAGCTTGCCCGAGGCGCCCATCTTGACGCGGTCGCGCAACCCCACCCCGCGCAGCGCGTTATGGGCGAAGGTCAGCCCCTCGACCAGCGGCATCCCCATATGGTTGGCGAATTCCAGCGGCGCGGCGCCGGTGCCGCCCTCCTTGCCGTCGATCACGATGAAATCGGGGGTGATGCCGGTGGCCAGCATCGCGCGCAGGATGCACATGAATTCGCGCCGATGCCCGATGCACAGCTTGAAGCCTACGGGTTTTCCCTTGCTCAGCTCGCGCAGACGGCCGATGAACTCCATCATCTCCAGCGGTGTGGAAAACGCGCTGTGCGAGGCCGGAGAGATGCAGTCCTGCCCCATCGGCACGCCCCGCGCCTCGGCGATCTCGGGCGAGATCTTCGAGGCGGGCAGCATCCCGCCCTGCCCCGGCTTCGCGCCCTGGCTCAGCTTCAGCTCGATCATCTTAACCTGCGGATCCGCTGCGACGGCGGCGAATTTCTCGGGATCGAACGCCCCGTCCGGCGTGCGGCACCCGAAATAGCCCGAGCCGACCTCGTAGATCAGGTCTCCGCCTTCGCGGTGATAGCGGCTGATCCCGCCCTCGCCGGTATCATGGGCGAATCCGCCCAGTTTGGCGCCCCGGTTCAGCGCCATGATAGCATTGGCCGAAAGCGCGCCGAAACTCATCGCCGAGATGTTGTAGATCGAGGCCTCGTAGGGTTGCGTGCACTCGGGCCCGCCGATGGTGACGCGGAAATCGGTATTCTCGATCTTCTTGGGATGGATCGAATGGGTCAGCCACTGATAGCCGCTGTCATAGACGCGCATCCGGGTGCCGAAGGGGCGCTTGTCCTCGACATTCTTGGCGCGCTGATAGACGAGCGAGCGTTCGTCGCGCGAAAACGGCTCTTCGTCCTGGTCGCTTTCGATCAGGTATTGCCGGATCTCGGGGCGGATGCCCTCGAACAGAAAGCGCATATGCCCCATCACGGGATAGTTGCGCAAAATGGCATGGCGCTTCTGGCGCAGGTCGTTGATGCCAAGCGCGGTCAGAAAGCCGAACAGCGCGAGCGGCAGCACCATCCAGTGCGACCAGAGCAGCAGGATCGCGGACAAAAGCGCAAGCGCCGCCGCAAGGGCGAGGGCCGAGTAGCGGAAAAGATCATTGAACATTCGATACTTACCCCAAGTTTGACCATTGGCACCGCAAGGCGCCCCGGCTCAGGAAATGCGTTCCTCGGCGGTGGCAAGGCGCGCCACCAGCTCTTGCACCCGCGCGGCGTTGGAGGGCGCGATGCGGCCATCGGAATTGATGCGGTTGTTCTCGAACCCGATGCGCATCTTGCCGCCAAGCGCGGCGGCGCGGATCAGGCAGTCGGTCTCTTGCGGGCCGAAGGCGCAGACGGCCCAGTCGACCGGCAGGCCAAGCCCGCGCAGCGCGGCCAGCGGCGCCTCCAGATCGGCGGGCGCAGAAACCTGCCCCTGCGCATAGCGCCCCAGCACCAGAAGCACCGCGAGCCCTTCGCGCGCGATCGTGCCATCGGCCACCAGCGCCCCGAGCCGTTGCACATCGGCCGGATCGTAAAGGATGTGCTGCACCGCGATCCCCGCCTCCTGGCAGAAGGCGAAGAAGTCGCGCGTCAGCCGCGCGTCGGGTTCGGTGGTAATCTCGCGCAGCGCCACCGAAACCGCACGCGGGCGCACGGCCCTGACCAGCGCGCGCTGTTCGGCGGCGCTGTAGCGGCCGACCGCCTCGGTCGTGATCTGGACGTAAAGCCCCGGCGCGCGGCGCGCCAGCTCGTCCAGCAGCTCACGGTAGAGGCCCGCATCCAGCACATGGTGCTGGTCGGCATCGCGCACATGGGCATGCAGCCCGTCCGCCCCCGCTGTCTGGCACTCCAGCGCGCAATCGACGATCTGCGGAACGCTGACCGGCAGCGCCGGATGATCGGCGCGCGTCAGCCGCGCACCGTTCGGGGCCACCATGATGCGCGGCAGCGCGGTCATGCCGCAAGCGCCCTGTCGATCGCGCCCGACAGCTTGCCGACCAACTCGTCGATCTGGGCGTCCTCGATGATGAAGGGCGGCGCAAGCAGCACATGGTCGCCCCGCTGCCCGTCGATCGTGCCGCCCATCGGATAGCAGATGAGGCCGGCCGCGAAGGCCTCGGCCTTGATGCGGGCATTGAGCTTGCGCGCCGGATCGAACGGGGCCTTCGTGTCGCGGTTCTCGACCAGCTCGACGCCGCGGAACAGGCCCCGGCCGCGAATGTCGCCCACATGCGGATGCTGGCCAAGCGCAGCATGAAGTGCGGCATCCAGCTTGTCGCCCTGCGCGCGCACCCGCGCAAGAAGCCCCCCGTCAAGGATCTGCTCCAGCACCGCATTCGCGGCCGCCGCCGCCATCGCATGCCCCATATAGGTGTGGCCGTGCTGGAAAAAACCGGATCCCTTGGCGATGGCATCGTAGATCCGGCCATGGCACAACAGCGCGCCGATGGGCTGATAGCCCGCACCCAGCCCCTTGGCGATGGTGATCATGTCGGGGGCCACGCCGTCCTCTTCGCAGGCGAACAGGCGCCCGGTGCGCCCCATGCCGCACATCACCTCGTCTAGGATCAGAAGGACGCCGTGGCGGTCGCAGATCTCGCGGATGCGCTTCAGATAGCCGGGCACGGCGGGCACGGCGCCGGCAGTGGCGCCCACCACAGGCTCGGCCACGAAGGCCATCACGGTTTCGGGGCCAAGCCGCTCGATCTCGGCCTCAAGCTCGTTCGCGGCGCGCAACCCATAGGCCTCGGGGCTCTCGCCCTCGGCACGCTCGCGGTATTCGTAGCAGGGCGCAATATGGCTGGTTTCCACCAGCATCGGCGCGAATTGCGCGCGCCGCCATTCGTTACCGCCCGTGGCAAGCGCGCCAAGCGTGTTGCCATGATAGCTTTGGCGCCGCGCGATCACGCGGTGGCGCTGCGGCTGGCCGATCTCGAGGAAATACTGCCGCGCAAGCTTCAGCGCGGCCTCGACCGCCTCGGACCCGCCCGAGACGAGATAGACCCGCTCGATCCCCTCGGGCGCGTGCGTCACCAGCGTATCGGCCAGCCGCTCGGCGGGTTCCGAGGTGAAAAAGCCGGTATGCGCAAAGGCCACCTGATCGAGCTGCGCATGAAGCGCCGCGCGCACGGCTGCGTTGGAATGGCCAAGGCACGACACCGCCGCCCCGCCCGAACCGTCAAAGTAGCGCTTGCCGGAGGCGTCGATCAGATAGCAGCCGTCGCCCGCGACGGCGACGGGAAGCGCACCCCTGGTGGAGCGGCCGAAGATATGGCTAGGCATTTTCAGGTCCTGACAACATAAACCGATTGGCGGGCATGGCGCACGACGCGCGCGGCGTTCGGGCCAAGCAGGTAGTCTTTCAGTTCGGGCCGGTGCGAGCCGATCACGATCACGTCCACCGCAAGCTTGTCTGCGGCGCGCAGGATCTCGTCATAGATCGTGCCGTGCAGGATGTGGGGACGGGCCTCGACACCGTCGGGCACGTTGGCGTTCACCCAGTCCTTGAGGGTGGCACCGAAAGAGGCAAGCGCCTCTTTCTCGAACCCCTTGCGGAAATAGCCGCTGACCTGCGCAAAGCCGAAATCGGGCATCACCGATACGACATGCAGCACGCCCCCGTCACGCAGAAGCTCCAGCGCGGCGTCCAGCGGGGCCTTGTTTCCCTCGGGGTTGCTCAGGTCGATCGTCAGAAGGACAGTCTTCGCCATGACGGGATCTCCTCAGAATGCGGGCTTGGTCTGGCGGCGGCGCTGCATCAGCACGACCCCGGCCAGAAGCAACAGCGCAGGAATGTAGAACAGCTGCTTGGGCATGCGATGCGCGGGGCTGAGCACGCTGAGCACCTCGACCCGTTCATCAAGGTAGAAGTCGAAGCCCGACAGCTTTTCCTGATAGGGCGTGCCGAACATCGGCTCTTCCATGAACAGCCTGTCGCCCTCGGGCATCAGCAGAAGGCCCGCGGCATCGGCGCGCCCGGTGGCCGGATCGGCCTCGGCCACGGAATGGACCAGCGTGGTCTGCGTCACTTGCCCGGTGGTGAAGGACGGGCCGGACACCACGAAGCGGATGTTCTCGCCCGGTTCGGCGGCATCGAAGGCCGCGGCAAGTTCCGTCGCGGGCCGTTCCTCGAAGCGCGGCTGGATCCGGTCAAGCCAGAAGCCCGGCACGAA
>CALMEG010000164.1 GCA_937863185.1 uncultured Paracoccaceae bacterium | reverse complement strand
GATCGGGGCGGTTCTGGTCGCCTTCGCGCTTTGGCAGCCCGCCAAACAGCCCGAGCTGCTGATCGCGCCAGAGGGAGAGCTTGCGGGCCTGATGACACCGGCCGGGCGCGCCCTGTCGAAAACCGGGGCGGGTTTCGTCGCCACGAACTGGCTTGGGGCCGATGGCGATACCGCCCCCCCGGACGAGGCCGCCGCGCGGCCGGGGTTCGAGGGGCCGAAGGGCGCGCGGCAGGCCCGCCTTGCGGGGCGCAGGGTGGTGCATCTGACCGGGAAGGGGGCCGCAGAGCGTCTGGCAGAGCATTGCCGCGATGGCGCCATCGTCATTCTGGCCGCCGTGGCCCCGTCCGGCGGGTCGGCGGAGTGCGATCTTTGGGATCTGGCGCGGCTGCGCCAGACCGGATCGGTCGGGATCCGGGCGGACGGGCGCGTGCAGACGGCGGCCGGGCAGGGCGGCGCGCGCCTGTGGTCCGGGGCAGGCCGTCAGTAGCTGCGGATCAGCCCCACCAGCCGTCCCTGCACCTTGACCTGATCTTCGCGCAGCATCCGCGTTTCATAGGCGGGGTTCGCGGCCTCCAGCGCGATCATGCCGTTCTTGCGGCGATAGCGTTTCAGCGTCGCCTCATGCCCGTCGACAAGCGCCACGACGATATCGCCGTTCTCGGCCGTGCCCTGTTCGCGGATCACCACGATATCGCCATCGTTGATCCCGGCCTCGATCATCGAATCGCCCTTGACCTCAAGCGCATAATGCTCGCCCCGGCCCGACAGCATGGAGCCCGGCACCGCGACGTGATGCGACACTTCCGAGATCGCCTCGATCGGGACACCGGCCGCAATTCGCCCCATCACCGGAAGTTCGAGCGCATGCACCGCCTCGACCGGCATGGCGCCACGCGGCGGATCGACCTTGTCGCCCTGGATTACCTTGGGCGAGAAGCCCGGTTTCTCCATCGCATCGGGCAGCTTCACGATCTCGATCGCGCGGGCGCGGTGGGCAAGGCGGCGGATGAAGCCACGCTCTTCCAGCGCCGTGATCAGCCGGTGGATGCCGGATTTCGACCGCAGGTCGAGCGCCTCCTTCATCTCGTCGAAAGAGGGCGGGACACCGTCACGGGCCAGCCGTTTCTGAATGAAATCCAGCAGTTCCAACTGTTTACGGGTCAGCATGACGGTCCCCCAAGGCAAAGGTTCACCCTAAGTTCTAGTCATGTTCCCCTTTCGTGTCAACGCGGAACGCTCAGATCGGCAGATAGCTGACCAGTTCGCCGGCCTTGCGCGCCCCGTCGCCGAGCGGACGGATCAGCAGGGCGTCGGCCTCGGACAGGAGGCTCAGCATCGCGGAATCCTGACTGTCGAAGGGGGTGATGACGGGCAGGGCCTCGGTCTGGCGCAGGCGGGCGCGCATGAAATGCGTCCGCGGCCCCGTCGGTGCGCAATCCGCACCCAGAATCGCGTTGCGCGGCGCATGTCCCGCCGGAAGGCCCTGGAACGCGCCCAGAAGCGGCAGCAGGAACAGATGTGCGCAGACCACGGCCGAGACCGGATTGCCCGGCAGGCCCAGCATCGCCGCGCCGCCCATCCGCCCCGCCATGAGCGGTTTGCCCGGCCGCATGGCGATCTTGTAGAAGGACCGCTCAAGCCCCAGATCGCCGGCCACCTTGGCCACAAGGTCATGATCGCCGACCGATGCCCCGCCCGAGGTCACGATCAGGTCCGCGCCCTCGGCCAGGCCGAAGACCATGCGCAGGCTGTCCTCGTTGTCGCGCGCGATGGGAAGCATGCGCAACTGGGCGCCCGCCTCTTCGGCCATCGCGGCAAGCTCGAAAGAATTCGAGCACATGATCTGTCCGGGGCCGGGTTCTTCGCCGGGCATCACAAGCTCGTCCCCCGTGGCGATGATCGCAACGACGGGCCGGCGGCGCACCTCGACCTCGGGCACGTTCATCGCGGCCAGCAGGGCCAGATCCCGCGCGCCCAGCCGGCGCGGCGGGAAAAGCGTGGCGCCCTTGCGGAAATCCTGCCCCAGGGGGCGGATATTGTCATGGCTCTCAAGGCTGTCGGAAAGCGTGATGCGGTCGCCGTCGCGCGTCACGTTCTCTTGCAGCACGACGACGGCGGCACCTTCGGGCACGGGGGCGCCGGTGAAGATCCGCACCGCCTGTCCGGGGGCGATGGCGCCCCCATGCGCGCGGCCCGCGGCGGCCTCTCCCCGGACCTCGAGCACGGCGCCGGGGCGGTGATCCTCGGCGCGGAGGGCATAGCCGTCCATCGCCGAGGCGCTGAAGGGCGGCTGGTTCAGCCGCGCGGTCGCGGGGCGGGTCAGCACCCGGCCAAGGGCCGCACGCAGCGCGACGGTTTCGCTGTCCAAAGGTTCGGCAAGCGCCAGAACGCGGGCGAGGGCCTCTTCGACAGATATCATCATTCCGCCTCGTAACGGCCTGATTTTCCGCCGTCTTTCAGGGTTACGCGAATGCCCTCGATGCGCATGGATTTCTCTGCGGCCTTGAGCATGTCATAGACCGTCAGGGCCGCCACGCTGACCGCCGTCAGGGCCTCCATCTCGACCCCGGTCTGCCCCGAGGTCTTGACCGTGGCCGTAATCCGCACACCCGGCAGTGCCGGATCGGCCACCAGATCGAGGCTGACTTTGGTGATCGGCAGCGGATGGCAGAGCGGGATCAGATCCGAGGCCTTCTTGGCCCCCATGATCCCCGCGATGCGGGCGATGCCCAGGACATCCCCCTTCTTCGCCGTGCCCGCCATCACATGCTCCAGCGTTTCGGGCAGCATCACCACGGCGCCTTCGGCCGTGGCCACGCGATCCGTCACCGCCTTGTCCGAGACATCGACCATATGGGCCTGCCCCTGTTCGTCGAAATGCGTCAGGCTCATGCCACCTCCAGAATTGCGCGCGTGGCCGCGGTCACGTCGGCCTGCCGCATCAGGCTTTCGCCGATCAGGAAGCGCCGCGCGCCGACATCGGCCATGGCCGCCAGATCCGCCGGGGTGAACAACCCGCTTTCACAGACCAGATCGCGCCCCTCCGGCAGATGCGGCGCAAGTTCGCGGGTCACATCAAGAGAAACCTCGAAAGTCTTGAGATTACGGTTGTTTACCCCGATCAGGGGCGAGCGCAGGGCAAGCGCGCGGTCCAGCTCGGCCCGGTCATGGACCTCGATCAGCACGTCCATGCCCCAGCCCATCGCGGCATCCTCAAGCTCGGCCGCCTGGCTGTCCTCGACCGAGGCCATGATGATCAGGATGCAATCCGCCCCCCAGGCGCGCGCCTCGGCGATCTGGTAGGGGTCATACATGAAATCCTTGCGCAGCGCGGGCAATGACGTGGCCGCGCGCGCGGCGACCAGATAGTCCGGCGCGCCCTGGAACGAGGGCGTATCGGTCAGCACCGACAGGCAGGCGGCGCCGCCGGCCTCATAGGCACGGGCAAGGGCCGGCGGGTCGAAATCGGGGCGGATCAGCCCTTTCGAGGGGCTGGCCTTCTTGATCTCGGCAATCAGCCCGTAGCCGGTGGCCGCAACCTGCCGGGACAGGGCGTCGGCAAAGCCGCGCACGGGCCCGGCCGCGCGGGCCTCGGCCTCGATGGCCGAGACCGGGCGGGCTGCCTTGGCGGCCGCGATCTCGTCAAGCTTGTAGGCCTTGATGCGGTCCAGAACGTTCATGCCGTCACCGCCTTCAGCGCAGCAAGCTTGCCCTTCGCCGCCCCGCTGTCGAGGCTTTCGGCCGCGCGCGCCGCGCCCTCTTTCAGATCGGCCGCGCGACCGGCCAACAAAAGTGCCGCCGCCGCATTCAGAAGAACCGCATCGCGGTAGGCGCTTTGCGCCCCGTCAAGAAGCGCGTGGAAGGCCGCGGCATTCTCGGCCGGTTCTCCGCCCACGAGGTCTTCGAACGGATGCACGGGCAGGCCCGCGTCTTCGGGATGCACCTCGAATTCGCGCACAGCCCCGTTCTCAAGCGCCGCAACCCAGCTGATGCCCGCGATCGACAGCTCATCCGTGCCGTCGCCGCCATGGACAAGCCACGCGGCCTCGGACCCCAGGTCGCGCAGCACTTCGGCCATCGGGCGGATCCACTGGCGCGAAAAGGCGCCGGTCAACTGGCGGCGCACGCCCGCGGGGTTCGTGAGCGGGCCGAGAAGGTTGAAGACGGTACGCGTGCCCAGCTCTTGCCGGGTGGGCATGACATGGCGGATCGCGGGGTGGTGCATCGGCGCCATCATGAAGGCGATGCCGGCCTCGGACAGCGCGCGTTCGGCAATTTCCACGCCTTTCATCACGTCGATTCCCATCGCGGTCAGCGCATCCGCCGCGCCCGATTTCGACGACAGGTTGCGGTTGCCGTGCTTGGCCACCGGCACGCCCGCGCCCGCCACCACGAAGGCCGTCGCGGTCGAGATGTTCAGCGTGCCCTTGCCATCCCCGCCGGTGCCCACGATGTCGATCGCGCCTTCGGGTGCGCGCACCTTGTTCATCTTGGCGCGCATCACCTTCGCGGCCGCCGCGATCTCGTCCACGGTTTCGCCGCGGGTGCGCAGCGCCATCAGAAGCCCGCCCATCTGCGAGGGGGTCGCGGCGCCTTCGAACAGGGCCTCGAAGGCCGTCTCGGCCTCATTGCGGGTCAGGGGGCGCTCGGCGGCGATGCCGATCAGGGGGCGGATGTCGACGCTCATGCCGGCACCTTCAGGGTCACGCCCGCAGCGGTCAGGAAATTGCGGATCATCTGGTGGCCGTGCTCGGAGGCAATCGATTCGGGGTGGAACTGCACGCCCTCGATCGGAAGGCTGCGGTGGCGCAGCCCCATGATGGTGCCGTCTTCAAGCCAGGCGGTCACTTCCAGGCAATCGGGCAGGGTTTCGCGCTCCACGATCAGGCTGTGATAGCGCGTGGCCTGGAAGGGCGAGGGCAGGCCGGCAAAGACGCCCTGGCCGTTGTGATGGATCACGCCCATCTTGCCATGCACGATCTCGGCGGCGCGGACCACGCGGCCGCCAAAGGCCTCTCCGATGGTCTGATGGCCCAGGCAAACCCCCAGAAGCGGCAGCTTCGCCTCGGCCGCGGCCAGCGTGAGCGGCAGGCAGATCCCGGCCTGGGCCGGATCGCAGGGGCCCGGCGACAGCACGATCGCCTCGGCACCCATACCCATTGCTTCCTGCACGTTCAGCGCATCGTTGCGCCACACCGTGACTTCGGCCCCGAGTTCGCCGAAATAGTGCACGAGGTTGTAGGTAAAGCTGTCGTAGTTGTCGATCAGCAGAAGCATGGGCCGCTTTTCCCTTTCGCCGCCCGGATTCAGGGGGTGAACCGGGGATTTCGTCGCGGTATAGATGCTCAGAGCGGCGTGCCGGGGTCAAGGGCGTTGGGACGGGTTTGACGCCGTTTCGATGTCGCGGGGCTCGCGCGCGGGGTATATGGACAGACCGGCCGACAATGACGGCGGGCGGCAGAAGAGGCGGATAGCATGGGGCGGGGCATTCTGACGGGACTCGTGTTCGGCGCGCTGGTGGCGGTTCTGGGCCTTGCGGCCGTGTCGCTGATGCTACCGCCGCCTGTGCTGGCCCCCGCGCGCCCCGATGCGCCGGTGGCGCCGCCGCGCGTGGCGGCCCCGGCGATGCCCGATCCGGCGCCACCCTCGCCGCCCGACGCGCCGGTGGCCGCGGCACCGGGTGCGGC
>CALMEG010000163.1 GCA_937863185.1 uncultured Paracoccaceae bacterium | reverse complement strand
GGATCTGCGGCGACAAGGTGCAGACCGCCGCGAAGGCCTCGACCGCCGCGGGCGGCGCAAGCTTATGGATACGGTCGCCCCGCACCCGGTTGCCGATCTGGTCGTGGTTCTGCACATAGGCGACGAAAGCCGTCGGCGGCAGCCCTTCCGAGGGCTCGCCCCGCCGCCCGCCCTCGTGCTTCTTCACCTCGCCCTGATAGGCGAAGCCCTCGGCCAGCGCACGGCCAAGCTTTTCGAAGGCCGGGGTATCGTTGTGGTAATCGGCATAGTAGCCGCCGGTCTCGCCGGTCGCCGCGGCGTGAAGGACATGGTGCAGGTCGTCGTTCCACTGGGCCGTGCAATGCACCGGGCGCAAAAGCGCGTCGCGGCGGATCCACCTTTCGCGGTTCTCGGAATTCTCGGCGATCAGGTGGACCTGCCGCTGCGGATCGCCCGCGCGCAGCCGCGCCGACAGCAGTTCCAGGATATGGGTGTTGCTGTCGTCGGCATAGGTATGGGTGGCGTCGAAGCGCAGCCCGTCCAGGTTGAACTCGGCCAGCCAGCAAAGCGCGTTCTCCACCACGAACTCCCGCACGACCGACGAGCCGCGGCCGTCGAAGTTGACCGCCTTGCCCCAGGGGCTGCGATGGCGCGAGGTAAGGAACGGGCCGAGCTTCGGCAGCATGTTCCCGACCGGGCCGAAATGGTTGTAGACCACGTCGAGGAAGACCATGATCCCGCGGCCATGGGCGGCATCGACGAAGGCCTTCAGCGCCTCGGGCCGGCCATAGGCGGCATGGGGCGCGAACCACAGCGCGCCGTCGTAGCCCCAGTTGAAATCGCCGTGGCATTGCGCCAGCGGCATCAACTCCACCGCGGTGACGCCCAGCGCCGCAAGGTGGTCCAGCCGCTTCGCCGCCGCGGACCATGTGCCCTCGGGCGTGAAGGCGCGGGGGTGGATTTCGTAGATCACCGCCTCTTCCCAGGGCCGGCCGCGCCAGCCGCTGTGCCGCCAGCGGTAGGCGGCGGGGTCGATCACCTCGCTTGGCCCCTCCAGCCCCTCGGGCTGGAACCGCGAGGCGGGATCGGCAAAGGGCTTGCCGCGCGGCATGGGGAACGCATAGCGCGCGCCTGCGCGGACCCCCTTCACATCCACCCGATGCCAGCCCTGATCGTCACGATCCATCGCCAGCGGCGCGCCCTCCCCGATCTGCAGCCGGATCCGGCGGCATTTCGGCGCCCAGAGGCGAAAACGGGTGCCCCCGTCATGGACCTCGGCGCCGAAATGCATCCGGTGGACGCGGGCCGGGGGCGGCGTCATGCCCGCCCCCATGCTGCCAGCACCTCTTCGGCCCCGGCGGTCTCGATCTGGACCGAGAAGCGGTGCAGGTAAAGTTCCATCAGGTCGTCATGCGTGCGGTCCGAGGAACTGCACAGGGCATCGGCCACCATGACAAGGCGATAGCCCCGGTCGATGGCGCCAAGCGCGGTGGCCAGCACGCAGACATCGGTCTCGCCGCCGGTCACGATCAGCGTGTCGGCGCCCATCCCGCGCAATATCCCGTCCAGCGCGGGGTCGAGCCACGGGGAATAGACCCTTTTGTCCACCACCCGCGCCGGCGGCGCGAACCGCCCCAGCGCCGGCAGCAGGCCGATCATTCCGGCACCCTTGGCCTCAAGCGTCATCTCCTGCCACTTGCGCCAGTAAAGCCGCCATGTGCCGCCCGCCTTCTCGGCCGCGGCCGGGGGGATGAAGCGGGTGAAGACCGTGCGTTCGGGCCAGTGGGCGCAGATGGCTTCCACCGCGGGCAGGACGCGGTCCATCCAGGGCACCTCCCATGGCGAGTCCGCAGCGAAAAGGCGCTGCATGTCGACGCAAAGATGCACCGCACCGGGGCCGAGGGGGCCATGGATCAATCCGCGGTTCGCCATGGTCCTCCCCTTTCCGCAGGCCGGTCAGGGCGCGGGCCGCAGCGCAGCGACCGACTGGCCCTCGACCCTATGGACACCTTCCGCCGCCTCGTCGCGCAGCACCTGCCCGGCCGAGGTGTCCAGGACGCAGCGCCATTTGCCCTCGGGCAGGGCGAAATCGGCATCGCCCCCGGCATTGAACAGCAAAAGCAACGGCCCGGCGGCCAGATCGAGCCGCAGGCCGAAGACGCGCAGATCGCCGTCCTGCCAGTCGGCCTCTGCCATCGGCCCGCCGCGGGGGTGCAGCCAGCAGGCGACCGGGCCTTCGCCCTCGCCCTTCAGGAAGGCATCCTGCGACAGGCCGCTTTGCCGGCGGAAGGCCACCAGATCGCGCAGGACCTGTTCAAGCTCGCCGCCGGCGCCGGACCAGTCCAGCCAGCCGGTCGGGTTGTCCTGGGCATAGGCGTTGTTGTTGCCGCCCTGCGAATTGCCCATCACGTCGCCGGCAAGGATCATCGGCGCGCCCTGCGACAGCAGCAGCGTGGCCATCAGCGCCCTTGCGCGCCGCGCCCGCATCGCCTCGACCGCCGGGTCGCCGGACGGGCCCTCGGTGCCGAAGCTGTCGGAGTGGTTGGCGGAATGGCCGTCCTTGCCGCCCTCGCCGTTCGCCTCGTTGCGGGGCCGGTCGTAGGACAGCAGGTCCCGCAGGGTGAAACCGTCATGGGCGGTGATCAGGTTGACCGAGCTGGTCGCCGGGCGGTGGGCATGGTCGAACTGGACCGGAGAGCCCAAAAGCCGCTGCGACAGGCGCGGCAGCACGGCGTCGCCCTTCCAGAACCGCCGGGTGTCGTCGCGGAACTTGTCGTTCCATTCCCGGAACGGCCAGGGAAAGCCGCCCAGCTGATAGCCGCCCTCGCCCACGTCCCAGGGTTCCGCGATCAGCTTCACCTGGCTCAGGACCGGGTCCTGCCGGATCGCCGCAAAGAAGGCTCCGCGCTGGTCGAAGCCCTGCGGTCCCCGGCCCAGGGTAGAGGCAAGGTCGAAGCGGAAGCCGTCGACATGCATCACCTCGACCCAGTGGCGCAGGGAATCCAGCACCATCCGCAGCACCATCGGATGGGCAAGGTTCAGCGCATTGCCGGTCCCGGTGGTGTCGTAGCAATGCCGCCGGTCCTCGGCCAGCATGTAGTAGCCGGCGTTGTCGATGCCGCGGAAGGACAGCGTCGGCCCCTGCTCGCTGCCTTCGGCGGTATGGTTGTAGACCACGTCCAGGATCACCTCGATCCCCGCGGCATGCAGCCGGCGGATCGCCGTCTTCACCTCGCGCGACTGGCCGCCCTGCAGATAGGGACGGTGCGGCGCGAAGAAGGAAATCGTGTTGTAGCCCCAGTAATTGGCAAGGCCCCTGTCGACCAGCCCCCGGTCATGGACGAAACCCTGCACCGGCAAAAGTTCCAGCGTGGTCACGCCAAGGCCGCGCAGATGGCCGGTCACCGCCTCCGAGGCAAGGCCCGCGAAAGTGCCGCGCGCGCCTGCCTCGACCCCCGGATGCTGCATGGTCAGGCCGCGCAGATGCGCCTCATACAGCACCACGTCGCGCCAGGGATGGTTCAGCCGCTCTTCGGCCTGCCAGTCGAAAAGCGGGTCGGCGACCACGGCCTTCGGCATGAAGGGCGCGCTGTCGCGGTCGTCGCGGATGCGGTCGTCCTGCGCGAGGT
This sequence comes from uncultured Paracoccaceae bacterium, assembly GCA_937863185.1. GTDB lineage: Bacteria > Pseudomonadota > Alphaproteobacteria > Rhodobacterales > Rhodobacteraceae > CALMEG01. The sequence goes on along the minus strand of CALMEG010000163.1, from coordinate 3,108 downwards.
CATGGCCGAACAGCTCGTCCGCCCAGACCAGTTCGCCGCACAATTCGCGCGCATAGGGATCGAGAAGCAGCTTTGCCGGATTGAAGCGGTGGCCCTCTTCCGGCGCCCAGGGGCCGTGGACGCGGTAGCCGTAGCACTGGCCCGGGCCCACCCCGGGCAGGAAGCCGTGCCAGATGCCGCCCTCCATCTCGGGCAGGTCGGCCCGCCCGGTTTCCTGCGCGCCGCTGTCATCGTAGAAGACCAGCTCCACCCGTTCGGCATGGTCCGAGAAAAGCGCAAAGTTCGTGCCGCCGTCCCGCACATCTGCGCCAAGGCGCGCGGGGCTGGCGGCGGCGCGGTCGAAGGCCAGCGCCGGGGCCGTCGCGGACATCTGCATCTTACGCCTCCTGCAGGCCGGGACAGGGGCGCCAGACCACCGGCGCCCGTCTGCGCGCATGGGCCTCGCGCCAGCGTTCTGCCATCGGGGCGGTGATCAGGACGGTTCCCGCGGTGGTGGTGCGGAACCATCCGGCGTCTTCGGCCGGGTCGCGCCCGGCAACCAGACCGTCGGGCACATGCACCCCCGGGGCGACGATGCTGCGCGCAAGCCGCACCCCTTCGCCCAGGCTGGCGCCGGGCAGAAGCACGGTGCCGCGGGCCGCCGCCAGCCGCGCCTGCGGCGGGCAGCGCCAGTCGTGCGGCGGCGGAAAGGGCATCGCCGCCGCGCCGCGCAGGAAATCCAGATGCGCCAGACGGTAGCCGTCCAGCGTGCCCACGTCGCGCCAGTAGAAGCCCTCTCCCTCGGGGCGGTGGAGCTGAGCCGCGCCTTGTGCCACCGCCAGCGGCAGGGTGGCATGGCCGAAGCCGTTCATCGCGGGGTTCGCCAGCACGGTTTCGAGCCAGCGGCGGTCGAAAACGTAGATCCCCATGCTGACCAGCGCGCGGCCGGGGTCACCCGCCACCGGCGCGGGCCGCGCGGGCTTTTCGGCAAAGCCGGTGATGGCGTCCTGCGGACCCGCCGACAACACCCCGAACGAAGAGGCCCGGTCCAGCGGCGCGGTATCTGCGGCGACCGTCACCTTGCTGCCCGAGGCCAGATGCCGGGCGATCATCGGGCGGTAGTCCATCCGGTAGACGTGATCGGCCGAAAGGACCAGCACCGTATCGGCGCCGCTGCGGGCGATCTCCGCCAGGTTGGCCCGCAGCGCATCGGCGGTCCCGCAATAGCCGGGCGGCGTGACGGCACCATCGCGCAGTTGCAGCCCGCCGGGAAACCGGGCGGACCAGCGGCGGTGCAGATGGGCCGCCAATCCCGCCGACTGGTATTGGGTGGCGACCAGCACCTGCCGCAGACCCGAGCGGGCGGCGTTCTCCATCGCGAAATCGACCAGCCTGCCGCCGGCAAAAGGAAGCGCAGGCTTCGATTCACTGGCGGTCAGTTCGTGGAGACGGGTTCCCTTCCCCCCGGCCAGCAGGACGCAGAAGGTGTTCGTGAAAGGGGGAAGGCAGTTCGGCATGGCGGACCTCCGGTTGCACCTGTCGGGTCCAACCGCGGCGCGCGGGAATTGTTCCGACCGGGCAGGGCATCGGCCGGTCCCCGCCGGTCAGCCCGCCGCGCCCTGCCCTTCGCCGCCGAAGCCCCGGCTCAGCCCGGGCGCCCCGGCAAGGCCGAAGCGCCAGGGCAGGTCCATCCCGCGCGAGATGCCGATGCGCGGGCCGCAGAGGACCGCCCCCGGCGGCACCGGCGCAAGGCGCAGGCCAAGCTCGGTCCCGTCGAAGGGAAGACCGTTGTCGGACAGGCTGACGCCAAGCGCCTGCCCCAGCCGCCCGGGCCCGGCGCAAAGCGGGCCGGAAGGGCGCCTTTGCCGCATCAGATCCACCCCCGTCCGGGGGTCCAGCGCCCGGATCAGCACGGCCTCGCCCGGCCGGCCCACCACGTTCAGGCACAGGTGCAGCCCGTAAGAGCGGTAGACATAGGCATGCCCCGCCGGGCCGAACATCGCGGCATTGCGCGCCGTCGGGCCGCGAAAACTGTGCGAGGCGGGATCGTCGCGGGCATAGGCCTCGGTCTCGACCACGATGCCGCCCGCCCCGCGCACCAAAAGCTCTGCCCCGATCAGGGCGCGGGCAAGGTCGCAGGCCGGAAGCTCCGGGTCGAAGGGGGAAATGAAGGCCGGCATCGGCGCAGAGTGCCCAAGATGCCGGGCCTGCACAACCGGGTCGGCGGCGGGACACGGGAACAATCCGCCCCCTCCCGCGTTGAGACCGGATGCAGGATACGAAACCCCCATCGCCGGATCGCGGAACCCCGCCGCCCGGGCGCCGCAGCAAGCTCACCCGCAGTGTCTACGGCGTCGGAGAGGGCTTTCCCCCGCGCGGCTCCGGCCCCGGCGAGGCCGCGGACGAAAGGCCCGCGGGGCCGACTGCCGCCGATCCGGGCAACCGCGGTCCGGCGCCGGGCGGCAGAGAGAGGGAGGCGAAGGAATGATCCCCGTTCTGGTCACCAATGCGCAGGGCCATCTCGGCCGCCATGTCGTGAACGAATTGCACCTTCAGGGGCACGAGGTGATCGCCCGCGACGCCCTGCCCCGCGATCCCGCCGGATACGCCGATCTTGAGGATGCGCTGCTCCATGTGCAGGCGGTCGTCCATCTGGTCGATCCGGTCCACCCGATGGACCGCGAGGGCGAGCGCCCGCCCGAGGGGCTGGACCCGCTGCACGCCCTCTTGCGCGCAATGTGCGCGGCGGGCGTCGGGCGCCTTGTCCTTCAGTCCAGCCTCGGCGTCTATGGCGAGGGGCGCTATATCGACGGGGACGGCCGTCCGCATCCGGCCTGGCGGACGCAGGCCGACCTGAAGGCGGGCGAATGGGAGGCGCGGGGGCTGCGCAACCAGCCGCTGGCCCCGATGCCCACGCCCGAGGATGCCCCGCCCGCCCCGCAATCCTCTGCCGCGCGGCTGTGCCACCTGCGCGAGCGGCTGGTGCGGCGGTGGGCAAGGGTCGCGGGGGCCGAGATCGCCATCCTGCGGATGGGCCGCCTGTTCGGCCCGCCGGTCGGGCGCGGCCCGGGCTTTTGCGGCGGGGGGGGGGGGGTTGGCGCCCGGCCCCCTTCCCCGCAAACCCCCCCT
>CALMEG010000162.1 GCA_937863185.1 uncultured Paracoccaceae bacterium | reverse complement strand
CGGCCCGGCGCGCCCAGGCGCGCACGCCGGTTTCGGCCAAGGTGGTGGCCACCCTGCTGACCGCCGCCGGGGTGGACCGCATCCTGACGCTGGACCTGCATGCCGCGCAGATCCAGGGCTTTTTCGACATCCCGGTGGACAACCTCTATGCCAGCCCCGTCTTCGCGCTGGATATCCTGCACCATTTCAAGGGGCAGCTTGACGACGTGATGGTGATCTCGCCCGATGTGGGCGGGGTGGCGCGCGCGCGCGAGCTGGCCAAACGGATCAGCGCGCCGCTGGCCATCGTGGACAAGCGCCGCGAAAAGGCGGGGGAGGTTGCCGGCATGACGGTGATCGGCGACGTGTCGGGCAAGAAATGCATCATCGTCGACGATATCTGCGACACGGCCGGTACGCTGTGCAAGGCGGCCGAAGTGCTGATGGAGGCGGGCGCGACCGAGGTGCACGCCTATATCACCCATGGCGTGCTGTCGGGCCCCGCGGTCGAGCGTGTGACCAATTCGGTCATGAAGTCGCTCGTCATCACCGACTCGATCGAGCCGACCGACAAGGTCAAGGCCGCCCGCAACATCCGCATCGTGCCGACCGCCCCGATGTTTGCCCAGGCGATCCTTAATACCTGGTCCGGCACCTCGGTCTCTTCGCTTTTCGAGACCGACACCCTGGTTCCGATCTACGAAGGTTTCTACTCGCAGGGCTGAGGCGGATGCGCGCGGCGCGGCAGTTGCTGCTTCGGGCCGGGGCGTTTCTTCTGGCCTGCCTGATGCCCGTGCCCGCGATGGCGGCCGATTGCGTGGTGCTGCTGCACGGGCTTGCGCGCAGCGCACAAAGCCTGAGCGTGATCGAAGAGGTGCTGAAGCGCCGTGGCCTGCGCGTGATCAATGCCGGTTATCCCTCGACCAAAGAACCGCTGGAGGTGCTGGTCGGACATGTCGGGCAGGCGGTCGAGGCCTGCGGCAGCGCGCCGGTGGATGTGATCACGCATTCGATGGGCGGCATCCTGTTGCAGCTTTGGGCCGCGCAGGAGGACAGCGCGCGCCGGATCGCGCGCGCGGTTATGCTGGCGCCGCCCAATGGCGGTTCGGAAATCGTGGACGCCTTTGGCGATCAGGCCTGGTTTGCCTGGATGAACGGCCCGGCGGGGCTGCGACTTGGCACCGATGCCGAGGGCGTGGCGGCAAGCCTGCCGCGCCCGGAGTTCGAATTCGCGGTGATCGCGGGCAGCGACAGCCTGAACCCGGTAACCTCGATGCTGATTCCGGGGGCGGATGACGGCAAGGTCTCGGTCGCGCATACGAAGGCGCCGGGGATGGCCGCGCATCTGGTGCTGCCCGTCACCCATACCTGGATGATGAACGATCCGCGCGTGATCCGGCAGGCGCTTGCCTTCCTGCAAGAGGGCGCCTTTGCCCCGCCCGCCACATGGGGCAAAGCCTTTGCAGAGCTGATGCGGGGCGCGCCGGCGCGCTGAGCGGCCTCAGAGTACGCGGTTCACATGGCCCATCTTGCGCCCGGCCTTAACCTCGGCCTTGCCGTAAAGATGGATCGCGCAGTTCTTCTCGCGCGCAAGCTGCGGCACCTGCGCCACGTCTTCGCCGATCAGGTTCGTCATCTCCACATCGGCAAAGCGCGATCCGTCGCCAAGCGGCCAGCCCGCAACGGCGCGGATATGCTGCTCGAACTGGTCGACGGTGCAGCCCTGCTGCGTCCAGTGCCCCGAATTGTGCACGCGGGGCGCGATCTCGTTGACCAGAAGGCCCTGCGGCGTGACGAACAGCTCCACCCCCATCACGCCGACATAATCGAGCGCGTTGAGGATGCGTGCGGCGATCAGCACCGCGTCGCTGCGCAGCGCGGGCGGGATGCGCGCGGGCACCGTCGTGGTATGCAGGATGCCGTCGCGGTGCACGTTCTCGCCGGGGTCGAAGCAGGCCACCGCGCCATCGGCCCCGCGCGCCGCGATGACCGAAATCTCGCGGCTGAACTCGACGAACCCTTCCAGCACCGCCGGCGCGCCCTGCATCGCGGCCAGGGCGGCGGGCGCGTCGGCCGGGGTGATGATCCGCGCCTGCCCCTTGCCGTCATAGCCAAGCCGCGTGGTCTTGAGGATCGCGGGCATGCCGATCTGCCCAAGCGCGGCCTCGAGGCTGGCGGCATCGCGCACCTCCGCCCAGGGGGCGGTGGCAAGGCCGATCTCGTTGAGAAATCCTTTCTCGGTGATCCGGTCCTGGCTGACGGCAAGCGCGCGGCGGCCGGGGCGGATCTGGCGGGTCGCCTCCAGGATGTCGAGGGCGGCGGTGGGGATGTTCTCGAATTCGTAGGTGATGACATCGACCGAGGCGGCGACCTCGGCAAGCGCCACCTCGTCGTCATAGCCGGCGGTTGTCACGCGCTCGGCCACATGGCCGGCGGGCGGGTTCGCGCCGGGTTCGTAGATATGCGTGCGCAGCCCCAGCCGGGCCGCCGCGACCGACAGCATCCGCCCCAGCTGCCCGCCGCCAAGAATGCCGATCACCGCCCCGGTGCGCAGAGCCTCAGGCATCGGAGGGCTCATCGGGGATCGAGGCCGACAGCGCCGCGCGCCAGGCATCAAGCCGCGCGGCAAGCGCCGGATCGCCGATCGCCAGGATCCCGGCGGCCATCAGCCCGGCATTGGCCGCGCCCGCCGCCCCGATCGCCATGGTGGCCACCGGATAGCCCTTGGGCATCTGGACGATGGAATACAGGCTGTCCACCCCGGAAAGGGCGCGGGTCTGGACCGGCACCCCGATCACCGGCACCCGCGTCTTCGAGGCCATCATGCCGGGCAGATGGGCCGCGCCGCCCGCACCCGCGATGATGACATGCAGCCCGCGTCCGGCCGCGGCCTTGCCATATTCCCACAGCCGGTCGGGCGTGCGATGCGCCGAGACGATCTTGGCCTCATAGGCCACGCCAAGCTCATCGAGGATTTCTGCTGCCTCGCGCATCGTGGGCCAGTCCGACTGGCTGCCCATGATGATTCCAACCTTCACGCCCATTGCGGCCCCTTGCGTCACTTTGCGCGCACTATAGCCACGGGGCGGCGCGGTGCAATGCTTGCCCGTCAGGCGATGATGTCGGGGGTCAGCTGGTCTTCCAGCCGCGCGATCCTGTCCTTGAGCGCGAGCTTTTGCTTTTTCAGCCGCACAAGGGACAACTGGTCGCCGCGCCCGCCTTCGGCGAGGGCGTGAATGGCGGCATCGAGATCGCGATGCTCGCGCCGCAGCACTTCCAGCTTCACGCGAAGCACCTCTTCGGGGTTCATCTCGATATAGGCATTCATGTCCGGTTTCCGGCTGGCTGATCTGACCCTTGCCGCGCATCGGGCGCATCAGGACTGAGTCGCGTGCAGGGTGTGACCGATAATATAGCAATTTCCACGCATTGCGGCATGAAAATCTGTGTGCGTCGGAACGGTGCCGGCCCTTGCGGTGGGGCGCCGCGCTGCCCATATTCATTGCAGGGCCGCCGATGACCGGGGCCAGACGATACGCAATGTCGCTTGTTGAAGGGCTTGCAGATGACAAAACCGAGCTTTGGAGCACATCCGCACCTGCTGGGCTTCGACCAGTTGGAGCGGCTTGTGGAACGGACCGCGAAAAGCGGGTCGGATGCCTATCCGCCTTACAATATCGAACAATCCGGCCCCGATGCGTTTCGCATCTCGCTTGCGGTTGCGGGGTTTTCGGATGCCGATCTGACGATCACCATGGAGAACCGCGCCCTCGTGATCCGCGGCCGCCAGGCCGAGGATGCGGCGGAACGGGTGTTCCTGCACCGCGGGATCGCGGCGCGGGCCTTCCAGCGCAGTTTTGTGCTGGCCGAGGGGATTGAGGTGACGGGGGCAGCGCTGTCCAACGGGCTTTTGCATATCGACCTGCAACGGGCAGAGCCCGAACCGGTCGTGCAGACCATCCCGATCCGGCGGCGTTAGGTTGATGAAGGAGATGTGCGATGGATACGAAATACGATTTCGGCACGCCCGAGGCTGGTGAACGGATCGTCTATGTCCGCCCCGTGGCGGTGGCCGATCTGCCCGAAGAGATCCGCTCGCAGGCGATGGGGCTGAACACGCTTTACGCGCTGCACGATGCCAGCGGCGAAAGGCTTGCGCTGGTGAAGGACCGCTGGATGGCCTTCGCCCTGGGGCGCGAGAACGACATGGCGGGGGTGAACGTGCACTAGGCCGCAGGCCCGCCACATGATCCGCAAAAGGAAAACGCCGCCCCCGTGAGGGCGGCGTTTCGCATTCCGGGTGCGGGGGCCGCGATCAGGCCCGGATCAGCCCCATCGATTCCAGCTTCAGCACGACCTGATGGGCGCAGTGATCGACATCGACATTCTCGGTATCGACCACGAGTTCGGCCTGGACCGGCGCCTCATAGGGGTCCGAGATGCCGGTGAACTCTTTGATCTTGCCCTCGCGCGCCAGCTTGTAAAGGCCCTTGCGGTCGCGGCGTTCGCATTCCTCAAGGCTGGTGGCCACATGGACTTCGACGAAGGCGCCATATTGCTCGATCATCTCGCGCACGGCCCGGCGGGTCGCGGTATAGGGCGCGATCGGTGCGCAAAGCGCGATGCCGCCGTTCTTGGTGATCTCGGAGGCGACATAGCCGATGCGCTTGATGTTGATGTCGCGGTGCTCCTTTGAGAAGCCCAGCTCCGAGGACAGATGCTTGCGCACCACATCGCCATCAAGCAGCGTCACCGGGCGGCCGCCCATCTCCATCAGCTTGACCATGAGCGCGTTGGCGATGGTCGACTTGCCCGACCCCGACAGGCCCGTGAAGAACACGGTAAAGCCTTGCTGTGCGCGCGGCGGGCTGGTGCGGCGCAGTTCCGTCACCACCTCGGGGAAGCTGAACCATTCGGGGATCTCAAGGCCTTCGCGCAGGCGGCGGCGCAGTTCGGTGCCCGAAATATCCAGCACGGTGCAGCCCTCGGGCACCTCATTGGCGGGATAATATTGCGCCTTTTCCTGCACGTAGACCATGTGCTTGAAGTCCACCATCTCGATGCCGATCTCTTCGGCGTGTTTCGAGAACAGCTCTTGCGCGTCATAGGGGCCGTAGAAATCCTGGCCCTGGCTGTTCTTGCCCGGTCCGGCATGGTCGCGCCCCACGATCATGTGGGTGCAGCCGTGATTGCGCCGGATCAGGCCGTGCCAGACGGCCTCGCGCGGGCCGGCCATGCGCATGGCAAGGTTCAGCAGGCTCATCGTCGTGGTGGACGAGGGGTATTTGTCCAGCACCGCCTCGTAGCAGCGCACGCGGGTGAAATGGTCCACGTCGCCCGGTTTCGTCATGCCGACCACGGGATGGATCAGCAGGTTGGCCTGCGCCTCGCGCGCGGCGCGGAAGGTCAACTCCTGATGCGCGCGGTGCAGCGGGTTGCGGGTCTGGAAGACCACGACCTTGCGCCAGCCCAGTTTGCGGAAATAGGCGCGCAATTCGTTGGGCGTGTCGCGGCGGGCCTTGAAATCGTAATGCACGGGTTGCTGGATGCCGGTGACCGGGCCACCCAGATAGATCTTGCCTGCGGTGTTGTGCAGATAGTTCACCGACGGATGGGCCAGATCGTCCGCGCCAAAGACCTTCTCGGCCTCGTGCGCCTTGTTCGGCTCCCATTTGTCGGTGACCGACAGGATCGCAAGGATCACGCCTTCCTGATCGCGCAGCGCGATGTCCTGGCCGGGCTCGATCGTTTCGGCGAAGGCCTCGGATACATCAAGCGTGATCGGCATCGGCCAGAGCGAACCGTCCGAGAGGTGCATGGTGTTCACGACGCTGTCGTAATCGGCCTGCGACAGGAACCCCTTGAGCGGATAGAAGCCGCCGTTCATCAGAAGTTCCAGATCGCAGATCTGGCGCTGCGTCAGATCCCAGGAGGGCAGATCGCCGGCCTCGGCCTTGAGTTTCTGCGCGGATTCATACGAGACGTAAAGCTCGGGGATCGGGGCAAGATTGGGGAGGGACATCGTTCGACCTGCGTTTTCTGCCAAGAACATGACGCGGCCACGATGCCGCGCTTGCGCGGGGGCTTAGCCCGTGAATGCGGCCGGATTCAAGCGAAACAAGGGATTTAGCCGCAAAGAAGGCGGTTATGCCGCGCCGCTGCACCGCGGCGGTAATTCATTCCTTGCCCGGCGGATTGCGCAGGCCGGGTGTTTTCCGGCCCGCCCGATAGATGGGGGAACGGTTCCGGGCCTAGGCCTCGGCGGCAAGGAAGTGCTCGGCGTCAAGGGCTGCCATGCACCCCATGCCCGCGCTGGTCACGGCCTGGCGGTAGGTGTCGTCGGTCAGATCGCCGGCGGCGAAGACGCCCGGCACCGAGGTGCGGGTCGAGCCCGGTGCGACCTTCACATAACCGCCCTCGTGCAGATCGAGCTTGCCCTTTACCAGTTCGGAAGCCGGGGAGTGGCCGATCGCCACGAAGAACCCGTCGCAGGGCACCACGGTCTCGGCGCCGGTGGTAACGTCGCGGGTGCGCACGCCGGTCACGCCAAGTGGTTCCGTATTGCCCAGAACCTCCTCGACAGTGTGGTTCCACAGGATCTCGACCTTGGGGTTCTTGAACAGGCGGTCCTGCATGATCTTTTCCGCGCGCAGGCTGTCGCGGCGGGGAACCAGCGGCACCTTGGGGGCGAAATTGGGCAGGAAAAGCCCCTCTTCCACGCCGGGGTTGGCCCCGCCCGAT
>CALMEG010000161.1 GCA_937863185.1 uncultured Paracoccaceae bacterium | reverse complement strand
CATCGTCATCGGCTCGAACGACATCGTGAACCCGGCGGCGCAGGAAGACCCGAACTCCCCGATCGCCGGCATGCCGGTGCTGGAGGTGTGGAAGGCGAAACAGGTCTTCGTCTCCAAACGCGGCCAGGGCACCGGCTATTCCGGCATCGAGAACCCGCTGTTCTACAAGGACAACACCCGCATGTTCTACGGCGACGCCAAGAAATCCGTCGATAGCCTCCTCCCCATGATCGAGTGAACGGGCGCGACCGCAACTGCAAGGCCCCCGCCGGAAACGGCGGGGGCCTTTGCGTTCGGGGCGCGCGAAGGCGCGCTTTGTGCACAATGGTATGCCGATAACCATCGGGTTTTGCTTGATTTTTATGTTTACTTGATGGGCGTTTGCGCTATGCAGGCCCTTCACCCAGCAGGATAGACGCCATGCCCCCTGTCGATGATCATCCGCTGCGCTATGCGCTTGTGAACGAGCTGCACGCCCGGCCGTTCCCGCAGCTTTCCGCGCCAAGCCATGCCGTCTATCTGGCGATCAAGGAGCCGCTGGACGCGGCCAACCGTGACCGCAGCGCCGATCACGCGCATCTGGGCGATCTGCTGGAACGCCACGGCGCGGCGCAGCCCCAGCCCGATGTCACCCATTACAGCGGGCGCATCGGGCGGCACACGCTGCGTTGGGAAAGCCATACCGAATTCACCACCTATCTTGCCCATGCGCCGGGCGTTTCGGCGCGCCCCTTCGATCCGGCCGAGACCGAGCTTTTTCCCGCCGAATGGATCGAGGATGCGCCGGGCAAGCGTGTCGCGGCCGTTTCGGTGCGCATCGACATCTTGCCCGAGGATGTGCAGGCGCTTGGTCCGATGCTTGATGAATGGTTCGTGCCTGAAAGCCTTGCCTGTGCGTGGGTTCTGGACGGCTCGGCCGTGATCGCGGGCGATTTCCGCATCGATGCCGCGGGTCAGATGCGTTTCGCGGTCTTCGTGCGCCCCGAGGTCGGGGCCGGTCGCATCGGCCGCATCCTGCAACGGCTTTGTGAGGTCGAGACCTATCGCGCGATGTCGATGCTGGGGCTGGGGCGGGCGCGGGCGCTGACCAAGCGCCTGAACGCGCTCGATCCGCAGCTTTCGGCCCTTGTCGCGGGGATGAGCGATGAAAGCCGCCCCGCGGAGGGCCGCCTGGACGAGCTGCTGGCGATTTCGGCCGAGCTTGAGGGCCTTGCCGTGAACCATGCCTTCCGCTTCGGCGCGACCGGCGCCTATGAGGCGATCGTGCATCAGCGCATCGCGGCGCTGCGCGAAAGCCGCTTCGAGGGGCGGCAGATGTTTTCCGAGTTCATGCTGCGCCGCTACGATCCGGCGATGCGCACGGTGAAATCGGCCGAGGCGCGGCTGCGCACGATGCTGGAACGCGCCGCGCGGGCGGGCGAGCTGTTGCGCACGCGGGTCGATGTCGAACGCTCGGCGCAGAACCAGAAGCTTCTGGAAAGCATGGATCGCCGGGCCGACCTGCAACTGCGCCTGCAACACACGGTCGAGGGGCTGTCGGTCGTGGCGATCAGCTATTACGCGGTCAGCCTTGCGGGCTATCTGGCCTATCCGCTGGCGGCACGGCTTGGCATGTCGAAAGAGATGATGGTGGCGATGCTGACCCTGCCGGTGATCGGCGCGGTCTGGATGATGGTGCGCCGCATCCGCAAGGGGATGGGCGGCCATTAGGCGCCCGGCGGCCGTGGCGATTTCGCCATGCGGAGCGGGGATGGTAGGCCCGGAGGGACTCGAACCCCCAACCAAGGCGTTATGAGCGCCCTGCTCTGACCATTGAGCTACAGGCC
>CALMEG010000160.1 GCA_937863185.1 uncultured Paracoccaceae bacterium | reverse complement strand
GGCTGATCCCCGAGGGCGAGATCGAGGACATGAAGGCCGCCTTCCAGGCGCATCTGAACGAAGAGTTCGAAGCCGGGAAAAGCTTCAAGCCGAACAAGGCCGACTGGCTTGACGGGCGCTGGAAGCATCTCGACCGCGAGCGCGAGGAGTATGATGCGGGCACCACCGCGATCAGCCCCGAAACGATGGCCGATATTGGCCGAGCACTGACTTCGGCGCCAAAAGATTTCGACCTGCACAAGACCGTCGCCCGCCAGCTCGAGGCGAAAGCCAAGATGTTCGAAAGCGGCGCGGGCTTCGATTGGGCCACGGCCGAGGCGCTTGCCTTCGGATCGCTTGCCGTCGAGGGCGTTCCGGTGCGCCTGTCCGGTCAGGACTGCACGCGCGGCACCTTCTCGCAGCGCCATTCCGGCCTGATCGACCAGACCACGGAAGAGCGCTACTATCCGCTCAACCACATCCGCGCGGGGCAGTCGCGCTATGAGGTGATCGACTCGATGCTGTCGGAATATGCCGTGCTCGGGTTTGAATACGGCTATTCGCTGGCCGAACCCAACGCGCTTGTCATGTGGGAAGCGCAGTTCGGCGATTTCGCCAACGGCGCGCAGATCATGTTCGACCAGTTCATCAACTCGGGCGAGCGGAAATGGCTGCGCATGTCGGGCCTTGTCTGCCTGCTGCCGCACGGGTTCGAGGGCCAGGGCCCCGAGCACAGCTCGGCCCGGTTGGAGCGTTTCCTGCAAAACTCGGCCGAGGATAACTGGATCGTGGCGAACTGCTCGACCCCGGCGAACTACTTCCACATCCTGCGCCGCCAGATCCACCGCAACTTCCGCAAGCCGCTGATCCTGATGACGCCGAAATCGCTTCTGCGCCATCCGCTCTGCACCTCCAGGTCAGAGGACTTCACCACCGGGTCGTTCTTCCGCCGCGTGATGTGGGATGACGCGCAGGACGGCAGGTCCGAACTGAAACTGGCCTCGGACGCCAGGATCAAGCGCGTCGTGATCTGCTCGGGCAAGGTCTATTACGACCTGCTGGCCGAGCGCGACAAGCGCGGCCTGACCGATGTCTACCTGCTGCGGCTTGAGCAGTTCTACCCCTTCCCGGCCCATTCGATGGTCAAGGAACTGTCGCGCTTCAAGAACGCCGAAGTGATCTGGTGCCAGGAAGAACCGAAGAACCAGGGCGCCTGGAGCTTCGTGGAACCCAATCTCGAATGGGTTCTGAACAAGATCGAAGCGAAAAGCCCCCGCGCGCGCTATGCGGGCCGGGCTGCCTCGGCTTCTCCGGCGACGGGCCTTGCCTCGCGCCACAAGGCCGAGCAGGACGCGCTGGTCAACGACGCTCTGGAGGGCTGAGATGGCACTCGAAGTCCGCGTTCCCACACTGGGCGAAAGCGTGTCGGAAGCCACGGTGGCGACCTGGTTCAAGAAGCCGGGCGACACCGTCGCCGTCGACGAGATGCTGTGCGAGCTGGAGACCGACAAGGTCACGGTCGAGGTTCCCTCGCCCGCAGCCGGCACGCTGGTTGAGATCGTCGCGGCCGAAGGCACGACCGTGGGCGTCAACGCCCTTCTGGCACAGATCACCGAGGCAGGGGCCGACGCCCCCGCCAAGAAATCAGACACGAATGGCGCAGATTCGGCAAAATCCGCCGCGCCGCAATCCAATGAGGTCAAGATGACTGATGTAATGGTTCCCTCTCTTGGTGAAAGCGTCGCGGAAGCGACTGTCTCCACCTGGTTCAAGAAGGTGGGCGATACCGTCGCGCAGGACGAAATGCTGTGCGAGCTGGAAACCGACAAGGTCTCGGTCGAGGTTCCCTCGCCCGTTGCCGGCGTCCTGACCGAGATCCTCGCCCCCGAGGGCACCACCGTCGATGCCACCGCGAAACTTGCCGTGGTGGCCGAGGGCAAGGCCGGCAGCGTCGCCGCCCCCGCCCAGTCGCAGGCCCCGGCCTCGACGCCCGCGGCCCCGGCCGCACAGGCCGGCCGCGATGTCGAAAACGCACCGGCCGCCAAGAAGGCCATGGCCGAAGCCGGCCTCAGTGCCGATCAGGTGCAGGGCACCGGCCGCGACGGGCGCATCATGAAGGAAGACGTGGCCCGTGCCGCGACGGCCCCCGCGGCCGCGCCCGCATCGCCCGCCCCCGCGCCGGTGGCCGCCCCGCGTGGCCCGGTCAGCGCCGACGACGCCGCCCGCGAAGAGCGCGTGAAGATGACGCGCCTGCGCGCCACCATCGCCCGCCGCCTCAAGGACGCGCAGAACACCGCCGCGATGCTCACGACCTATAACGAGGTCGACATGTCCGGCATCATGGCGCTGCGCGACGAATACAAGACCCAGTTCGAGAAGAAGCACGGCGTCAAGCTTGGCTTCATGTCCTTCTTCGTGAAGGCCTGCTGCCATGCACTCAAGGAAGTGCCCGAGGTCAACGCCGAGATCGACGGCGGCGACGTGGTCTACAAGAACTACGTCCATATGGGCGTGGCCGTGGGCACGCCCTCGGGCCTTGTGGTTCCGGTGGTGCGCGAC
>CALMEG010000159.1 GCA_937863185.1 uncultured Paracoccaceae bacterium | reverse complement strand
CACCGCCTCGATCCCGTCCTTGCGGCGGGCCTCGTGCCGGGCCATCCGGGCGAAATCGTCATAGATCCGCCCGGGCGCCAGCCCGAGGGCCTGACCCGAGGCCTGTGCGCGCTCGGGCGCAGAGGACAGCGCCCCCGCCACCAGCGTGTAATGCCCGTCGATGCGGGCGGCGATGCGGTGCACCTGCCCGATGAAGGCCCCGATGCCGCCGCCCACCATTCCCAGCCGGATCGGCGCGTCCCCCGTCATCTGTCGATCCCCAGCATTCGGCGGTTGAGCGCGGCATCCGTGCCCGCGGCGGCGAAATCGTCGAAGGCATGATCGGTCACGCGGATGATATGGTCGCGCACGAAGCGCGCGCCTTCGCGCGCCCCGTCCTCGGGGTGCTTCAGGGCGCATTCCCATTCGACCACCGCCCAGCCGTCGAAATCCATCGCGGCCAGCTTCGAGAAGATCGCCCCGAAATCCACCTGCCCGTCGCCAAGCGAGCGGAAGCGCCCCGCGCGGTTCACCCAGCCCTGATAGCCGCCATAGACGCCCTGCCGCCCGGTCGGGTTGAACTCGGCGTCCTTGACGTGGACCATCCGGACCCTTTCGGCATAGATGTCCAGATTGTCGAGGTAATCGAGGCATTGCAGGACGTAATGGCTGGGATCGTAAAGCATGTTGCAGCGCGCATGCCCGCCCAGCCGGTCCAGGAACATCTCGAACGAGATCCCGTCATGCAGATCCTCGCCGGGGTGGATTTCGTAGCAGACATCCACGCCCATCTCTTCGGCATGATTGAGGATCGGGCGCCAGCGGGCGGCAAGCGTGTCGAAAGCGGCCTCGATCAGCCCGGCGGGGCGTTGCGGCCAGGGATAGACATAGGGCCAGGCAAGCGCGCCCGAAAACGTGGCCATCGCCCCCAGCCCCATGTTGCGCGAGGCCGTCAGCGTCTTGCGCACCTGATCGACCGCCCATTCCTGCCGGGCCGCCGGATTGCCGCGCACCTGCGGCGCGGCAAAGCCGTCGAAGGCCAGATCATAGGCCGGGTGCACCGCGACAAGCTGGCCTTGCAGATGCGAGGAAAGCTCGGTCACGACAACGCCGTTCTCTTCGGCCCGGCCCTTGAACGTGTCGCAATAGTCCTTCGAGGCGGCGGCGGTCTCAAGATCGAACAGGCGCTTGTCCCAGCCCGGCACCTGAACGCCAAGATAGCCGCAATCGGCCGCCCATCGGGTGATGCCATCCCAGCTGTCGAACGGCGCCGAGTCACCGGCGAACTGCGCCAGAAACAGCGCAGGCCCCTTGATTGTCTTCACAGGCTCTCCTCCCTGTGGCGATTCCGCGGGCGATCCCGGCCGCGCGTGTAATCGTTTGCATGAAAGGCTTGCAGAAGGTGCAAACGTTTACAACAACTTTTTTTTGGGCCATCCTCCGGCCAACAGCACAGGCCGGACATGGACCGCAAAATCGCCACGATTCAGGATGTTGCCAGGGCGGCGGGGGTTTCCACCGCCACCGTCAGCCGCACCTTGTCGAACCCCTCCGTGGTGGCCGAGGCGACTCAGACCGCCGTCTTGCAGGCGGTCGAGCAAACCGGCTATCGCGTGAACCACCTTGCCAGCAACCTGCGCCGTCAGCGCACCGGCAGCGTGATCGCGCTGGTGCCGAACCTGGCCAACCCGTTCTTTTCCCAGATCATGGCGGGGAATTCGTCGGTCCTTACGCCCCCGGGGTTTTACCCGCTGATTGCCGACACCCACTTCGGTTCCGAGCCGCACCAACGGCTGGAGCATTATCTCAGAAACGGGGTGGCGGACGGGCTGATCCTGTTCGATGCCGCGCTGTCGCTGGACAGCCGCCGCATCCTTGGCCGCCCGCCGATCATTTCCGCCTGCGAGTGGCTGGAGACCGGAATCCCCTATGTCCGGGTCGATAACGAACACGGGGCCGAGCTGGCCGTGGCGCATCTGGCAGGGCTGGGGCATGAACGTATCGGCCATGTCACCGGCCCGCGCGGCAACGTGCTGACCGATGCGCGGCTGAGGGGGTTCACCCGGGCGCTTGGTCGCCGGGGCCTGACGTTGCGCGAAGACTGGATCTATGGCGGCGA
>CALMEG010000158.1 GCA_937863185.1 uncultured Paracoccaceae bacterium | reverse complement strand
GAATTTCGACTTGGTGACAGAGTCGTTCACGTTGATCGCCGGGAAGGGCAGAAGGCCCTTCTTGTGCAGGTCGTAAAGGCGGTGCACGCCGGTGGTGGTTTCCTCGGACACGCCCTTGATCGCGTCGCGCTGCCGGGTGAACCAGCCGGGGGTTTCGGCAAGGCGCTTCTTGATCTGGTTGAACAGGCAGACCTCTTCCTCCGAGGTCGGCGTCTCGATCAGGCCGGTTTCCCCGGCTTCGACCCGCGCGCCCAGAAGGATGTAAAGCGTCGCGTCCCCGCCATCGTCGAGGATCATGTTGCAGGTGCCTTCCCCGAACTGGAAGATCCGGTCGGTATAGGCCCAGTATTCCTCAAGGGTTTCACCCTTGACCGCAAAGACCGGCGTGCCACCCGCCGCGATCGCCGCCGCCGCGTGATCCTGGGTTGAGAAGATGTTGCACGAGGCCCAGCGGACATCCGCCCCAAGCGCGCGAAGCGTTTCGATCAGGACGGCGGTCTGCACCGTCATGTGCAGCGATCCCGCGATCCGCGCGCCCTTCAGGGGGGCGGACTGGCCATATTCCTCGCGCAGCGCCATCAGGCCCGGCATCTCGGTTTCCGCGATGTCGAGCTCTTTGCGGCCGTAATCGGCCAAAGCGATATCCTTGATGATGTAATCGGCCATACCAAGCTCCTGAATACTGAATTTGGCGGGTTCTAGCACTTCACCGGGCAAAAGGACAATCTGTCTGCCGCGCGCCTTCCCGATGCGGGCGGCGTGCATCCGCGTTTACAGCACCGGCGGGTTTGGATAGCTCTGTGCCGGGCCGGTCAGCAGAGGTGGCAAAGGTGGCAATGAAGCGCGCGTGGCAAAGAATGCTGTCGGGCCGCAGGCTTGACCTGCTGGACCCCACGCCGATGGATATCGAGATCGAGGACATCGCCCACGGCCTTGCCTTCGTGGCCCGCTGGAATGGCCAGACGCTGGGGGACTGGGCCTATTCGGTGGCCGAACACTCGCTTCTGGTCGAAGAGATCTTCGCCCGCCAGAACCCCGGCATCGGCGCCCGCTGGCGGCTGGCGGCGCTGTTGCACGACGCGCCCGAATATGTGTTGGGCGACATGATCAGCCCGGTCAAGGCCACCATCGGATCAGGCTATGAAGAGCTTGACACCCGCCTTTGCGCGGCGGTGCATCTGCGCTTCGGCTTGCCGGCCGCCCTGCCCGCGCCGATCAAGAAGGCGATCAAGGTCGCGGACATCATCTCGGCGCGGCTCGAGGCCGAGCAGATCGCAGGGTTCTCCACGGCCGAGGCGGATCGCCTGTTCGGCAGGCCCGACCCTGCGGTGATCCGGGGGCTGGAGATCCGCCTGCGTCCCCCGGCCGAGGTGCGCGCGGATTATACCGCGCGCCACCATGCGCTTCTGGCGGAAATGACCGCCTGACCACCTTAGCGGCGGCGGTATTCGCCCCGTCCGGCGGGGCGGGGTGCATAACCGCCGATTGCGATGGTCATGACTTCAGCTAGCATGCGGATCATGGTCGATCCTCCTTCTTTCTTCTTGTTGTGGCCTCTATTTGGTTTGACAGCGGCCATCTTGCCAGTCAGTAATTTTGCGCAACATGTAAGCTGAGCTATCGTATAGGCATGATCGACTGGCGCCGGATGCCCTCTCTCTCGACGTTGCGGGCCTTTGCAGCCACCGCGCAGGAAGGCGGTTTCAGCGCGGCGGCGCGGCAGTTGAACGTGACCCATGCCGCCGTGGCCCAGCATGGCCGCGCCTTTTGACAGCATCCGCGCCTGCCGCTGGTCTGGCGCGACGGCCGCCGGATCCGACTGACGCCGGAGGGCGAGCGGCTGGCCCGGGCCCTGGCCGAGGGGTTCGCCACCATGCAGGACGCGATCGTGGCGCTGCGCGACCAGAACGCGGACCGCCCGTTATCGGTGACGCTGCCGCCGGCCTTTGCCGCCGAATGGCTGATGCCCCGGCTTGCGGGGTTCTGGAAACGCCACCCCGAGATCCCCCTGTCGCTTCTGCCCGAGCACCGGATCGTCGACCTGCGCGAGGCCGGCGCGGCACTGGGCATCCGTTTCGGCGACGGCAAATGGCCCGGCGTGATCTCGGAATTTCTGGTCGAGGCGCCGCAGATCGTGGTCGGCGCCCCGGAACTGCTTGGCGGGCGCCGCAGCCTGTCGCTGCGCGAGATGTCGATGCTTCCCTGGGTGCGCGAGGGCGACTGGCCCGAACAGATGCAGCTGCTGGAATCGATCGGGCTGCAACCGGCCGCGCTCAGGTTCACCGATTTTCCGAATGAGGAACTGGCACTTTCCGCCGCACGCGAAGGGCTTGGCCTGCATCTGGAAAGCGCGGCGCTTGTGGATGAGGATATCCGCAACGGCTGGCTTGTTAAAATCCACGAGATCCGCGACGAAAGCCTCGGCTATTATATCGTGCGACCGCCCGGGCCGGTCGGACCCGCCGCGCGGATATTCGTGGACTGGCTGAAATCCCAGATCTGAGGAGGTTCGGTGACCAGACAGCCCCGCGACCGATCCGCCTTCGTCCATGGCATTGCAATCTGCGCGGAGTGGCCCAAAAAAACAAAGCGGTCAGCGCCGATCAGGACACTAACCGCTTGTTTTGATGGTGGTGCCGGTGAAGGGACTCGAACCCCCGACCCCATCATTACGAATGACGTGCTCTACCAGCTGAGCTACACCGGCCCGGTGGCGCGCCGATTAGCATGCCCGATGCGGGATGTGTAGCCCTAATTTTCCGGCTTCGCCCCTCGGGCCGCCAGAACCGCGTCGGGTTCGGCCATCGGGTCTTCGTTCAGCTCTGCCTCCAGGATCTCTTCGGCGGTTTCGGGGTCGGGTTCCGGTTCGGGTTCAGGGGTGGGACGGCCGACGATCAGGGGCAGCATCTCGGCCCCGTGCGGCAGGGGGGCCGCGGTCTGCGCGGGCTCGCGCCAGCTCAGCGTGTCGAAACCGGCACAGTTGTCGCAGACCGGACCCCAGCTTGCCTGGATGTTCTGGCATTTGTCGCAGCACCATTGCGGACCGCGGCTTGCCGTCAGCGCCCGCGCCAGCCAGCCGCGCACCACCGCATCATCGG
The DNA here is from genome assembly GCA_937863185.1 of uncultured Paracoccaceae bacterium. Classification (GTDB taxonomy): domain Bacteria; phylum Pseudomonadota; class Alphaproteobacteria; order Rhodobacterales; family Rhodobacteraceae; genus CALMEG01. The sequence goes on along the minus strand of CALMEG010000158.1, from coordinate 6,303 downwards.
CACCCTCGCCGCGTTCGACCGCCGCCATGATCGCAAGCGAGCGCTGCGTGGGATGGGTCTCGATCACATCGCCAAGCGCGCGGCGGGCGCCCGGGAAATCCTCGGCCGCGATGTTCAGCTCGGCGCGCAGCAGGCGGGTTTCCTCATGCTCGGGGTGGATCTTGAGAAGCGGCGCGAAACGGCGCAGCCGGTCGGCAGGGCTTTCCTCGGGCGCGATCTCGGCGAAGACGGTGGCCAGTTCGGGATGCGGCTGCGCCTCCCATGCCTTCTGGATCAGGCGCGCGGCATAGCGCGGACTGCCCTTTTCGATATAGGCGCGCGCGGCCATCACCGCGGCCGGAATCAGATCGGGCGAGGATTTGTTGACCGCGATCGCGGCTTCGCGCGCCTCGACGCTGGCGCCTTCGTCCAGAATGCCTTTCGCCTCTTGCAGCGCCAGAACCGCATCGCGGCGCCGGTAGACATCGCGCGGCAAAAGCCCCTGCCGCGCTTTGGCGTTCAGCACGTCGCGCGCGCCTTTCCAGTCACCCTTGTCGGCCTGAAGCTTCAGCAGCACGTCCTGCACCTCTTCATGCCTGGGCTTCAGCGCAAAGGCCTTCTCGGCCAGTTTCATCGCGGTATCGGTATCGCCCTCGGCCAGCTTCTGCTTCATCAGCCCGCGCACACCGACGAACCGGGTCCGGTCATCGCCCAGAAGGCGCTTGTAGGCCTCGGTCGCCTTGCGGGTATCGCCGGCCAGTTCGGCGGCCTGCGCACTCAGAAGCGTGGTAAGTTCCGGACGCGACAGGAACCGCTCGGCACGCGAGGCCTTGGACAGCGCCAGCCGCCCCTCACCCGAGGCAACGGCCAGCATCCCGTCGGCCAGCGCCTCATAGCCCTTACGTTCACGGTTGCGGTCGAAATAGCGGCTAATCGCGGTTTCGTCGCCGTTGAGAAACCGCAGGAACGCCACAAGAAGCCCGACCAGCCGCATCACCAGCCAAAGCGCACAAAGCAGCAAGAGCGCCCCGATCACCGCCTGCAACGGGCCAAGCGTCAGCTCCATCCCGGCAAAGGCGATACGGATCCCCTCGCCGCTGTCGGCCAGGTGAGTGGCGCCAAGGGTCAGCGCCGCGATGATGACGAGAAACAGGGCAACCTTGATAAAGGACCAGAGCATCGCGGTCTCCTCAGTTCAGGCTCTGGGCCAGGGCCCCGAGCGCGTTGGTTGCGGCCAGGCGCTGCTCGGCCAGCGCGACCCAATCGGAAAGCGCGGCTTGTCCGGCCTCGGGAAGGGCGGCGATCTCGGTCAGGACGGTTTCCAGATCGCCCCCTTCCAGCGCCGCTTCGGCGCGCGACAGGATCGCATCGGGGTCCGCCCCTTCGCGCGGCTCAAGCGAGCGCGCGCCGGTCTGCGCCAGAAGGAAGGCGCCGATCCGGTCCATCGTGCCTTCGCCGGCCGTCGCCTTGCGCGCGGCGGCAAGGGCGGCGCGCGCCGCCTCGGGAAAGCTGCTGCGCAGACTGGCAAGGCTGGGGATGTCGCCCTGCAATTCCGCGGGAATCGTGACGCCCGCGGCCTGAAGATCACCAAGCGCCGGGGCGGCCGGAATGCCGCTTTCGACGGCAGCGGCAAGGCGGGCCACGGCGGCCTGGGCCATGGCGCGGCGGGCGGCGGCATCGGCCTCCTGGCGCAACTGGGCAGCCTCTTGCTCGGCCTCGGCAATGCGTGCGGCGGCCTGCTCGGCGGCGGCAGCAATCTGTTCCTGCGTAGTATCGCCGGCGTTGCGGCTTTGCTCCAGCGTGGCGCGCATCTCTTCCATGTCGCGCTGAAGGGCCTCAAGTGCGGCAGAGGGGGCGCCGCCGCCTTCCGCCGGGCGGCTTTCCAGCGTGGCAAGGCGCGTCTGCACCGCCGCAAGCCCGTCGGAGGTCTGGCGCAGTTCGGCCAGCGCGGCCTGAAGATCGGATGCAGCGGGCGCCGCGCCCCGAAGCGCGGTCAGTTCATTCCCCAACGCCTCAAGCCGCGCGCCCTGGGTGTCGATCGCCTCCCGCAGGGCGGCCTCGTCGACCTGTGGCGTCTGAGAAACCGGAAGCCATTCGGGCGGGAGTTTCGGCAACAGATAGATCGTCGCCCCCGCCCCGATCCCGGCGGCGACGATGCCCCCCAGAACCATCGGCACGAAGCCGCCCTTGCGGCGTGCGGGCGCGGCAGCCGGTGCCTTGCTTACGGCCGGTTCGGGCCGCTTCGGCACGTCTGCGGGCTTGGGATCCTTGGGTTTCGCCTTGCTGTCAGGGGCTTTGGCCACCTCGGCCGGTTCTTTCCGCGCAGGCTCGGCCGCCGCGACGGGATCGGCCATATCGGGGGCCGGGTCCTGCCTGTCGCTTTCGGCCTGTGTTGCCGCTACCTGATCTTCTATTTGATCTGCCGTGTCTTCCGTTGCTGCCGATTTCGGTGTCTTCGGTTTGGCCACGGCGGTTCCTCCTTACATACGGGTGCAACGGGCACTCTGAGATCAATCTAATGAGCCGGGGCTAACCACTCAACCCGTAACCCTTTTTTGCAGATGCCGCGCCAGCGCATCCAGCACCGAGGCCGCCTCGGGCCGTTCGGCCTGCTCAAGGGCGGCGCGGGGCAGGTTCGCGCAGGGGGCCGCCGCGGCCGCGCTGATCGGAGCAAGCAGCAGTTCGGCCGAGGAATCCTGCGCAAACCCGGCAAAAAGCGCCGCGCTGCGCGGCGAGAAAAGCGGCACCAGAACCGGCCCCGTCCCGTGCAAAAGCACCGCCGCCCGCGCCGCAAGGGGCTGGTCGCGCTGTTCGTAGACCACCGCTTCAAACGTCTCTATTCCGGCGGAATTTAGCTGATCCGCAAGCGGCGCGGCGATATGGCGCCCGCGCGCATGCACCAGGCTGCCCGCCCTGTGATGGGCAAGGATCAGCGGCAAAAGGCGCACGGCATCCCCCGGACCCGAGATCACCTCGAACCCCGCGGCGCCGGCCACCTTGCCGGTGCGCCCGCCCACGCAATAGGCCCGCCGTCCTGCGGGGGGCGAAACCGCGACAAATGGCGCAACCGCGTTTTCCGAGGTGAAGATCACCGCATCCGCCTTCGGGACGGCTGCGGGAAGCGCCGCTATCTCGATCAGGGGGGCGATGGTGACAGGCCAGTCCTTGCCGAACCGCGCCCGGAACTCGGTGGCGAATCGCTCCGAGGCGGCCCTCGGGCGGGTCAGAAGAAGGGGTGGACGCTGGTCGGGCACGGACAACCCCGGGATTGTGCACTCGGTATCCCGGTGTTACCTGCGAAGACACGGCCATGCAACCTGAGCATCATGACGAAGAGCCTTACATTTCTTGGCATCGAATCAAGCTGCGATGACACCGCGGCCGCGATCGTGCGCGCGGACGGGGGCGCGGCCGCGATCCTGGCCTCGGTCGTCGCGGGGCAGACCGAGCTGCATGCCGATTTCGGCGGCGTCGTTCCCGAAATCGCGGCGCGGGCGCATGCCGAAAAGCTCGATCTTTGCGTCGAAGAGGCGATGGCGCGGGCCGATATCGGGTTCGGCGATCTTGACGGAGTGGCCGTGACGGCCGGACCCGGCCTGATCGGGGGGGTCATGTCGGGCGTGATGTGCGCCAAGGGCATCGCCGCGGGGGCGGGCCTGCCCCTGGTGGGCGTCAATCACCTTGCCGGGCATGCGCTGACCCCGCGCCTGACCGACGGGCTGGAATTTCCCTATCTGATGCTGCTGGTTTCGGGCGGGCATTGCCAGTTCCTGATCGTCCGCGGGCCCGAAAGCTTTACCCGTCTGGGCGGCACGATCGACGATGCCCCGGGCGAGGCCTTCGACAAGACCGCGAAGCTTCTTGGCCTGCCCCAGCCCGGCGGCCCCGCCGTCGAGGCCGAGGCCGGCGCCGGCGATGCCGCCCGCTTCGCCTTTCCCCGCCCGCTTCTAGACCGGCCGGGATGCGACATGTCCTTCTCGGGCCTGAAAACGGCCCTGCTGCGCGCGCGCGATGCCGTGGTGGCCGAACATGGCGGCCTGCCGCGCGGGAGACGCGCCGATCTTTGCGCCGGGTTCCAGGCCGCGATCCGCGACGTTCTGGCCGAGAAATCGCGCCGCGCCCTTGTCGACTATCTGGCCTGCGATCCGCCGCACCCGGCCTTTGCCGTGGCCGGAGGCGTGGCGGCGAACCGCGCGATCCGCGGCGCGCTGGAGGACGTTGCATCGCGGCATGGTGCCCGGTTCGTCGCCCCGCCGCTTGCGCTTTGCACCGACAATGCCGCGATGATCGCCTGGGCGGGGATCGAGCGGTTCCGCCTTGGCCATCGTGACGGCATGGATCTTTGGGCGCGGCCCCGCTGGCCGCTGGATCAGGACGCCCCGGCGCTGCTGGGATCGGGAAAGAAGGGGGCCAAGGCATGAGCATCGCGGTTCTTGGCGCGGGCGCCTTCGGCACGGCGCTGGCAGTCAGCCTTGCGCAGAACGGCCCCGTGACGCTTTGGGCGCGCGATCCGGCCCAGGTGCGCGCCATGCGGGAGACCCGCCGCAACACCGCCCGCCTTCCGGGCGTCGATCTGCCCGAAAACGTCTCTGTTACAGCCGAAATCGGGGTGGCCTGCACGGCCGGGGTGATCCTTCTGGCGATGCCCATGCAGCAGATGGCGGCCTTTCTGGGCACGCATGCGCCGCTTTTGTCGGGCAAGACGCTTGTCGCCTGCTCGAAGGGGATCGACCTTGCCACCGGGCAGGGCCCCGTCGCCCTGATGGCCGAGGCCTGCCCGGACGCGCGCGCCGCCATCCTGACCGGCCCCAGCTTCGCCGCCGATATCGCGCGCGGCCTGCCCACCGCGCTGACCCTTGCCTGCCGCGAGGATGCCGCGGCGCTTCAGGCCCTTCTGTCGACCCCGAGCCTGCGGCTTTACCGCACCACCGACACGATCGGGGCCGAGCTGGGCGGCGCGCTGAAGAACGTCATCGCCATCGCGGCGGGTGTCGTGATCGGCGCGGGCCTTGGGGATTCGGCGCGCGCCGCGCTGATGACGCGCGGCTTTGCCGAGATGAACCGCCTGGCCATCGCGCTTGGCGCACAACCCGACACGCTGGCGGGCCTTTCGGGGCTGGGCGACCTGGTGCTGACCTGCACCTCGATGCAGTCGCGCAACTTCCGCTTTGGCCACGCGCTGGGCGCGGGCGAGGCCTTCGACACCGCCACCACGGTCGAGGGGGCGGCCACCTCGAAGGCCGTTGCCGCGATGGCGGCGCGACGCGGCCTCGATCTGCCCGTGGCGCAGATGGTCGCCGCCCTTGTCGACCGCCGCATCACCATCGCCGAGGCCGTCCAGGCCCTTCTTTCGCGCCCATTGAAACAGGAGTGAGCATGCTTTTCGCAATCATCTGCCGGGACCGGCCCGGCCATCTGCAAACCCGCCTCGACACCCGCGCCGCGCATCTCGATTATATCGCGCAGACCGGAAACGTCGCCATGGCCGGCCCGTTCCTTGAAGAGGGGGCGATGTGCGGATCGCTTGTGATCATCGAGGCCGACAGCCTTGCTGCCGCCCATGGCTGGGCCGAGAACGACCCCTATGCAAAGGCCGGGCTGTTCGAATCGGTCACGGTGACGGAATGGAAGAAGGTGATCGGCTGATGGCGAAATGGCTTTTCAAGTCCGAGCCCGATGTCTGGGGCTGGGACATGCAGGTCGCCAGGGGCGATGCGGGCGAGGAATGGAACGGCGTGCGCAACTATCTGGCCCGCAACAACATGCGCGCGATGAAGATCGGGGATCAGGGCTTCTTCTATCACTCGAATATCGGCAAGGAGATCGTCGGCATCGTCGAGGTCTGCGCCGAAAGCCACCCCGACAGCACGACCGATGATCCGCGTTGGGACTGCGTGGATATCCGCGCGCTGCGCCCGCTGGTCCGCCCCGTGACGCTGGCCGAGGTAAAGGCCGATCCGCGCCTGCAAGAGATGGCCCTGGTTAAAAGCATGCGCCTTTCGGTGCAGCCGGTGACCGAGGAGGAATGGCGGATCGTCTGCGAGTTGGGGGGCGTCGAGCCCTGACAAAAGCGAAGGGCCCCGGCACCCCTGCCAGGACCCTTCATCACCCCACGCGCTTCCCCAAGCACCACACGTGAAACTCTATTCGGGTCCTGCCATCCTGGCCGACAAGGGAGTTCTAGTACGAAAACGTCAGACCGCGCAATCTAATGATGACTAAATATATCGTAAAATCATAATATTAGTAGAACGTTCCGCTTAACCATGGTGGATATTCCGGCAAGAAAACCCGTTGCCTTTATCCGATACCGACCTAATCTGT